>JAGVLW010000049.1 GCA_020054105.1 Alphaproteobacteria bacterium | reverse complement strand
CTGCGCGTGGTGCCGCTGCTGCCGCGCAGCACGCCGACCCTGGCGGGCGTTGCCGCCATGTTCGCCGCCGCGCTCGTTGTTTATCAGGGCGTGCTGTTTCTTGCCGCGCTGTCGCCGCTGGACGGGTTGTCCGGCTTTTCGCCCGATGTCGTGCTGCATGTCGTGGTCATCAACGCCCTGGCGATGGTTGTCATGATGGCGCTTAGCCGCCTGGCCGTCTCTGTGGGGTTCCTAACGCCGGCGTATCAGAGCTAAGCGGCTTTCCGCAAAATCGTTTCGCACCAGGAATGATTATCCAGATACCAATCGACCGTCGCTTCCAATCCGCTCTCTAGCCGATGCTTCCGGGTAAAGCCCAGCGCCGCCTGCGCCTTGCGGTCGTCGATGGCGTAGCGCCGGTCATGGCCCAGCCGGTCGGCGACGAAAGCGATCTGCTGCGCGTAGCTGCCGCCTTGTTTCGGGCGCTTGCGGTCGAGCAGGGCGCAGATCTGCTTCACCAGCGTAATATTTTCCACCTCGGCGTCACCGCCGAAATCATAGCTCTCGCCTGGCGTGCCGCGCTCTAGCGCCAGCCACAGCCCTTCGCAATGATCCTCGACATGGATCCAGTCGCGGATGTTCTTGCCGTCGCCGTACACGGGCAGGGGCTTGCCGGCCAGCGCGCAGCGTATCATGTTGGGGATGAGTTTTTCCGGGTGCTGGCGCGGGCCGTAATTATTCGAGCAGTGGGTGGTGACGACGGGCAGGCCGAACGTCTCGCACCAGGCGCGCGCCAGATGGTCGCCGGCGGCTTTCGAGGCGGAGTAGGGCGAGTTCGGGCGCAGCTGCGAGCTTTCGCTGAATTTGCCGGTGGCGCCCAGCGAGCCGTAAACTTCGTCGGTCGAGACTTGCAGGAAGCGGAAAGCGGCTTTGCGCTCGGGCGAAAGCGCGCGCCAGTAATCGAGCGCGGCTTGCAGCAGCAGATAGCTGCCGACAATATTGGTGTCGATGAAAGCCTGCGGCCCGGCGATCGAATTATCGACATGCGACTCGGCGGCCAGATGCGCCACCGCGTCGATTTCATGTTCGCGCAGCAGCTTGGTCACCAGCGCCTGGTCGGCGATGTCGCCTTGCACGAGCTGCGGCGGTGGCGCGAGTCCGCGCAGATTGGCCTCATGCCCGGCATAGGTGAGCTTGTCGAGCACGATGACGCGGCAGCCCCGCGCCACCGCTTGGGCGACGAACGTGCTGCCGATAAATCCGGCGCCGCCGGTGACGAGTAGATTTTTCATAGAGGCGTTTTAGCCCAGCAGCGTGGGATGTGCAATGTTTTAGCCGAAGGTGAAGGCGTAGGCCTCGAGGCCGGGGGCGTCGCTGATGATTTCCAGCACGTTATTTTGCGGCGTTTTCTGGTCGATCAGCTCATAGAGCCTGTGGTCGGTGACTGCCACGTTGCCCGCCGGTTTGCCGCCCAGCGTGAGGGCGGCGTTTATCGGCTTGCCGCCGGCGCTGCCCAGCACTAAAAATACTTTGCGCGCGGTGAAATTCAGCCGTAGCGCCGCGCCTTTTTCCGCAGAAATAATTTTCTCGGCATCCACCGTCCAGCTTCCGCCAAGCGCCCAGTGATTGCCGGCGATGGCGTCGGGAAAATGAAACTCCGTGCTGCCTTGCAATATTTCCTTGCCCCCGAAACGTTCGGCGCGCCCGTAGCCAAGATAGGTTTCAGGAGTAAGCGCGCTTGCGGCGGCTTGCGGCGCATTCTCAGCGGCGGCGGCCTCCATGCCGAGCAAGACACGGATGTTGTTTTCGGTCACGTCATATTCGCCTTCGCCGAAATGCGTGTAAACGACCGTGCCTTCCTTATCGATCAGATAATGCGCCGGCCAGTAGCGGTTCTTATAGGCCTTCCAGGTAGTAAAGCCGTTATCGATGGCGACCGGATATTCGATGCCGTGCTTGGCGATGGCTTTTTTGACGTTGTCGATATTTTGCTCGAACTTGAATTCAGGCGCGTGGATGCCGATAATCACCAGCCCGGCCTCGCGGTATTTCTTATCCCAGCCGGTGACATAGGGCAGGGTGCGCAGGCAGTTGATGCAGGAATAGGTCCAGAAATCGATCAGCACCACCTTGCCTTTGAGGGACTGCATTGAAAGCGGCTTGGAGTTCAGCCATTGCTCGATGCCGGAAAATTCCGGCGCGGCGTAGGGCGCCGGCAGTGCGTTTTGCAGCGCCGGTTTTTGCGCAAGCGACGGCGCGGCGGCGAGAATTGCCGCCACAGCCAATAATATTTTTATTTTACTTTTCATCGGGAACGAATGTCAGCGCGACGCCGTTATTGCAATAGCGCAGTCCGGTCGGTTTGGGGCCGTCCTCGAAGATATGGCCCTGATGGCCGCCGCAGCGCGCGCAGTGATATTCAGTGCGCGGCACCACCATTTTATAATCGGTCTTGGTGGCGACGTTGCCGGCGATCGTATCGAAGAAGCTCGGCCAGCCGGTGCCGCTATCGTATTTCTGCGCTGAGCTGAAAAGCGGCTGGTCGCAAGCGGCGCAGACGAACGTGCCCTTACGCTTTTCATTGTTCAGCGGGCTGGAAAATGGCCGTTCGGTGCCTTCTTCGCGCAGCACCTGGTATTGTTCCGGCGTCAACATGCGTTTCCACTCCTCATCGGTTTTGACGATCGTCGCGCCGGCGGCGACGGCTTTATGCAGCCCCAGCATTGCCATGCCGGCGGCGGCAACTATCAGTCCGGCAAACTGGCGCCGCTGCATCGTAAGATGGCCAGCCACGTCATTTTTGTTTATAACTTGCTTGGTCATCCAATCATCCAGTTATCCAGTCATCTAATAGTGTGGGGCGCGAGGCGGCCTATTGCAAGTGGCCAGGCAAGAAATCGTCTTTGCCGAAAGACTCGGCGGTTCAAATACTTATAATAAAGTTACACATGATTAATAAAATTATGATACAATTATTCCATGAAACGTATCGTTTTTTGCATGATCGCTCTTTTTGCCGCTTCAAGCTGCCGGCCGACTGTCCTGCTTTCGGTCGATCCGTCGGGCCCGCCGGAATATAATCTCGGCTGGGAAGACGGCTGCGACACCGGTATCTCCGCCGAGGGCGAGTGGTATTACAAGGTGATGTTCGGCTTCAAGAAACGCCCGGAGATGGCGGCCAACGACCAATATAAGCAAGGCTGGAACGAAGGCTTCAGCTATTGCCGCTTCTCCTTGGATACGTCGCAGAATGCCGGCAATTTCGGCGATGTCGGCCTGGGCGCCGGATTTTAATCAGACATTTACCGTTGCTGCGGCATGATGGGCGCATGAACACCCAGCAAAGCATCAACCCCGCCACCGGGGAACTCTTCCAGGAATATCCGGTTCACGATGCGCAGGCGGTGGAAAACGCCATCACCCGCGCCCATGCCTGTTTCGGCACATGGCGGCGCGTGCCGGTGACCGAGCGCGCGCAGGCGCTGGCGGCGGTCGCGCAAATCATTTTGAAGAACAAGGAATCCTACGCCCGCACCATTACGCTTGAAATGGGCAAGCCCTTCAAGGAGGCCATCGCCGAAGTCGAGAAATGCGCCAGCGCCGCGAAATATTTCGCCGAAAACAGCGTCGCGTTCTTGGCCGACCAGCATGTCAAAACCGAATACCGCAAAAGCTATGTGACGTTCCAGCCGCTGGGCATCGTGCTTGGCGTCATGCCGTGGAATTTTCCGTTCTGGCAGGCGCTGCGCTTCATCTTGCCGTCGCTGGCGGCGGGCAATGCCTGCTTGCTCAAGCACGCCTCCAACGTGCCGGGCTGCGCGCTGGCGATTGAATCTATTTTCAAGGAAGCCGGTTTGCCTGACGGCGTGTTTCAATCGCTGCTGATTCCCGGCTCGCGCGTCGAATCGGTGATTGCCGATGCGCGCATTCGCGCCGTGACGCTTACCGGCAGCACGCCCGCCGGCAAGTCGGTCGCCGCCGCTGCCGGCAACCACCTCAAAAAAACCGTGCTGGAGCTGGGCGGCTCCGACCCCTACCTCATTCTCTCCGATGCCGATATCGACCACGCCATCAAAACCTGCGGCGCCAGCCGCCTCAATAATTGCGGGCAGTCTTGCGTCTCGGCCAAGCGACTCATCGTCGTGGAACGCCACAAGGCGCGCTTCGAGCAGGGCATCGTCGATATCTTCGGCAAGGCGGCGATGGGCGATCCGCTCGACGGCAAAACTACGCTGGGGCCGATGTCGCGTGCCGATTTGCGCGACGAATTGCACGATCAGGTCGCCCGCAGCGTCAAGGCCGACGCGAAACTATTGCTCGGCGGCAAGAATCCCGGCGGCAAATCGGCCTTCTATCCGCCGACCATCCTGACCGACGTCACCAAATCCATGCCCGCCTATAGCGAGGAATTATTCGGGCCGGTCGCGGTCATCATTCCCGCCAAGGACGACGAGGACGCCATCGCTATCGCCAATGACAGCGAGTTCGGCCTCGGCGGCGCCGTCTTCACCACCGACCTGGAACGCGGCGAAACCATTGCGCGCGAGCGCATCGAATCCGGCCTGTGCTTTGTCAACATGATGGTGCGCAGCGACCCGCGCCTGCCATTCGGCGGCATCAAGAATAGCGGCTATGGCCGCGAGCTTGCCGCCTTCGGGTTGCATGAATTCGTCAACGTCAAGACGATCATCGTGGCCTAGCTCCGCCAGCGCAGGGTTTTTTCCTTCAGCGGATTTTCAAACTTTGTGCCTTCGCGCTGCGATTCGAGATAATCTTTCTTGAGCTTGTAATACCACAGCGCCTGCTGGTCGGCGTCGCCTACGAGCATGAGCGCCGGGTGCTCGCCGCGCAGGCCGTCTTGCTGTTTTCTCACTGTCTCCAGATCCTGGCGGATGAACGCCTTGCCGAACGGCACCAGCAGCGGGCGCAGCATGTTGAGCGCGCCGATGCT
>JAGVLW010000023.1 GCA_020054105.1 Alphaproteobacteria bacterium | reverse complement strand
GTAGCGCCGCGAGGCGTGGAAGTTCGAGTCTTCTTGACCGCACCATTTACAAAGCCCGTTCAGAGAAATCCACACAGTGCCCAGTGGCACTCCCGGTCCTCGAACTTCATTTTATAATAACCATCGCCCCGCGTGCGGGCGATGGATTCGAGTCTTCTTGACCGCACCACCCTTCGCCTACGGCTTCGGGTGGCAGGCCATTTTCGGCCTGACGCACGAAGGCCGTTCTTAGGCGAAGGAGTGTCCTCCGAAGCTCCGATTGGAGCGAAGGATGGACTGGTTATCCAGCGGGCTGTACAAACAAACTACTTTTCTGTTTCTATTTCCAGATCGCCGTATAGGTCGATGTCCTCGAGCGGAATTGTTTCTTCCATCGCCGGGTTGCCGATCTTGCCGATGGGGCTGGTTTCCGTTGCGCCGATGCCGCCGCCGACCTTGCCGATGCCGCCGACGCTGCCGATCGCGCCGCCCGTCAGTTTTTTTGCTCCGGCCTTTTTCTTTTTGAGCGGGACTCCCTTATCGTCGACAATGATCCAGGGAACGGCCGGGCGAATGATACGCTGCTTGGCCGGGCGGTAATAGGTGACGCCGAATTCCCGATAAGCCGCGCCTCCTCCTCCGCCGCTTGCCGCCCAGGCACTCGGTGTGGCGATTACCACCAGAAAAGCGAAAAGCAACATGCGCATGGGCGCATTATAGCACGGGCAGGGGATGGTGGCTAGACGGCTCTAGGCACTTATCAGCCGGATATTTTTGAGAACGCGCACTTCCGGCTCGTGTTGCGGTTCCTCCGGCGATGTGAAACGCTTCATCAGATCGTCCATGGGGGCGGGCTCGGCTTTTTCCGGCAAGGGCTTATCGGTGCGCTTGCATTTGCCGTCGATAAAGGCGCCGTCCTCGATGGTGAGGCTCTCATGCATGACGATACCCTCGATATGGCTCGTATCATACAGATGCACATGCTTGGCGCGCACCAGCCCCTTGACTTTACCGTATACCAGCACGGTATTGGCGGTTACTTCGCCGTTGACGACGCCGCCCGGCCGCACGGTCAGCGTCTGGCAGCGTATGTTGCCGTCGATGGTGCCGGCGAAATCCACCAGCCCCTCGCTTACGATGTTGCCGATGATGCTGATGTCCTGGGCGATGACCGACGGCGCGCAATTATGGCTGCGTTGCGAAAACCCGGACTGTGGATCGTTTTTAGTTTTCCAGAACATGTTCCCCCGCGTTTAAAAAGTTTTTCGGATTCATCGGCTGGTCATTGTAGCGCACTTCATAATGCAGATGCGCGCCGGTCGAGCGGCCGGTGCTGCCTTGCAGCCCGATGATTTCGCCCCGGCGCACGATTTGCTCTTCTTCCACCAATATTTTGCTCATATGGCCGTAGCGGGTGACGATGCCGTAGCCGTGGTCGATATCGACGGCCTTGCCGTAGGCGCCGTTGCGGCCGGCGGCAACGACCTTGCCGTCGGCGGTAGCCAGGATGCCGGCTTCTTGCTCGCCGGATAAATCGATGCCGGCATGGAAGGCTAGATGGCCGGTGAACGGGTCGATCCGGTGGCCGAAGGGACTTTCCTGACGGCCGTCCTTGATCGGGGAGGTGATCGGCAGATTACCGATAATCGTGCGCAGCAGCGCCAGTTTGTCGAGGTCGGAAAACATCACCTCCGACTGGGGAGCCAGGCGCGACAGGTCATCGGGGATGTAAGGGCCGCCCTGCGCCTTGCCGTCTTTTTGCTTGTCGCCATATTGCTTCTTAAGCGTTTGCGGGTTGAGGCCGGTGGCGCGGATGATCGATTCCAGACTGTCGATATTGCCGGCGGTTTTTTCGCGCACGCGCTGGATGATTTCGGCATTGGCGTTTTGCAGCTCGGCTACCTGCTGCTCGAGCTGCGCCATGCGCGCGGTCATGCGGTTTTCATTGAGTGCCGAGACGGTGAATAGCGGCTGCTCAGCTACATCATGCAAGGCGAGTTCGGTATTCGGCGGCGCCAGTTTGGAAAGCGGGCCCATGCTGTCGACGCGCGCGCCGGCAACGGAGCGCAAGGTCTGCCCCTGTTCGTTGAAGGCATGGCGGACGGCGAAATAGCTGCCGGTGGAATAAGACGCCCAGCCCAGGCAGGTTGCCACCAGCGCCAACACGCAAAACTGCGGCAGCGCGCCGATGGAGATATGTTTTACCTTATGCTTGGAGACGACGATGATGTTGCGTTGGTGGAACCACCGGCCGAAAAAGCCGTTCACCGCATTTATCAGGCTTTGTAGAGGCATCAACCTTTTCTCCCTTGTGCATTAACTACGGCAGGCGCTCGAGCACCGCCGCGAAAAAACCGTCGACCCCATCTTGGTGTGGGGTTACCGACAGATAGGATGCCGCATCGGCATCGCCATCAAAGGAATTTTTATCCCATAATTTTCGGGCGCAAACAACCCTGAAGTTGTTGACGTTTTTTAAGAACTCTTCGACCTGCCGCTCATTCTCGCTTTGCAGGATCGAGCAGGTGGCATAAATCAATCGCCCGCCGGGTTTTACCAGCCGCGCCGCGCTTTGCAGAATGGATTGCTGCACGGCGAGCACTTCCTGCAAATCTTTTTCGTTGAACCGCCATTTGATGTCGGGATTGCGCCGCCAGGTGCCGGTGCCGCTGCACGGCGCATCGACCAGCACGCGGTCGCAGCTTGCCTTGTGGCGCTTGATGAATTGGTCATGCTCGTTTTCAATGGCGTGGATTTGCACATTGTCCACCCCGGCGCGCTTGAGCCGCTCCTTGATCTGGCTCAGGCGTTTTTCGGAATTGTCCCACGCCAATATGCGGCCCTTATTTTTCATCATGGCGGCAATCGCCAGCGTCTTGCCGCCGGCGCCGGCGCAAAAATCCACCACCTTGTCGCCGGCTTTGGCGTCGACGAGCAACGCCACCATCTGCGAGCCTTCGTCCTGCACTTCGAAATGCCCGGCCTTGAAAAACTGCGAAGTGAAAATCGGCGCGCGCTTGGCAAGGCGGATGCCAACGGGAGAAAGTGGGGTGGGGGAGACGTCGAATGCTTCGGAGCGCAATCCTTCCAGCAATTCCTCGCGCGTGGTTTTAAGCGTATTGACGCGCAGGTCGGTTGCCGCCTGTGTGTTGAGCGCGCGCATCGCTTCCTCGAACCGTGCGCCGAAACTTTCGCGCAACATCGCATCCATCCATTGCGGATAATTGGAACGCACAGGATCGGGCATGTCGGGCTGCTCGATCATTTGTCCGTAAACCTGCTCGCAGCGCGCTTTCTCCGGCACGGTCAGCGAGGGCAGGGCGTGGGCGCTGTCTTGCGTGTGGGCGGCGAGCATGGGCAGGTCGCATTCCTTGCGCAGCATCAGCGCGGTCAGCACAATCGCGCGCGCATGCACGTCGCCTTTTAATTTCTCGGCCAGCCACCATTCGAGCGCCGCCTTGTGTCGCAGCACCCAATAGACCAGCTCGCCGACATAGGCGCGGTCCTTGCTGCCGATGAAGCGCCGCGAGCGGAAATAATTCTCGATCAGCTTGTCGGCGGGGATGCGCTTTTCCGATTGCCACGAGGCAAGGATGGAGCCGAGCAGCTCGACGGCCGCCTGTATGCGTGCGCCGGGGGTCATGTCTATCTGGCAGGAGGGTTTGCGGGAGAGCGTTTCGCCGCCGCTTGTGCCTCGCGCCAGAGTTCTTCGCATCCCGGCGGCAATCTCGAGGCCATCTTACACTCCAGGCGGGCGGCATAGTTTAAAAAAGGCTCGGCCGGAATACGCAGCGTCACTTCCTGGGTCGGGGACGCTTTGGATTTTTTATCGCCCACCATAAGCGAAATGCCCTTTAACGCCGGGTCTTTTTCAGCCGCCAAAACAGGACTGCCCTTTTCGTCGCGGGTGATCTCCATTCCCGTCATGGCGCTAAGCAATTCGCTATATTGCTCCAAGCCGGAAAACGCGCCGCTGGGATAAAAATCAAACACTCTCGTATAGGTTCCATTATGCTCCGGGCTAAAGCTTTCCACCAATCGCCGCAACTCCTCCTGCCTGGTCAAGGGCATTCCGCCACTCGGAAGTTTGTCGGGGGCAAATTGACTGCCGTTCCGGTGTCCAGCACTTCGCGCGGCGCGCCGGGCTTCTTCCCTGCCTATTCTATTATTGCTCATAGCTATGTCCTGGCTGTCCTTATTTGGTTTCCCATCTCGTCGGTTGGAAAACTATCTATGTTTTCCATTGGCGGATGGCTCGTCCCTCTGTGCTTTCTTCAGCCTGGCGAGAAAGGTTTTCTGCCTGTCGTCGGGCAGTTGCCGGCTGATGTCGTGGTGGTGCTTGAGGGCAAGTTCCTCGAACGTCTCAAGGTCGATGGTAATTTTGCAATTTTGCTGCTCGGAACGATGGTCCGGGCTGACGACGGTGAAAGTGACGCCTTTGCCCTGGCTGGCCTCGCTCAGGCGCGGATGGTTCTTATACCCGGGAGGCTTGTTGGGATAGGTAGCTTCAAACGTGACGTCGATGGTTCCCAGAAAAGTTTGCAGGCGCCCAAAACTTATATCGTTGAAATTGGTTCTCAAGATTCTCGAGAATTTATCTCCTTCCGGCACAAAAAGCTGGAACGGGTTTTGTGGCTGGCCGTCACGTTCCCTATAAGTGCCCATCAACGCATCCACCGAAGCTCTTGTCTCTTCGTAAGGTGGAGCGTTCCTGCCGGCTCTTATGCGCCCTTGGATATCCCGGGGCAGGTGGCTTAGATCGTCTTTCGCGGGGGGCTTCTTCTCCTTCATCGCTAACTCTCCAGCCGGTAGTTCGGCGCTTCGCGGGTGATGGTGATGTCGTGGGCGTGCGATTCGCGGAGTCCCGCGCCGGTGATGCGGATGAACTCGGCGTTTTTCTGCATGATCGGAATCGTGGCGCTGCCGGTATAGCCCATTGCCGCTTTCAGCCCGCCGATGAGTTGGTGAATGACGGTCGAGGCGGGGCCTTTGAACGGCACGCGGCCTTCGACGCCTTCGGGCACCAGTTTTAATTTATCGGCGACTTCGTCCTGGAAATAGCGGTCGGCCGAGCCGCGCGCCATCGCGCCGACGCTGCCCATGCCGCGATAGGTTTTGTAGGAGCGGCCCTGATAGAGCACGACTTCGCCGGGGCTTTCCTCGACGCCCGCGAACAAGCCGCCGAGCATGGCGCAGTTCGCTCCGGCGGCGATGGCTTTGGCGAGGTCGCCGGAGAATTTGATGCCGCCATCGGCGATGACCGGGATGTTCTTTTTGCGCGCGACCGCTGCGACGTCCATGACGGCGGTAAGCTGCGGCACGCCGACGCCGGCGATGATGCGCGTGGTGCAGATGGAGCCGGGGCCGATGCCGACTTTCACCGCGTCGGCGCCGGCCTTGATGAGTGCCTCGGCGCCTTCGCCGGTGGCAATGTTGCCGGCGATGATCTGGGTGCCCTTGCAGGCGGCCTTGATGTTTTTCACGGCGTCGAGCACGCCTTTGGAATGGCCGTGCGCCGTGTCGACGACGAGCACGTCGGCGCCGGCGGCGAACATCGCCTCGGCGCGGCTCATGCCGTCCTTGCCGGTGCCAACGGCGGCGGCGACGCGCAAGCGTCCGCGCTCGTCCTTGCAGGCGTTGGGATGCGCTTCGGCTTTTTCGATGTCTTTGACGGTAATCAGCCCGACGCAGTGGTAATGCTTGTCGACCACCAGCAGTTTTTCGATGCGGAATTTATGCAGCAGTTTTTTGGCTTCGTCGCGCGCGATGTTTTTTTGCACGGTGACCAGGTTATTCTTGGTCATCAGCTCCGAGACTTTTTGCCTGGGGTTGGAGGCGAAGCGCACGTCGCGGTTGGTAAGTATCCCCACCAGCTTGCCGGATTTCTCCACCACCGGCACGCCGGAGATATTATGCTTGCCGATGAGGGCGAGGGCTTCGGCGAGCGTGGCGTCGGGGTGAATGGTCAGCGGGTCGACCACCATGCCCGATTCGAATTTCTTGACCTTGCGCACTTCGGCGGCCTGCTCGGCAATGGTCATGTTCTTATGAATGCAGCCCATGCCGCCATGCTGCGCCATGGCAATCGCCAGACGGTATTCGGTGACGGTATCCATCGCGGCCGACATGAGCGGGATGCCAAGGGCAATGGTCCTGGTCAGTTGGGTCTTGGTGTCGGCGTCGGCGGGGATGAGGTTGGAAGCGCGCGGCTTCAGCAATACGTCGTCAAAAGTGAGGGCTTCTAGTATCGGCATCGCAAAACCTTCCTAAATGTGGCTTTGCAGGAGGCTTTTAGAGGGTTTTTGGCGGGTTGTCCATCCTCTAATTTTCGATACTTGCGGAATAATATTGACAGTTAATATTCATTAATATACTGTTTTTGCTTCATAACCATAACCGGAGCAGGCAGTGGATCAGTATCAAAAAGTTTCGGCTATAAATTAGCGAAATCACGCAATGATGCGGAACTCACGCAAAGCCAGCTGGCCGTGTTTGTTAACCGCACTATTGCTACTGAGCAAAAATACGTTCCTATCACCGTGGATCTCATTCAAGAATGGGAATCCAATCGGCAAATGCCAGATGACCGGCATCTGGAAAAAGTCTCCACTGTCCTTGCCGATGCATTAAACCTCAAAGGCCAAGAGAGAGAAAAATTCGTTACGGCAATGAAAGATGCCGTTGAAAGAACGCGTCAAGCGATCGAAGCGAGAAAATCCGTACATCCAGCGGAGATATCGTGGTTCGGAAAAATGCTCAGGAAATCGTTGGAAAAGGCCGCTATGACCGAGCAGGCATTGGCGGATTCCGCTAATGCCATAGGCGCACCGGAGCAATACGATTTTGATTATGTGTATCGCATAGAGCATGGTCTCGAAAGGCCCGATAAGGCATTTAAGGCGGTAGCCGAAAAAATTATTTCCGGTGAATTGACCGCCGCGGATTTAAAAAAATCAGATAGCAATGTTCTGAAATATCTTGCCGACACACTGGGCAGAGAATGGTTGAAGGAAATAAATGGCTTTGGTCGTACGTCTCAGCGTGAAATAGATCGTGCACTTGGACACGGAGATTTCACGCATCTTTCTGCCCGTACAGAAAACCGCCTTAAAAGAGCGGATGAATTACTGAAACAAAAGGGCATTCTGGATGGGCAGGGCGCATTCATCGCGGGTCCCTATGAGGGGCAGAAATATTCAGTTCTTGTTGATGAATTGTTGATAGCATTTCCTGCACGGGTTGCTCAGTTATAATTTCAATGCTCGGCGTGGCCTGACATAGGCGTACCGGAACTCCACAAAAATTTTAAAACATTTAAGAGCAGGACGGTTTTTACGCCGCCCTGGCCCTTTTGGCGGCGCTCAGTGCCTGGTCGAGGTCGGCGATCTAACGTCCCAGCCGTTCGGCCAGCCACATTTTGATCAGCGACTGGCGGGTGACGCCAAGGCGGTTTGCCTCGCGGTCGAGCGATTGCACCATCCATGTCGGGAAATCCACATTGACGCGTTTGGCCTCCAGGCCGGGCTGGCGGGCGTTTTCGAGATCGAAATAGTCCAAAACATCCTCTTTGCCTTCATCAAAGATTTTGTCTAGTTCCTTAGTGGAGATTGTTTTTTTTCTTTGTTTCATATGCCTTTTCCTCTTTTGGCCTGGAACGCCGTACTGAAATAATCCGAATCGCATCGTTGCGATAGGTAATGATCGCCGTCCAATGCTTGCGACCAATCTGCCCAATCACTAGAACGCGGTTTTCGCCTGCTCTTTTTGAAGACAGCTCCAAGCGCTTATCATCCCGCCAGAGTGCCCGCGCTTCGTTGAAGTTAATTCCGTGCTTTTCTTTGTTGGCGCTGCTTTTAGCGGCATCGTATTCAAACTCTATGGACGAATCTAGCATAAAAAGTATAATAATGCAATAGTTATGGTATAGTTTCTATACAGTTTCTACGCCGCCCTGGCCCTTTTGGCGGCGCTCAGCGCCTGGTCGAGGTCGGCGATGAGGTCGGGGGCGTGCTCGAGGCCGATGGAAACGCGCAGCCCCTCGGCGGCAACGCCTACCCGCGCGCGGTGCTCGTTGCTAAGCTGGTGGTGGGTGGTCGAGGCCGGGTGGATGATGAGCGAGCGCGTATCGCCGATATTGGCGACGTGGCGCAGGAGGTTCAGCGCGCCGACCAGCGATTTCGCGCCTTCATAGCCGCTTTTGACGCCGAAGGTGAACACCGCCCCGAAGCCGCCCGGCGCGTATTTTTTGGCGAGCGCGTGGTAAGGGCTTTCTTTCAGGCCGGTATAGGTGACCCAGGCGACCTCGCCGTGGCCTTGCAGGAACTCGGCGACTTTCATGGCGTTTTCGCAGTGGCGCTGCATGCGCAGATGCAGCGTCTCGAGGCCCAGCAGCGTGAGGTACGCGTTCATCGGGCTCTGGCAGGCGCCGAGATCGCGCAGGCCGACCGCATGGGCACGCATGGTGAAGGCCAGGCTGCCGAACGTCTCGTGGAATTTCAGCCCGTCATAGGCGGGGTCGCCTTCGACCATCATCGGGAATTTGCCGCTCTTCGCCCAATCGAATTTTCCCGACTCGACCACCGCCCCGCCCATCGCCGAGCCGTTGCCGGCAATGAATTTGGTGGTGGAGTTAAACACGATGTCGGCGCCCCATTCGATCGGCCTAAGCAAATAGGGGCTCGACATGGTGTTGTCGACGAGGAGTGGAATGCCGGCATCGTGGGCTATGTCGGCCAGCGCCTTGATGTCGGCGACGGCGCCGGAAGGGTTGGCGAAGCTCTCGCAATAGATGGCCTTGGTCTGCGGCGTGATGGCGTTTTTTACCGCCGCATGGTCGTCGATATCGACGAAATGCGCTTTCCAGCCGAACTGCACGAAGCTGTTTTTAAATTGGCTGGTCGAGCCGCCATAGAGCCGGTTGGAGACGACGATCTCGTCACCGGCGCGCATGAGGTTGAAAAGCCCGGTAAGCTGCGCGGCATGGCCCGTGGCCGCCGCCGTGGCGCCGGTGCCGCCTTCGAGCACCGCCAGGCGATCTTGCAAGGCGCTTACCGTCGGGTTGGTCAGGCGCGAATAGACGTAGCCCGCTTCCTTGAGGCTGAACAGGTCGGCGGCATGGCCGGTGTCGCGGAACTGGTAGCTGGCATTTTGGTAGATGGGCGGCTGCAGCGAGCCGGTGGCGTCGGGCTTGTAGCCGGCATGGATGGCGAGCGTGTCGAAATGAAGCGGTTTGGACATGGAGCAAGACCTCTGCGTGCGGTTGACAGGCAATAGAAACCACAGCGACGCCGATTTGACAAATTGATAATCGCTCCGGCGCGACCGTATCCCAAAAACCGCACCCGAAAGTTTTTTGCCCCAAAATGAAAAAAACACTTAATTGTTGTGCGATTTTACTTTATTATTAGTTTGATTTTCATTATAGGAAATCGCTTCGTTAACAACGTATAGGAATTTTGTGCAAGCCGTTATTACCAAACAGTGTTTTAAAAAGCGCTTCGTTGGGTTTTCGTCCGGCGAGCCCTGAAGAAGAACCTTAACATAGAATAGGACACCAACCTTGATGAAAACTGCGAATTCCGAGCCTCCCGGCCGAGCCCTCCGACAAAATACCGTCGTACCCCTTTCCAAAAAAACATCGATAGCCCCCGCACGCGAACCGCTTGTCGCACCCGCGCCGCGCCCGTATCGTTCCGTCGACGACATGGTGCACGAGCTGCGCCCGGCCATGCCGGTGCATTGCCTGCGCCCGGCTACCATCGCCAACGCCGCCAAATGGTTCGTCAAGCAATTCCCCGGCGACGTGGTCTATGCCGTCAAAACCAACCCCGATGCCCGCGCCCTGGCAACCATCGCCCGCGCCGGCGTGCGCCATTTCGACGTGGCGTCGCTGGCCCAGATTAAGCAGGTGGCCGAACACGTGCCCGGCGCGCATATGTATTTCATGCATCCGGTCAAAAGCCGCGAGGCGATCCACGGCGCCTATTTCACCTACGGCATCCGCGATTTCTCGCTGGACTCGCATGACGAGCTGCAGAAAATCCTCGAAGTCACCAACCATGCCGACGACATGAACCTCTTCGTGCGCCTGTCCATGCCCAACAACCAGGCGGCCTACAGCTTGTCCGGCAAGTTCGGCGTGCCGCTCGAGCAGGCGCCCTCGCTGCTGATGGCGGCGCGCAAGGCCAGCGCCAAGCTCGGCGTGTGCTTCCATGTCGGCTCGCAATGCATGAACCCGGATGCCTACGCTTTGGCTATCCAGATGGTCGCGGATCTGCTCCAGGCTACCGACGTGCGCCTCGACGTGCTCGATATCGGCGGCGGTTTCCCGTCGATCTATCCGGGCATGACGCCGCCGCCGCTGGGCAATTACATGAAAGCCATCAAAAAGGCGGTCAAAAGCCAGCCGATGCTCTCGCAGTGCCAGTTGCTGTGCGAGCCGGGCCGGGCGCTGGTCGCCGAGGGCGGCTCGGTCGTCGTGCGCGTCGAGCTGCGCAAGGGCAACATGCTCTATATCAATGACGGCACCTATGGCAGCCTGTTCGATGCCGGCACGCCGGGCTTCGTTTTCCCCGTGCGGGCGATCCGCCCGGCCGGCGGCCTGTCGACGAAGATCGCGGAGTTCGGGTTTTTCGGCCCGACCTGCGACAGCGTCGATAGCATGCGCGGGCCGTTTACGCTGCCCGACGACATCCGCGAAGGCGACTGGATCGAGATCGGCCAGCTCGGCGCCTATAGCGCGACCATGCGCACCAACTTCAACGGGTTCTATTCCGATGAGACGGTGGAAGTGGCCGATAAGCCGATGTTGAGTATATTTGGAATAAATTAATGCCAAACCCCGCACTTGTTGCGGGGTCCGGTTCCCCGCGCGTCAAACGCGCGGGGATTATTTTTAGGAGAAGATAATGAAACAGACCGCTAAAAAAACCAACGCCAAGCACATGCTGCTGACCAAGCCGGTCAAGCATATCGACATCACCTCGTTCGACGCGCGGCCGATCATCGACCAGATGGCGCATATGTCGTTCACCTCGCGCGACCTTGCCAAGGCCACCGAGATTTACAACATGATGCTCGCCGACAAGAAATGCAGCATCATATTGACCCTGGCCGGCTCGACCTCGGCGGGCGGCTGCATGAAGCTCTATGCCGAGCTGGTGAAGAACAACATGGTCGACGCCATCGTCGCCACCGGCGCGTCCATCGTCGATATGGATTTCTTCGAGGCGCTGGGCTTCAAGCATTATCAGGGCAGTCCGTTCATCGACGACAAGCTGCTGCGCGAGAATTACATCGACCGCATCTACGACACCTATATCGACGAGGAGCAGCTCCAGGCCTGCGACCACGCCATCGCGAAAATCGCCAATGCGCTGGAGCCGCGGCCTTATTCCTCGCGCGAGTTCATCGCCGAGATGGGCAAATGGCTGACCAAGAACGCCCGCAAGAAAGACTCGCTGGTGCAGCTCGCCTACGAGCATGACGTGCCGATCTTCTGCCCGGCTTTCACCGATTCGTCGGCGGGCTTCGGCCTTGTCGTCCATCAGGCGAAGAACCCGAAAAAGCACATGACCATCGATTCCATCGCCGATTTCCGCGAGCTGACCGACATCAAGATCAAGGCCGGCACCACCGGCCTGCTCATGATCGGCGGCGGCGTGCCGAAAAACTTCGCGCAGGATACGGTCGTGTGCGCCGAGATTCTCGGCAAGGAAGTCGACATGCATAAATACGCCGTGCAGATCACGGTGGCCGATTCGCGCGACGGCGCCTGCTCGTCGTCCACGCTCAAGGAAGCCTGCTCGTGGGGCAAGGTCGACACCGCCTATGAGCAGATGGTGTTCGCCGAGGCCGGCAGCGTTCTGCCGCTTTTGGCTTCCGACGCCTACCATCGCGGCCACTGGAAAAAACGCAACAAGCGCCGTTTTGCCAAAATATTTGGCTAAAACCGCCATTTACAACTGCGTAAACACCATTTATGCTGGCGTATCATCATTTTGATTGGATGCGCGGAGTAATCGAC
Organism: Alphaproteobacteria bacterium; assembly: GCA_020054105.1. Classification (GTDB taxonomy): domain Bacteria; phylum Pseudomonadota; class Alphaproteobacteria; order Rickettsiales; family SXRF01; genus JAGVLW01. Next base: position 3,458 of record JAGVLW010000023.1, on the reverse strand, counting down.
AATGGCCGGAAAAACCAAAAAACCGAAACTCATCCTGGTCGCCAAAAAAGGCCAGCAGCATAAGCCGAAACCTGCCAGCAAGGCGCTGATCGATAAGGGCCGCAAATACTATACGCACGCTTATAAGCCGCGCGACATGATCGTCGATCGCGGCAAGGGCGCAATGGTGTGGGATCTCGACGGCAACGACTATGTCGATTTCGGCGCCGGCATTTCGGTCAGCAGCCTTGGCTACGGCAGCAGCGAGCTGATCGGCGCGCTAACCGCCCAGGCCAAAAAAATCTGGCATACCAGCAATATCTTCTTCACCGAGCCGCCGATTCGCCTGGCCGAGGAATTGGCCAAGGCCTCGCAATTTGCCAGGCGCGTGTTCCTCACCAATTCCGGCACCGAGGCCAACGAGGCCGCCATCAAGCTCGCGCGCAAATACGCCGCCGACAAGGGCAAGCTGCCGGAGAACCGCGAGATCATCAGCTTCACCGGCTCGTTCCACGGCCGCTCGCTTGCCGCCGTCACCGCCACCGCCCAGCCGAAATACCATGTCGGGTTCGAGCCGCTGCCGCCGGGCTTCCGCTATTGCGCGTTCAACGATTTCGAAGCCATCGAGCAGATGGTGAGCGAAAACACCTGCGCCGTCATTAGCGAGGTGGTGCAGGGCGAGGGCGGCATCACGCCGGCGGCGCCGGGATTTCTGAAACATGTGCAGGCGCTGTGCCGCAAGCACGACGCGCTGCTGATCCTGGACCAGGTGCAAGACGGTATGCTGCGCACCGGAAAATTATTTTCGCATTTCGCCGAAGAGGGCGTCGTACCCGACGTGGTCACGCTGGCAAAGGCGCTGGGCGGCGGCATGCCGATCGGCGCCATGCTCATCGGCGAGCGCGCCGAAAACACGTTCCAATTCGGCTCGCACGGCTCGACTTTCGGCGGCAACCCGCTGGCCTGCGCGGTCGCGCGCGTCGTGCTTAAAAAACTGCAAACTCCGGAGTTGGTGAAAAATGTCGCGGCGCGCGGCAAGCAGCTCACCACCGCGTTGGCGGCGATCAATAAGAAGCACGCGCTGTTTGCCGAGATTCGCGGCCGCGGGCTGATGATCGGCGCCGAGCTTGCGCCCAACTTCCACGGCAAGGCCGGCGAAATCGGCGAGCTGTGCCGCCATCACGGCGTGCTGGTGCTGCAGGCGGGACCGAACGTGCTGCGCTTCCTGCCGCCGTTGGTCATCACCGACAAGGAAATGCGCGAAGGCATCACCCGCCTGAACGATGCGATCTCCGCCTATATCATTTCCAAAAAATAGCCACGGGAAAACGCCATGATCGTCGTTCGCCCGGTTGTTGCCGCCGATCATGCCGAGATCCTGTCGCTGGCGCAGGAGGCGGGCATCGGCATGACGTCGCTGCCGCCCGACGCGCAGGTACTCGACCATAAAATCGCCCGCTCGGTCGCCAGCATAAAAGAAAGCGACGCGACGCGTGGTGACGAAGGATTTTTATTCGTGCTGGAGGATACCCAGAGCAAAAAACTGGTGGGCACGACGGGTGTTGTCGCCCATGTCGGCCTGCGCCATCCGTTTTATTCCTACAAGCTGTCCACCATCGTGCAGGCCTCGCAAAGCCTGGGGATTTATTCGCAGCAGCGCGTGCTGCACATGGTCAACGACTATACCGGCGCTTCGGAAATCGGCTCGCTGTTTCTGCTGCCCGCTTACCGCCGCGACGGCATCGGAAAATTCCTCTCGCGCTGCCGCTACCTGTTCATGGCGGAATTCGCCGAGATGTTTTCCGATACGGTGATCTCGGAAATCCGCGGCGTTCAGGACGAGCAGGGCGACTCGCCTTTTTATAAAAACGTCGCGCAGCATTTTTTCCAGATGGATTTCAAGCAGGCGGATTTCATCAATGCGACGCAAGGCGGCCAGTTCATCAGCGACCTGATGCCCAAATACCCGATCTATGTGAATCTGCTCGACGCCAAGGCGCAGGCCGTCATCGGCAAGCCGTTCGCCGCTTCCCGGCCGGCGATGCAATTGCTCGAGACCGAGGGCTTCCGCCATCAGGGCTATATCGACGTGTTCGATGCCGGCCCGACCATGCAGGCCGAGCGCGCGCGCATCCGCACCGTGCGCAAAAGCCGCCGCGCCGCCATCGCCAGGCTGAAACCCGTGGCCGCGAAACCGGCCTATCTGATCGCCAATACCGCCAGGGCGGCGTTTCGCAGCACTCTGGCCGGCCTGGAAGAAACGCCGGACGGCGTGCATATCGGCGAGGAAACCGCCGCATTGCTGGGCGTCAAGGTGGGCGATGCGCTACGGTTTATCGAGGCATGACCGACCCGATTGCACAATTCCAGAAATGGCTGGGCGAGGCCAAGGCGCATAAGGCAATCATCGAGCCGACCGCCATGTGTCTGGCGACCGCCGACGGCAAAGGCGAGCCTTCGGCGCGTATGGTGCTACTCAAAGAAGCCGATGCGCGCGGGTTCGTTTTTTATACCAACCTGGAGAGCCATAAAAGCCTCGACCTGGCGGCAAACCCGAAAGCCGCCCTGTGTTTTTACTGGCCGCCGCTTGGGCGGCAGGTACGGGTGGAGGGTATGGCAGAAGCAGTCAGCGCCGCCGAGGCCGACGCCTATTTTCAAAGCCGCCCGCGCGACAGCCGCATCGGCGCTTGGGCGTCGAAACAATCGCGGCCATTATCGGGCAAGGCGGAATTGGTGGAGGCGGTGGCGCGCGAGGGGTTGCGTTTCGGCATCGGCGAAATCCCGCGGCCGGAATTCTGGAGCGGCTGGCGCGTGGTTCCTATCATCATCGAGTTCTGGCAGGAAGGAAAATTCCGCCTGCATGACCGCGAGCGGTTTACGCGTAGGGGCGACGGGTGGGATGTGGTCAGGTTGTATCCTTGAGTCGGTAACAGGTAACGGGTAACGGAATAGAATTTCTGTGACCTGTTATCTGTTGCCTGTTGCCTCCACAAAACAATTCGGCGTTTCGTAGAGCCGCACATGCGTGCAGCGAATATTCAGCCCGGCGAAGAGTTGCGGGCAGACGGTTGCAAAAATATAGCCGGCCATGTTCTCGGCGGTGGGATTATCGGCAAGGTAAAAGATTTTCTGGCCGGTCTTGGCGGCGATGGCGTCGCCGAGCGGGCGGTCTTTTTCGCAGAGAATGGTGTTGTGATCCCAATGCGTGCCGATCCAGCCGGCGAGCTTTTCCTTGATGACGGCAAAGTCGACAACGCGGCCGAGCGCGTCGAGCCCGTCGGCGGCGAAGGTCGCTTCCAGCGCATAGCGGTGGCCATGCAGGTATTTGCATTTGCCCTCATGCTCGCACAGGCGGTGGGCGGCGTCGAACTCAATGCGGCGAGTGCAGGTGATGGCTGACATGCGCTACTCCGTATCGCGGCCGGTGGACAGGTCCGGCTTCGGCCCGGACGAACAGGCGGCGGGGCGGGGGCCGTCGG
>JAGVLW010000066.1 GCA_020054105.1 Alphaproteobacteria bacterium | reverse complement strand
TGGGAATCGCCGCGCAGATAGGCGTTGAGGGCGCCGCTGGATTTGATGTTTTCGATGTTTTTAGGCTCATCGTATTTTTCTTCCAGCATTGCGCCGATTTTTTGCTTTAAATCTTCGATAATAGTGTCAGCCCGTTGCCGTTCATGGTTTTCATTGCCTGAGCGTGATTTGACCTGTTCGGGAATTTTACGGCAAGCCTGCCAGTAAGCCTCTACCGCTTTGGGCGGATGCAACGTGTAACTTGGGTGTTTATGAGTGCCGCCGCGCTCTATCCCGAAACATTGCTCACAAATTTTCCAGGCATGATTTAAGAGCAGCTCAGCATAGCGGTCGGCATTGATCTCGGTGATGGGTTCGCCGAAGGCGCCCTCGCCGATGATGCCGTGCTCCTGGAGCTTGAGCAGTCCGTTTCGCACCTGTTTGACGTTGCCGATAACGACCGGGTCGGTTTTTTTGAAGTAAAGCGCGCCGCCTTGAAACTCCGGGTGCGACGGCCAGAGCACACGCACCGTATCTATCACGCTTTCCATAGAATTCGCGCGCCAGGGTGTGCGGGCGTGCCGCCATTTATGATCGTCTTGCGTTCGTCCATACAGATCGAGCAGGTCTTTGGCGTGCGGTTCATCGACGCGCGCGCGATCAGGCGAGGTCAGCAAGGCGAATATTTTATCGGCGGCTTCCTCGATCGGATGAGCGAATGCCAGGCCGTTATACGGTGTGGCCGACCGGTCATCACCAGCTACTTGCGATGTATTGCCAAAGAGGCATGGAGAAAACATATTTAAGCGGTCTTTGGCGGTCATCTCCACGGCGACTGCCAGTAAAAGCCCTGTGCCCGCCTCCTCTTCCGGTGTCGGTACATAGGTAAAGCCCAGCTTCTCGGCTTTTACTTTCCGCTCGGCGACGATGTGCTTGATAGTTGCTTCGTTAAGCTGGTCGAGAGGCTTGAGATCTCCTGCGGTGAGTTTAAAAATCGAGCCTAAATATTTTTTGATGTCCGGTGCGTCGGTGCAATGCAGGTGGGCGACAAGATAGGCCCGCATCAGCAATTTTTCGTCTTTAAGTTTGCGTACAGCCGGTTTATGCAGCGGTGAACTCAGGTCGGCGAAATTCACTGTGGCACCTATCTCCGGCGCGATCATATGCATCATCGCGGTTAAAGCAGCCTGCTCTGCTTTTGGATTATAGCCTTGCCCCATAGACACGGTCATATCCAAATCTCCGGCGGCGCGCAGATTGGGAGGAAGGCTGGCGCTGCCTTTGACGCATAGCGCCTTGGCTTTCTCGCCGCCGAAAAATCCCGGAAGATCCTGGCCAAGAAAAGGAAACTTCTCCGATGCCGCTTGCGCCATTTCCGGCTTGTGAAGCTCATTCAGACCATGCATCAATGTATGTATGATCCATTGCCGCGCCAGGGTAACCGGCGCATATCGCTCGCCGGCGAGCATTTCCAGCAATGCGTCGTTTTGGTCGGGGGCAGCGGCGGCAGACCATGTATCGGGAAGCATGCAATTCAAATTAACCTAAATTAACATTTTGTACAGGGATTATTGAGGTTTTCCGGGGGCCCCTTGCAATCCGGAGCTCAAAGCCCTATAATGCTTGTCCCTAGGCTCTGTTGACGTATTTTACCATGACTGCGACGAGGCGATTTTTTGAAATGGCTAGAAAGAAGGCGCTGACAATAGCGGTGACTATTTTCGAGCCTTCTGACAACGCCATTTCAAAAAAGCGACCGTCCCTAAAGGGTTGCGTTCTGGCGGACATCCGCGTCGTTAAGGCGCTGGCAGGTAGTCCGCGCTACCTTGCCAGCGCCTTGTCTATCGGCTGCCTAGCCAGAACAGCAACGCAGTCGCGATAAAATACGTCAACAGAGCCTAAGAGGTATTGCTTCATTTATGACTACGATGAAAACGCTGCCCGCCCTGCCCCAATCCAAGGCCGTTGCCCTCGCCCTGCCCATTTCGCCGGAACAGGGGCTGCGCCGCTATTTGCAGGAGATCGCCAAATTCCCGATGCTGACGCAAAAGGAGGAATACGACCTCTCCATGCAGTGGAAAAACCACGGCGACATGTCGGCCGCGCACCGGCTGGTGACCAGCCATCTGCGCCTCGTCGCCAAGATCGCGTTTAAATATCGCGGCTACGGCCTGCCGGTCGGCGAGCTGATCGCCGAGGGCAATATCGGCATGATGCAGGCGATCAAGCGGTTCGAGCCGGAAAAAGGCTTCCGCCTGTCGACCTATGCGATGTGGTGGATCAAGGCCGCCATTCAGGAATATATTTTGCGCAGCTGGTCGCTGGTAAAGATCGGCTCGAGCGCGGCGCAAAAGCGCCTGTTCTTCAACCTGCGCAAGATCAAGAAGAAGATCGGCGACGTGCATGAATATGGGCTGTCCGACGCGCAGGCCGAAGACGTCGCGCAGATACTCGCGGTCAGCAAGGAAGACGTGATCGACATGGATAGCCGCATGATCGCCTCCGACGTCTATCTCAACAGCACCGTCTCCGCCGACGGCGAAGAGGAGAAAATCAATTTCCTCGTCGAGCCGGCGCCAAGCCATGAGGTGATCCTCGGCGAACGCCAGGAGCTGGAAGGCAAACAGCAATTGCTGCAAAAGGCGCTTTCCACCTTGTCCGAGCGCGAGCGCGATATTTTGCAGCGCCGCCGCCTGCAGGACGAGCCCGACACGCTCGAAGATCTGAGCCAGGCCTATAACATCTCGCGCGAGCGCGTCCGCCAGATCGAGGTGCGGGCGTTCGAGAAGCTGCAAAAAGAGATGGTTGCGTAGGGTTCGCAAGTTGCGTAGGGTGTTGCCCTGATGCTAGCTGCTTTCAAAAAACTGTTCTCGTCCGATCCGCTGCAAGAGCAAGCGAGCCTTGCCTATGCGCAATTGGTGGAGCAGTCACGCCGGCCGTTTTTTTATCGCGACTGCGCCGTGTCCGATACGCTCGATGGCCGCTTTGACGTCATCGTGCTGCATCTGTTTTTGGTGATTCACCGGCTGCGCCGCGAACCCTCGCCGCAGGCGGGCGAATTTATTCGCGCCTTGCAGGAAATATTTTTTGCCGATATGGATCGCAGCTTGCGCGAAATGGGCGCCAGCGACACCGGCATCGGCAAGCGCATCAAAGCAATGGCGCAGGCATTTTACGGAAGGCTGCACGCTTATGAGCAGGCCGCCGGCGGCAAGGAGAGTTTCAAGCTGGCCCTGGCGCGCAATCTCTATCGCGGGCAGGATGTCGATGATCGCATTATCGGGCAGATGGAAACCTACGCCGAGACGACGCTTGCCAAGTTGCGGGAGCAACCGGCGGACAATATCATTGCAGGAAATCTGATTTTTTAAGCCAGGGCGGAATTGTCGCTGACAAATTCCTCATTGCGCGCGCTCGTCGCCAGGTAAGCGTCGATGAAGCGGACATTGACGAGAATGGGTGTTTGCGGCCGCGGCGCTTCTGTCGCCGTTTCGACCGCGGGCACCGGTTCTTCATAATAATCTGTCGGCGCTGCGATGGCGGTTTCCTGCTCGTTACTATCGAAATCACTATTTACTGCGGCGACCGGCGCGCGCCGAACCGTCTCAGGCCGTATTTCCGGCTGCGGCGCATCGCTATGCACCAGCTGCGCGAACAGGCCGGCCGGTTGCGGTTTCCCGGCATTGCTCGGTTTGTATTTGACGTTGCCGTATGAGATGAGCTTTTCGTATTGCGCCAGATAAATAATCGCCTGCGGCGAAACATCCTGGCTGATAAGCTGCGCGAGAAATGTCGCTTGCGATCCGACGAACGGGCCTGGGGAAGCACCCTGTGTCTGAGCGAAGCTGGCATTTTCCTGATGCGCGGCGGCGGTTTCCGGCGCGACTCTTGGCGACGGATTGCGTCCGCCTTTTAAATCATTAGTTACTTGCTCATTGCTGAAAGAGGGGGCAACATTGACCGGCGGAACGCGCAATGCAGCCGTCGCGTTCGGTATCGGCGTTGCGATCAATACCGGCAAAGGCGCTATAGGAGGAGGTACTGCAAGAACGGGCAACATCCTGTCGACCTTTTTAAATCACATCCTGTGTTATGCTTCGGTCAAACCTTAACATAAAAATTTACAAAAGTCAAGAAAAACAGTAGCTAAGACATTTTTAACGCAAAAAAAAGGAAATTTTATCTTTCTCGATTTACGAAATATTAACCAGAATAACGGCACAATCAATCCACTACAAAGAGGTATCCATTTGAATTTATGCGCAAAATACTATTATCCCTGACTTTCCTGTTCGCCCTGTCCACTGTCGCCGCCCTGTGGCTGACCCAAATGAACCCGGCGAATTTCTCTACGCTTTCCCCCGCCGCCGGCGGCCAGGAAACCGGCCACGGCCAGGCGATGGTCGGCGGCGATTTTACCCTGACCGACCAGCATGGCAAGACCGTCAGCGACGCCGATTTTCGCGGCAAGCTGATGCTGGTGTTTTTTGGTTTCACCCATTGCCCGGATATTTGCCCGGTTACCACCACCAGCCTGTCTAAAACAATGGAGCTGCTCGGCGACAAGGCGGGTAGCGTTGCGCCGATTTTCATCAGCGTCGATCCCAAGCGCGATACGCCGGACGTGCTCAAAAATTATTTCGCCAATTTCGATGCGCGCATGGTCGCGCTTACCGGCACGCCACAGCAGATCGAAAAAGTAGCCGATGCCTATAAGGCCTATTATTCCAGAACCGAGCCGCCGGAAGGCGAGGAAGAAGGCGGGCATGGTGAACATGGAGCGGCCGACGATACGAATTATACGGTCGATCACTCCGGCTATATCTACCTGATGAGCAAGGACGGAAAATATATCCGCCATTTCCCCTACGACGCCACGCCGCAGGAGCTGGCGCAGGCGGTTAGCGAGAACATGCAATAGAACTATGTCGCTGCAAACCAAAGTGGAGCTTGGCCGTCGCGGCCTGATGTCCATCCTCTCCTCGCCGTCCGGGGCGGGGAAGACCACGCTTTCGCGGCGGCTGCTCGAAAAATACCAAAGCGCGCCGGCGCATGAAGCCATCGTCATGTCGGTATCGGTAACGACCCGGCCGATGCGTCCCGGCGAGGTCGACGGCAGGGATTATTTCTTCATGAGCCCGGCGAAATTCCAGGACATGGCGCACAAAAACCAGCTGCTCGAATATGCACGCGTGTTCGACCATCAATACGGCACGCCGGCGGCGTTCGTGCGCGACCATATCGTCAAAGGCATCGACGTGCTGTTCGACATCGACTGGCAAGGCACCCGCCAGCTCGCCGAAGAGAACCGCGCCGACCTGATCAGCGTATTTATTTTACCGCCCTCGCTCGAAGAGCTGGAGCGCCGCCTGCGCGAGCGCGCGCAAGACAGCGAGGAAACCGTCAAGAAACGCATGGAAAAAGCCAAGGCCGAGATCAGCCATTGGCGCGAGTATGATTATGTGCTCATCAACCAGGATCTCGACCACACGCTGCAGAAAATCGACGTTATCTTGAAAGCCGAACGGCTCAAGCGCGTCCGCCAGGAAGGCCTGCCGAGCTTCGTGGCGGAGCTGTGATGGACGTTGCTCATCATCGCCGGGCGAAGTTGTTGCTCATACTCGCGGGTGTTATTCCATTTTTCTTCATGGTCTATGCCGGACAACCGTGGAAGTCTTACGTTCCGCTTGTGGAGTGGCTAGGCGGTACACTCATATTTTGGCTGTTTAATTGGTTGCCTTATGGTTTCGTCTATCTGTGCGTGACAAACTGCTTTCATCGCATTTCAAAGCGAGTTTCCATAAGTATTTTTGTTCTATTGTTGGTGTTGTCGACATTGGCGCTGATAGATACGTTCTTCATTGCATCGCCCGATGCCCAAAACGCCCTTATTTTTGTCGCCCTGCCTCTGATACTTTGGCCAGGCTGCCTGATTGCCGGCATGGTATGCCTCGCCGTAGAAGCCTGGGCAAAAAAACGCGCCTTACCGTAATTCCTGATACGTCTTCGCCAATTTGCACAGCGTCAATAAATCCACCTGCTCGGCGCGTAGGGTTGGATCGATGCCGGCTTTTTCCAGCAAGATTTCGCTATTGCCCAGCGATTTAAGCGCTGAGCGCAGCATCTTGCGGCGTTGGCCGAACGCCGCCGCCATCACTTTTTCCAGCGCTTCCTTGGAAACATCGACCAGCGGTTTTTCGCGCGGTATCAACGTCACCACCGCCGAGCTGACTTTCGGCGGCGGCGAAAACGCTTCCGGTGGCAGCTCCATGTCGTAACGCACTTCGCACAACCATTGTGCCAGCACCGACAGCCTTCCGTAATCCTTGCTGCCATGCGCGGCTGCGATGCGCTGCGCGACTTCTTTCTGGAACATCAGGGTGAGGGAAGTGAAAGAGGCGGCGTGATTGTAAATCATGCCCAGCCAGCGCAGCAGCATTTCGGTGCCGGCATTGTAAGGCAGGTTGGCGACGATTTTGCGCGGGGCGGGAATCGCTTCTATAAGCGATATATCCAGCGCGTCGCCATGAATGATCGCAAGCCGGTCGCCATAGGCGTTTTTCAGCCCTTCCAAAATGGCCAGGCAACGCTCGTCTTTTTCAATCGCATGGACCTGCGCGCCGGCCTTGAGCAGCGAGCGCGTCAGCCCGCCGGGGCCGGGGCCGATCTCGATAACGTTATGGCCGCGCAGCTCGCCGGCATAGCGCGCGATGCGGTCGGTGATGCCGCCGTCGAGCAGGAAATGCTGGCCCAGCGATTTGCGCGTGGACAGGCCATGCGTGCGGATCAGCTGTTCGAGCGGGGGCAGGTTATTGTCGGGCATGATAAATCATGATATTGACATTGCAGGGTAAAATAAAGGGGAACTATGGATCACGCCTTGCTGGCTTTATGCGCGCTGCTGGTAAATGCCATTTTTGCCGGTCCACGCCGGCTGTATGCCCGGCTGGGGATCATCGAAGCGGCGCGCGCTCCCGCCCGTTTCATGCGCACGCTCGAGCGCAAGCTCAACCGCGAGCACCGGGCGCTGGCCGAGCGGCAGGTGGACGTCATCGCCGGCGACGCCACGAGCGCGCTGATCGAGGCATTCCAGCTCACCCCCCTGACCGACAACCTGCACTACTTCCC
>JAGVLW010000079.1 GCA_020054105.1 Alphaproteobacteria bacterium | reverse complement strand
TCGGCCAGCCCGGCATGCAGCGCCGGCGCCGTTGCGCCCAGCTCGAGCATGTCGCCGAGCACGGCGACCTTGCGGCCGCGCTTGCCGGAATGTTCCCAGATATCGGCGGTTTTGGCGAAGGCCGCGTTCATCGAAGCGGGGCTTGCATTATAGCTATCGTCGATCAGCGTGACTGCGCCGGCGGGAAGCCGCACCGAAAGCCCCTTGCCGCGCCCCTCCACCTCGCCGAACTGCGCCAGCGCCTTGGCGGTTTTGGTCAGGTTCAGTTCCAATGCCTGCGCCACGGCCAGCACAATCAGCGACGTTGTCGCCCAATGTTTGCCTACCGCCGCCAGCGCATATTCCATCCGCTTGCCGAAAATCTCCGCCTCGACCTGGCAGCCCGACGCGCCGGCGCGATAACTCAGCAGCCGGCAATCGCACGGGGTATTTTCCCCGAAAGTGACGATGCGGCTGACGTTGTGCTTGTGCGCGGCTTCGCGCAATATCGTGAAATACGGGCTATCGGCACCCAGCAGAGCGATGCCGCCGGGCTCGACGCCTTCGAAAATCTCGGCTTTGGCGTGGGCGATGCTTTCGGGCGAATCGAAAAATTCCAAATGCACCGATTCGACATTGGTAATCGCCGCGATATGCGGGCGCACCATTTTGCTTAAGCGCGCAATCTCGCCGGCATGGTTCATGCCCATCTCGAACACGGCGAATTGCGTATCCGGCGGCAGGTTGGCGAGGTTGAGCGGCACGCCGATATGGTTGTTGTAATTTCCCACGGTCGCGTAGCTTTTGCCGTGCGCCGCCAGGGCGATGCGCAACATTTCCTTGGTGCTGGTTTTGCCAACGCTGCCGGTCACGCCGATGATTTTCGCATTACAACGCGCCCGCGCGAACCGGCCTAAATCCGCCAGCGCCTGCAGCGTATCGCCGACCATAAGGCACGGCCCGCCGTCCACCGCGCGGCTGACAATAGCCGCTACCGCGCCGCGCGAGAACGCATCGACCACATAGTCGTGCCCGTCGACGCGCTCGCCCTTGACGGCGACGAACAGATCGCCCGGCCGGACGCGGCGGCTGTCGATCTCCACATGCAGCGCGCCGAAAGCGCCGGTTGCCTTGCCACCGGTCGCCTGCGCCGCCGTTGTTTCGTTCCACAAATAATTCATACTGCCAATTTCAGTTCCTTTGCCGCTTCGCGCGCGACCTGCGCGTCATCGAACGGCAGGGTGCGGTCGCCGATAATCTGCGTCTTCTCGTGGCCCTTGCCGGCGATGACCAGTATGTCGCCGGCGCGCAATTCCTGCAGCGCAACATAGATAGCTTGCCTTCGATCCGCAACCTCTTTGGCGCGCGGGCTTGCGGTCAGGACGGCCTTGCGGATGGCGGCCGGGTCTTCGCTGCGCGGGTTGTCGTCGGTGACGATCACCGCATCGGCCAGCCGCTCGGCCGCCTCGCCCATCTCGGGCCGCTTGCCCTTATCACGGTCGCCGCCGCAGCCAAATACCACATGCAGCTTGCCCTGCGTATGCGGCCGCAACGTTTGCAGAATATTGGCCAGCGCCATCGGCGTGTGCGCATAATCGACATAGACGGTAGCGCCGTTTTCCAGCGTGGCCACAAGCTCCAGCCGCCCGGGAATGCCTTTGAGTTTCGGCAATAACCCCAATACTTTCTCTACACTATGCTCACGCTCGGACAGCACCAGCCCGGCAGCGGCAAGCATGTTCATCACCTGGAAGGTGCCGACCAGTGGCAGCGTCAGCTCGACCGTTTTCGGTGTACAATTTGTGATTAATCCCCACAGATAGCGCCGCGCTAATTTAAACGTGATAGTCACATTCTGGCCCTGCGGCAGCGGGGTAACGCGCTTGATGATAAAGCAATTGTCTTGCGGCCCGCCAAGCCAATAATCATATATTTTGTCATGCATGCCATACATGCTGAGTCGCTTATCAAAACATATGGTTTTCAGCGTTTCGGCTCTCGGATCATCCGAATTTATCACCGCCGCCGCGATGGAAAAATCGGAGAATAATCGCGCCTTCGCCGCGAAATAGGCCTCTTCGGTTTTGTGGTAATCGAGATGGTCGCGCGTAAGGTTGGTAAAAGCCGCCGCCGAAAGGCGCACGCCATGCAGGCGATACTGGTCGAGCCCGTGGCTCGAGGCTTCCATGCAGACATGCGTGTAACCCGAAGCCGCCATCTCGGCCAGCATCCGGTGCAGTTCCACCGGGTCGGGCGTGGTGTGCGAGCCGGGATAAAGCAGTTTTCCGCCCTCGCCGATCGTGCCCAGCGTGCCGATCGAGGCGGCTTTTTTGCCCAGCAGCGCGAAGAGCTGGCGGGTGAATTCGGCGGTCGAGGTCTTGCCGTCGGTGCCGGTGACCGCGACTATAGTTTCCGGCTGCCTGTCGTAAAACGCGGCGGCGAGCTGCGCCAGCGCCAGGCGCGGATTTTCCACACGGATCGCAACGATGGATTCATCCACCGGCGACTCCATGCCGCACAACACCGCCACAGCGCCATGTTGTTTCGCCTGCGTAATGAATTGCGCGCCGTCGGTTTTTTCCCCGGCGAGCGCGACGAACAAGCTGCCCGAAGCGACCTTGCGCGAATCGGCGGTGATGCCCGAAATGGCGAGGGCGGAAATGTCAGCGGAGACGGTGAATGGCTGCCCCAAGCGCGCGAGCAGTTCAGTAAGCGGTCGCATGAATGTATTTTTTCTGCATCAAGGGATTGACTATCGGTTGCGTCTTGGGATCGTCGTTATCGACCCAGAATTTCTCGGCATCGTCCTGCGGCGCGTCATAGAGCGGCTTGATGCCGTAAAGCGGCCCCATGCGCGAAATCACCCGGCCCGCCACCGGCGCCGAAATCCAACCGCCGGTCGCATAGCCGTAGGTCGATTTGTCGCCTTTGGGCTCGTCGATCATCACCAGCAGTACATATTGCGGATCGTCGACCGGAAACGCCGCCACGAACGAGGCGATCTTGGCGTCCTCATCGTAACGCCCGCCGGCACGGACTTTTTCCGCCGTGCCGGTTTTACCGCCGACGCGGTAGCCCGCCACATCGGCCTTGTTGCCGGTGCCGCGATCGACAACGAGACGCATCAGCCGGCGCATGTTGCGCGACGTCTCTTCGCGCACGACCCGCGCGCCTTCGGGCTTGTTCTTATTGCCGTCCTTGACCAGCGTCAGCCGCGGAAGCAGGCCGCCGCCCGCCACCGCCGCGATGCCGCGCATCAGATGCAGCGGCGACACCGAGAAGCCGTGGCCGTAGGAAATGGTGACGGTGTTGATCTCCTTCCAATCCGTCGGATAAAGCGGAAAGGCTTTTTCCGGCAGCTCGATGGCAACCGGCTGCATCATCCCCAGCTTTTCGAGAAAGGCTTTCTGCCGTTTACCGCCGACATCGAGCGCCATCTTGGCGGTGCCGATATTCGACGAATAGGCGTAAATCTCCGGCACCGAAAGCCAGCGGCGCTTGGGGTGCGTGTCTTGGATGGTGAAGGTGGCGATCTTAAACGGGTTGGTGGCATCGTAGCCGCCTTTCATCGTGACCGTGCCGGCGTCGAGCGCCATCGCCATGGTGAAGCTCTTGAAGGTCGAGCCCATCTCGTAAATGCCCTGCACGGCGCGGTTGAAGCGGCTGGCTTCGCTGGTCTTGCTCGGCTTGTGCGGGTCGAAATCGGGCAGCGATACCATCGAAAGCAGCTCGCCCGAACGCAGGTCCAGAATCATGCCGGTGGCGCCGATCGCGCGAAATTCCTCCACCGTTTTTTTCATTTCCTCGCGCATGATCGCCTGCAGCCGCACGTCGATGGACAATGCCAGCGGCTCGCCGGAAAGCGCGCTGTCGCGCAGCCGCTGGTCGAAATGTTTTTCGATGCCGGCCAGCCCCTTATTATCGACGCCGACATAGCCCACCGTATGCGAAAGCAGATTGCCGTACGGATAGATGCGCCGCTCTTCCGGCAGGAAATACAGCCCCGGAATGCCCAGGCTGTTGACCGCAGCCTGCTCCCTGGGCGCCAGGTTGCGCTTGATCCACACGAACGATTTGTCTTTTTTGATGCGCGCCGCCAGATGCTTTTCGTCGAGCCCCAGCAAGGTTGCAAGTTTCTTCGTGATCTCTGCCGGGTCGCCTATTTCCTTGGGGTTGACGAAGAGCGACTTTGTCATCAGGCTGGTCGCCAGCAGCGTGCCGTTGCGGTCGACGATGTCGCCGCGCGTCAGGCCGCGATCGAGCGCGCTCACTTCCACCTGCTCGCTTTTATTTCCATCCTCGGAATCGCTGACGGTGATGGTTTTGGCAGCGTTTTTATGTATGACCGCCACCTCGAACATGCGCACGCTGATCGAGCCGAAACATAGCACGAAAAACAGCCCGACGCACAGCAAGCGGATGCGGCTTTGCTCGATGATGCGCCGGCCGGTGCTTTCCTTGACGATGACTTTGCGAACGCGACTCACTCCACGTCCTCAATGTTATCGTGCGCCTCCAGGGCGGCGGGCTGGATATTGCTTGGCGCCTCGGCGGCGGCCTGCAATTGCGATGGGAACGGTATGGCCTCGATCTCGGCGATCTGGTCGACGGTCACGCCCGCCGACGACAAATGCTTCGCCGACAGTTGCTGCAGCCGCTCCGGCCGGTTGAGATAGGCCCATTCCGCCGCGACCACATGCAGCGCCTCTTTTTCCTGCTCGAGCGCCTTCGCCGTTTCGGCGACCTGCGCCTGTAGCGATTGCACTTCGTATTTCACCTTGTAGAGCATGAAGGTGGCCACCACGATCACCAGCGTCCATAGCAATGTGGACCAGCGATTCATGCCGATTCCATCCGCTGCATCATCCGCAGCGTCGCCGAGCGCGAGCGCGGATTTTCTTTTAGTTCCGCGTCATTGGCGACGCGTTTCTCCGGTTTGGGCAGAAAAAAATGGGGAGCCGCCGACGCCGGTGCCTCAGGCACATGGCGCGATGGCTCCCCCAATCTACCGCAACGGGAGTGGTAGTACCGTTTAACCAGGCGATCTTCGAGCGAGTGGAAGCTCACCACCACCAGCCTGCCGCCGGGGGCGAGCAACGACTCGGCGGCTTTCAGGCCGCGCTCGATCGCATCGAACTCCTGGTTGATATGAATGCGTAGCGCCTGAAAACTGCGCGTTGCCGGATCGGTTTTCTGATGCTTGCCGGCACCCAGCGCCGCGCGGATGATCTCCGCCAGCTGGTGGGTGCGCGCAATCGGCGCAACCTTGCGGGCGCTGACGATGGCGGCGGCGATGCGCCGCGACGCTTTTTCCTCGCCGTAATAATATAAAATATCGGCAAGCTCGCTTTCCGAGGCGTGATTCACGAGATCGGCGGCGGTCATGCCCTCATCGCCCATGCGCATATCGAGCGGCCCGTCAGCGCGGAAGGAAAAGCCGCGCGCGGCCTGGTCGAGCTGCATCGACGACACGCCGAGATCGAGCACGACGCCGTCGACCTGGGGGATGCCGTGCGTGGCGACCAGCGACACCATGTCGGCGAAATTGCCCAGCAGCCAGACGAAGCGGTCGGCGAATTCGGCTTCGAGCTGCTCTGCGAATACGCGCGTGCTCGGGTCGCGGTCGATGGCAAACACGCGGCAATCCGCCGCCTTTAAAATCGCCCGCGAATAGCCGCCGGCGCCGAACGTACCGTCGATATAGGTGCCCTGGTCGCGGGGCGCGACCCAGTCGAGCATTTCGTCGAGCAGCACCGGCTTATGGGCCATCATGGCGCGTCTCCCTTGAGTTGCGCGCGGTTGTCGCGCACGATGCGGCGCACCCGTTCCATATATTCGACGAAGGCGTTTTTCTCCCACATCTCGAACGTTTCGCCCTTGCCGACGATGGTGACGTGGTCGCGCAGGCCGGAAAATTCGATGAGCGGCGCCGGCAGCGACACGCGGCCTTCCGTATCCATCGCCAGCTGCACGCTGTCGCCAAACAGCATCGCCGAAAACGCGTCGCGCTCCGGCGAGTACGGCTCGAACCGCTCGACGCGCTGGTTGAATTTCATGATGCGCTGCATGCCGCAGCCTTCGATGCATAGATTGATCGGCGACGGGTAGAGAATGATGGAAGGCGATTCCTGCGCCGCCAGCACAGCGCGGAATTGGGCGGGTATGGACACGCGCCCCTTCTTGTCGATGCGATTTTGATAGGTGGAGAGGAAGAGCATCGCCGACATTCCATTGAATAACAAAAATTTTACCCATTCTTTCCTTTGCCGGCCTGGATGCGGAAAAATCTGTAGCAGCTTGGGAATTTATGGGTATCTATGGGAGATTATTGTCATTTCATGGGAGAGTCAAGCGAGGTTTTTGAAAAAATTGGCAATCTCAATGGCCTGTGGATAAGTTGCCACCCTCCCCCAACCGGTAGGCAATTTTGATTTTAATCTCTATTAATTTTGTCATCCCGAGCCCCGGCCTTCGCCGGGGTAAACTCCGCCGAGAGATCTGCTAACAGATGTCTCGGCAAACTCGACATGACACAAAGATGTCCCAAAACAAAAACCCCGCCGAAGCGGGGTTTTTTGAATTCACTATTATGAGATGGATTACCTTGAGTAGAACTCGATCACGAAGTTCGGCTGCATCACCGTCGGATACGGCACTTCGGCGAGCTTGGGCACGCGCACGAATTTCGCCTTCATTTCCTTATTGTCGAACTCGATATATTCCGGAACGGAACGTTCGGGGTTGGCGATCATTTCCATGACCACCGCCATCTGCTTGGATTTTTCCTTGATCTCGATCACATCGCCTTCTTGCACGTTGTAGCTCGGGATGTTGACTTTCTTGCCGTTGACGCGCACATGGCCGTGGCTGACGAACTGGCGGGCGGCAAACGGCGTGGCGACCAGGCCCATGCGGTAAACCACCGTATCGAGGCGGCTTTCGAGCAGACCGATCAAATTTTCGCCGGTATCGCCCTTGCGGCGCGACGCCTCGGTGTAGATCTTGCGGAACTGGCGCTCGGTGATGTTGGCGTAATAGCCGCGCAGTTTCTGCTTTTCGCGCAGCTGCGTGCCGTAATCGGAGGTTTTCTTGCGCTTGGCGACGCCGTGCTGGCCGGGCGCATAACCGCGCTTGTTGAACGGGTCTTTGGCGTTGCCCCACAGGCTAACGCCCAGGCGGCGGCTGATCTTGTATTTTGCGTCAATGCGTTTGGTCACGGGCTCTATTCCTAATGCTATCGAAATTACAGGGACGTGCAATATACAAAGAAAAACCCCGATGTCAAACGTAAGTTTGACCCTTTTGGGAAGGATGAATGAATAATGGAAAACGCTCTAAACGCGGCTGTTCGCCGGGCTGCCCAGATCCTGGACGGAGCCTTCGGGAACGGCGGTCATGGAGGGGTTGACCGCGCCGATCTGGTTGGAAACGCCGCCGCGCGCCATCGTCACGCGCTGGGCATGCTCGCCGGGAGCAAGCGGCTGACCCATCAGCGTCGGCTGCGCCATTTCCTGCGGCATCATCATTTGCGGCACCGGCGCGTCCTGGGGCTCGATATTGCGCAGTTGCGCGCGGCTTCGGCGGGCGCCGTCCCTGCGGAAGGAAGAGGCAACTAAGCCCACGATGCCAAGGCCGGCGGCAAACAGGCCGACATTGAGGGTGCCTTTACCAAAATTTTTGATTTTTCCTAACATTGCGCTAGCTACTTTGACTGCCTGTTATTTACGCCATCTGCGGAGCGGCGCCGAGCTGCGCGTCGCGCTGCTGTGCCACTTTTGCCGCCTTATCGCCCGGCTGCTGGCTGATGCCCGCGCCCGACGCCAGCATCTGCTCATGGGCGGCCTGAAGCTGCGCCACTACATATTGCTGGCCTTCCTGGAAACCGGCCTGGTAGCCTTGCTGCATGCCAACCATCTGCTGGTTGTTCGTTTCGATTTCGCGCGTATGCGCACGCTGCTCGGCGCGCTTTTGATACGCAACCTTTTCAGCGGTGACTTTCGAGCCGCCCTTGGCCATGCCGAACAGCCCGCCAATAATCGCACCCCACGACCCCACTGCCACGGCGGTTACAATACCCGCCGCCAGAAAAGCAATCCCGGCTGCCGTGGCTGCTGTCGCCACTGTCCCGCCGGCAAACAAAGCAATCGGCGCCGCCACTAGGGCGCTGAGAATACCGCCGGCGGCTCCTACCGTCAGCACGCCCTTAACCGCGCCTTTTGCCGCGCCGGTAAGGCCGGTGGCCATGGCGCTGGTGGTATCGTGATCAATCGGTTTTACCATAATCTGCCCTTTTCTACCTAAAATTACGCTCCCGAAGCGGGTATTTTTACGTTTTTCTTTGTTATTACAATCAGTTAAACTCTATGCCCTTAATTATGCCATATGGCTGCGCACACACAAGTGAAGTTTTTGTGACAACCGCCTATTATCCACCAATCCCCAAGCCATCGGGCGTTTTTCCCCGCACATAGCTTGGCAACCCGGGATCGGGCTGACGCTGCTGATTCATCGCCAGGCGCTGCTGTTCGTATTGCATGGCCAGCATTTCCTTGTTTTGCACCCGCGCCTCGCGGCGCTCGTAATTGTCGATAGCGCGCTCCGCCGCCTCGTCGCCTGCTTCGCTGGCGCCGCCGATGCCGACCAATCCGCCCAGCGACGCACCGGCAATCGCGCCAAGCGCAAGGCCCTTAATGGCCGGCGTCAACAAGGCTGTCGCGCCTTTATCGGCAAGCCATCCGGCTGCGGTATCCAAACCTATCGCGCTGGCTCCGGCCGAGAGAAAGGCAGCAGCACCGGTAAAAGGCGTCCCGATGACGCCAAACACCACCGCCCCGGCAACCGCTCCAACCACCGCCCATTTCAGGGCTTTCAGGACGACATGCTTGATCATCGCCAGCGGGCGGTTGAACCGCTTCATCGCCGGATGGTCGTCTTCGCCGTCGTTGTAATTATCGCCCATAGGAAAAAACCCACATTATTAGCGTCATTATCCTGATTATGCACCGGTTTCGCCGGCGGCGCAAATTAAGCTTTTGTGACGCTTTGCACCCCCGCCCTGCCGCAAGTGTACGGCTGTCACAAATATGTCATAGAAATAATCATTAATTACAGCCGATTACGCCATATCGGCCAGTGATCGGCCGGATACCCCCTGAGCGCGTGCGGTCGCGGGCAAAGCCGCCACCGCCATGCCGGGATGCGTAGCCGGCGTCATAAGCGATGCAAACGACATGTCGCCAACCGTATGGTCAACCCCGCCAAACAATGTTTTGCCCGCCTGCTGCACTTCCTGCATCGCATCGGCGGCGAGGCCGAACCCGACTAAACCGGCGACGGCGCCGCCAAGCGTCTGCTGAATTTTTTTGGCTTCCTCGGCATTGGCTTCCGTCTGCTTGCTGCTGACTTCCTGGACGATGGCGTTTAATTCGGGCGGCCTGCCCGGCCCGGCGCTGGCAACGGCGGCGCGAAGCTTGTCTTGCACGCCGCCGCGCAATTCGGGAGGAAGATTATCGATCTGGCGCTCCAGTGCCGCGATTTCCTGCTGCGCGCGGGAGGTCTCGGCTTCCTGGGCATCGTCATGCATGAGCGTATCCATGCGCTGATTTTAGCCCTCTCGCGCGCAAAAACAAAATGAATCTTTTATGACAAGTGCCTATGAGCTTGTGGACATAATACATAAATCGCTTTAATGTTTGCGGGTCAAAAACTATTTCCTGTCGTTTATATGTCGGATCTCATGATAAGCACCACCCACACCGCGCTCGTCGAACCCGACGATATCAGCCTGCGCCTCGACAAGTTCCTCGCCCGCAAGCTGCCGGAATTGTCGCGCTCGCGCTTGCAGGCGCTGCTCGAAGAAGGCCGCGTGTTTCGCGGCAATAGCGCCGTCACCGATGCCAACACTAAGGTCAAATTGCGCGAGCGTTACGAGGTCCGCATCCCGGAAATCGTGGTGTCGCATATGGAGCCGCAGGCGATCGACCTCGATATCGTCCATGAAGATAAAGACCTGCTGGTCATCAACAAACCGGCCGGGCTGACGGTGCATCCCGGCGCCGGCAATCCCGACATGACGCTGGTCAACGCCCTGCTCGCACATTGCGGCGAGTCGCTTTCGGGCATCGGCGGCGTGGCGCGGCCGGGCATCGTCCACCGCCTCGACAAAGACACCACCGGCCTGCTCGTCGCCGCCAAGCACGACGCCGCCCACCTGCATTTAAGCGCGCAGCTGGCCGACCGCAGCCTCAAACGCACCTATCATGCGCTGGTCTGGGGCGCGCCGAAACTCAAAAGCGGCACCATCACCGGCAATATCGGCCGCTCTTTTTCCAACCGCCAGAAAATGGCCGTGGTGCCCAAAGGCGGCAAGCCGGCAGTGACGCATTACAAGATTCTCAAGCAGCTCGGCGGTGTCTCGCTGGTGGAATGCAATTTGGAAACCGGTCGCACGCACCAGATCCGCGTGCATTTCGCGCATATCGGCCATCCGCTCGTCGGCGATCAGACCTATGGTCAATCTACCGAAAGCCGCCTCAAGGCCGGCACCTATAAATCGCTGCCAAAAAGCGCCAAGGAAGCCCTGCTCGGCTTTTCACGCCAGGCGCTGCATGCCAAGGAGCTCGGCCTCATCCACCCGGCAACCGGCAAAGCGATGCATTTCAAATGCGACCTCCCCAGGGACATGAAAAAGCTGATCGAGGCGCTTTCTTAAGCCGATCGGCATCCGCCCTGCTCAGGGGACGTTATCGCCATTACGAAGCGGCACAAAATAATGGAAAATTGATGCCGCTTGGCTCAGACTTCCTACAACTATGGGAGAAAAGCCTATGCGACGAGTCCTATCCTTTGCGTTATCTTTGACGGTTGTTTTCTTGAGCGCCGCCTGTGCGGTTGAGTCGAACCCTGCCCATACCAAAATCTACTACCCGGGCGGCGTGGCCGATTATCACTGTCCGCCTGGCCAGGCCAAAAAACATCGCTGCTAGATGTAAAAACCCTAAAAATATTCGCCGCTGTCATAAAATATTCATATTAAACTGCTTAGTCCAGATGCATTGCATGTGGTAGGGTTTGATATAATTTTTGAGAGGATGATACTGCTATGAGCCACAAAGGACCACACGACGCTGAGCAACGCCTGCATCCGCATGTGCAAACGCCCGCCGCAGCCTTCGCAGCAAAAGAAGCTGCGCGGGCAAATGAAGAAGTTTCACCAACACCGGTAGATAACGGTCATCATTCCCGCGCTTTTGAGGGAAATAGACTCGCCGTTCCTTCAGTCACGCTAACGGAAGGATTCGCCGCCGCGGAAGAAGGAAGAAGCACCAAGCCCCGCGGTCCGGCTAAATAAGCAACGCGCTTACGCCGCCTTCACGCCTTTATCTTTAAGCAGCTGCGCCAGCTCGCCGGACTGGTACATTTCGCGCACGATGTCGCAGCCGCCGATGAACTCGCCTTTGACGTAAAGCTGCGGGATGGTCGGCCAGTCGGAAAACGCCTTGATACCTTCGCGGATCTGCTGGTCGGCGAGCACGTTCACATCTTTATATTCGGCAACGCCCAGCCGCTCGAGCACCTGCACGACGGTCGCCGAAAAACCGCATTGCGGCACCTGTTTCGTGCCTTTCAGGTAAAGCACCACGTCGTTGCCGGAAATGTCTTTCTGGATTTGGTCGAAGATTGGATTCTCGGTCATATATTCCTCATATGAAGGTAACAGGTAGCAGGTGACGGGTGACAGGTATATTTTGATCCGCCACCTGTTACCTGTTACCTGTTACCTGCCACCTTAGTGTTTATACCCAGCGCATGCAGCGTCGTCCCCATGCCCTCGCCGATGGCATTCATCACCATCTTATGCTGCGCCACGCGGGTAATACCTGCAAATGCCGCGCTTGTCACGGTAATCTGCCAATGGTCGTTATCGCCCGCCAGATCCTGAAGTTCGATGGCCGCATCGGGGATGGCGGCCTTGACCCGCCGGGTGATTTCTTCTGCGATCATGGGCATAAGCTACGACATAAGCAATTTCCCTTGACTATGCAAGCCCGCGCCATTACATATTTTCTCTCTTTGCGAATGATTATCAATTGCGTTAACGGAGGAATCTATGAAAAAGACCGCGCTTCTCGCCGCCCTGCTCATGTTTGCCGCCAGCGCCGCGCTGGCGGAAACGCCGGAATTTACGCTCACCATCAAGGACCATAAATTCACGCCGGACACGCTGGAATTGCCCGCCGACACCAAGGTGAAGCTCATCATCAAAAACCAGGACAACACGGCCGAGGAATTCGAGGTGTACAACCCCAAGCGCGCCAAGATCATCCCCGCCAACAGCGAAGGCAGCATTCTCGTCGGCCCGTTCAAGCCGGGCGAATATAAGTTCGAGGGCGAGTTCAACCCCAAGACCGCAATTGGTAAGATAATCGTAAAATAATGCTCGCCACTTTACTCATCGTCTTTCGCGAAGTCATCGAAGCCGGCCTCATCATCGGCATCGTCATGGCGGCGACGCGCGGCATCAATGGGCGCGGGCGGTGGATAATTGGCGGCATCAGCGGCGGCATGCTTGGCGCCTGCGTGGTGGCGCTGTTTGCCGGCTCCATCAACACGGCCATGTCGGGCTACGGGCAGGAATGGTTCAACGCCGGCGTGCTCAGCCTGGCGGTGCTCATGCTCACCTGGCACAATGTGTGGATGGCGCGGCACGGCCGCGAGATCGCCCTGCAGATGAAAGACATCGGCGAGGCGGTCGCGCATGGCAGGCGCTCGCTGATGGCGCTGGCCGTGGTGGTCGGCGTTGCCGTACTGCGCGAGGGCGCGGAGATCGTCCTTTTTCTCTACGGCATCGCCATCTCCGGCGGCGAGAGCCTGCCCATGATGGCCTTGGGCGGCGTGCTTGGCCTTGCGCTGGGCGGGGCGCTGGGCACGGCCACTTATCTCGGCCTGCTGCGCGTTCCCAATCGCCACCTGTTCGCCGTTACCGGCTGGATGATCGCCCTACTCGCCGCAGGCATGGCGGCGCAGGCCGTCGTGTTTTTCGAGCAGGCGGGCGTGATCGAGGCCTTCTCCACCGTCGCCTGGGACAGTTCCTGGCTCATCACCGACAGCTCGTTTATTGGTAAGGCGCTGCATACGCTGATCGGCTACACCGCCCAGCCCACCTACATGCAGCTCATTGTGTATGTTGCGACGTTGGCAACCATCTTCACGCTGATGCGCCTGTTTGGCCACGCGCCGAAGCACAAGCCGGCGATGGTTTAGCTTTCCGATTTCAGCGCGGCGGCGATGCGTTTTTCCATCGCCTGCAGGTTTTCCTCGAAGCAATGGTCGGCGCCGTATTTTTCTTCCATCTCTTTTTTCACCGCTGCCGTCGGCTCGCGCCCGTTGGCATGGTGTAGAATTTTTCCGAACTCGGCGATGTTGTAATTGCCCTTCGCCTCGGCGGCTTTGAACGCCTCGTATTTGCTGGGAGGAATCGACACATAGGCATAATGGTCGCGCCCGTCGGCAAGCTGGCCGACCACCAGCGTCAGGATCTGCACGTCCTCATCGATCTGCTCCAGCATTTTCTGTAAATCGGGCTCGCTCATGCCGGCGCCATGCCCAAATCGCCGTCGCGCCCGGCGCGTTTTTCCGCCAGTTTCCGCGCGAACCCGGCCGGTTGATCCTGCATTTTATCCTCGATAGCGCCTTCGATATTGAACTCGCGCTTTTTCACCAGCAGCGCCTGCACGCTATTGGCAACGATGCCGATGGCAAATGCCGTAACGTACCACGCACCATGCATCTCAATTAATCCGCCGATCACGCCGGCGGTGCATAATGCCACATTGACGAGCGACGAGACCATCACCGGGTTGTCTTTCATCAGCGCGCGCAATTTCCCGAACCATCCCACCCGCTTGCTCTGCGACTGCGCGAATACCAGCGGGTCCTGCCCGGCATCGTCGGCGGGTTTTTTCGTCGCCTTGCCTTCCTTGCCGAACAGAATATTGGCATAAGACCAAACGGCGACCAGCCCAAGAATCAACGGCGTATAGCCAGCCTCGCCGCTTTGGAAGCGCGAAACGCCGTATGCGGTACCGAACCATTCGGCAACGACCGACAGCGCGGAGGAAGACTCGACCGGATATTCCTTGGGCCGTATGATTTTGCCGGCCGTCGTTTTAGCGATCGCATCGGGATCGTCGCTTTTATGGCGCTCGAGCATTTTCTCCTGATTTTCTTTCGTGCCCCAGGCAATCGCAACCAGGCGCCCGGCAATGGCAAAGACCGCGGATGCGATCATGAAAGGATTGCCCGTCAATGAGAAACTGACGTCGATGCCGAGCTTCAGCGCGCCGACCACGCGCGGCGAATTATCGCGCAGCTTGTCGATCAGCTTGCCCCAAAAGCCCAGCGCCTTGCTCTCGCTTCGCGAGAAAACAAGCGCGTCCCACGGCAATGTCTTGGTATCCATTTCCATACCGCTATCGTAACAAATTCCGTTAATTTAAATAATGAAAGTTTTGTGACAATGGCATAACATAAAAATCGTTGCAGAACAAATGGTTGTTTTTATTTTGACCGGCCGCGGCAAATTCCGTTGTAAATTGCCCGCGAAATGCTAACAAAGCGTCATGTCACGCCCTATGACCGCCAAAAAACAGCAAATTACCCCGGATATCGTTGAAGAGCACGGCCTGGCGGCCGACGAATACCAACGCATCCTGAAGATTCTGGGCCGCGAACCGAACCTCGTGGAACTGGGCATTTTTTCCGTCATGTGGTCGGAGCATTGCTCCTATAAATCCACGCGCGTGCATCTCAAAAAACTTCCCACCAAAGCACCGTGGGTGATTTGTGGCCCCGGCGAGAATGCCGGCGTCATCGATATCGGCGATGGCCAGGCCGCGATTTTCAAAATGGAATCGCACAACCATCCGAGCTACATCGAACCGTTCCAGGGCGCAGCCACCGGCGTCGGCGGCATTTTGCGTGACGTGTTCACCATGGGCGCGCGCCCGATTGCCAACATGAACGCGCTGCGTTTCGGCTCACCCGAACATCCGAAAACCAAACATTTGCTTTCCGGCGTCGTCGCCGGCATCGGCTCTTACGGCAATTGCGTCGGCGTTCCCACGGTCGGCGGCGAGTGCATTTTCCATCCCTCCTACAATGGAAATATTTTAGTCAACGCCATGACGGTGGGCGTCGCCGATCAGGACAAAATATTTTACTCGGCGGCCAGCGGCGTCGGCAATCCGGTCGTCTATGTCGGTTCTAAAACCGGGCGCGACGGCATCCACGGCGCGACCATGGCCAGCGCCGAATTCGACGATGCGTCGGAAGAAAAACGCCCGACCGTGCAAGTCGGCGACCCGTTCACCGAGAAGTTACTCATCGAAGCCTGCCTGGAGCTGATGCAAATGGACGCCATCATCGCCATTCAGGATATGGGCGCGGCGGGCCTCACTTCCAGCTCGCTGGAAATGGCGGGCAAAGGCGATTGCGGCATCGAGCTCGCGCTCGACAAAGTGCCGATGCGCGAAGAGGGCATGACGCCGTACGAGATCATGCTTTCCGAATCGCAGGAGCGCATGCTCATGATATTGAAGCCCGAAAAAGAGGCTCTCGCGCGCAGCGTATTCGAAAAATGGGAACTCGATTTCGCCGTCATCGGCAAGATCACCGACACCGGCAACATCGTGCTCACCTGGCACGGCGAAACAGTCGCCGACATGCCGATCGCGCCGGTTTCGACGGATGCGCCGATGTATGAGCGGCCCTGGGTGGCAACACCGAAGCGGCAAGAGGTAACAGATTACAGGCAACAGGTTACAGAAAATAATTCTAATCTGTTACCCGCTACCTGTAACCTGTTACCTTCTCTCCTCAAGCTCATCTCCTCCCCCGATCTTGCCTCCAAACGCTGGATCTGGGAGCAATACGACCATATGGTCGGCAACGACACGGTGGCGCGCCCCGGCGGCGACGCGGCGGTGGTGCGCGTGCACGGCACCAAAAAAGCGCTGGCGATCACCACCGATTGCACGCCGCGCTACTGCTTCGCCGATCCCGTCGAGGGCGGCAGGCAGGCCGTCGCCGAAACCTGGCGCAACCTGACCGCGGTGGGCGCGCAGCCGCTTGCCATCACCAACTGCCTCAATTTCGGCAACCCGCAAAAGCCCGACATCATGGGCCAGATCGTAGGTTGCCTGCAAGGCATGTCTGAGGCCTGCATAGCGCTTGATTACCCCATCGTCTCCGGCAATGCCTCGCTGTACAACGAAACCAACGGGCAAGGCATTTTGCCCACTCCCGCCATCGGCGGCGTCGGCATTTTGAAGGACGTATCCAAATGCGTCGGTAACAGCTTCGTGAATGTCGGCGAAGACATTATCCTCATCGGCGAAACCAAAGGCCATCTCGGCCAGTCGCTTTATCTGCGCGAAATACTGGGCAAGGAAGAAGGCCCGCCGCCGCCGGTGGATCTGGCTGTGGAAAAAAAGAATGGCGATTTCGTGCGTGCGCTAATCGCCAGTGGCGCAGCCACCGCCTGCCACGACTGCTCCGACGGCGGCCTGCTGGTGGCACTCGCCGAGATGACATACAAGAATGGTATTGGCGTAATCATCGCACCCCCTCCCCACCCCTCCCCCGCTAAAGCGGGAGAGGGAGTAATGCAATCCCCTCTCCCCGAAGGGGGGAGGGCTAGGGAGGGGGCTAACGACGTCGCCTTCTGGTTCGGCGAGGATCAGGCGCGTTATATCGTTACCGCCGCAAACGGCGCAGCCATTGCAGACGCCGCGAAAAAAGCCGGCGTCGCCGCCGCCGTCATCGGCAAAACCCAGAAAGACAAGCTGGAAGCGGCAGGCATGAGCGTCGCCACCGCCGAGCTCAAAAAAACCCATGAATCCTGGCTGTCGGGGTATATGGGTAAATAATGTCATCCCGAACGTGTTTCGGGATCCACCGCGCACCAATCACAAACACAGGATTTTAGCCAAGTGGATGCTGAAACAAGTTCAGCATAACAAAAAAATTAGGCCGCCAGTCCCTTGAACATCCCCGCCCCATCCGCGCCGCCGAGAAGCCGTTCAGCATGTCTCTCCGGATGTGGCATCATGCCTAGTATGTTGCCTTGCTTGTTGCAGATGCCAGCGATATTCATCTGCGAGCCGTTGGGGTTGGCCTCGTCGGTTAGCTCGCCCTTTTCGTTGCAATAGCGGAAGGCGATCTGGTTGTTGTCTTCCAGCGATTTTAGCGTCGCATCGTCGGCGAAATAATTGCCGTCGTGATGGGCGATGGGCACGTTGATGATCTGGCCTTTTTGGTAACTCTTGGTAAAGACCGTCGTGTTACTGTCGACGCGCAGAAACACTTCGCGACATAAGAATTTAAGCTTGGCATTGCGCATGAGCACGCCGGGTAGCAGCCCCGCTTCGGTCAGCACCTGGAAGCCGTTGCAGATGCCAAGCACCAGCGCGCCGCGCGCCGCGTGTTTTTTGACTTCCTGCATGATCGGCGAATGCGCGGCCATGGCGCCGCTTCTCAAATAATCGCCATACGAAAACCCGCCGGGCAGCACGACCAGATCGACCTTGGGCAATTCGCTGTCGCGGTGCCAAACCATAACCGGATTAAGGCCGGTGGCGGCGAGCACGGTTTTCGCGTCGCGGTCGCAGTTGGAGGCGGGGAATACGATGACGGCGGAGCGCATAGGCTAGGTGACAGGTGACAGGTGACGGGTGACAGAATAAGAGAAATGGCTCAGGATACCCGCATTATCCCGACACCCGACACCTGACACCCGACACCTACTCACTGATCTCATACCGATAATTCTCGATCACCGTATTGGCCAGCAGCCCGGCGCACATTTTCTCGACGGCGGCTTCGGCTTTCTTGCGGTCGGTTTCCTTTACCTGCACTTCGATATATTTGCCCTGGCGGACGTCTTCCACCTGCGGGAAACCGAGCGAATGCAGCGCGCCGGCGATGGCGCGGCCTTGCGGGTCGAGCACGCCGTTTTTCAAGGTGACGTGGATTTTGGCTTTCATTTTTTCTTCTTCGCCGCTTTCTTCTTCGCCGCACCCGCCAGCTTGGCGTTCACTTCGATGACATAGCTCGCTTCCTTTTCGTTGGGCAGCACGCCCAGGCGGCGGGCCACTTCGCGGTAGGCGTCCTCGACCTGGCCAAGATCCTGGCGGAAGCGGTCCTTGTCGAGCTTCTTGCCGGTCTTGGTGTCCCACAGGCGGCAATTATCGGGGCTGATCTCGTCGGCAAGCACGAGCTGCTCGCGCTCGTTTTCGAACAGGCGGCCGAACTCGAGCTTGAAATCGACCAGCCGGATGCCGATGCCCATGAACAGGCCGGAGAGGAAATCGTTGATGCGGAAAGCATACATGCGGATCTCGTCGAGCTCCTGCGGCGTTGCCCAGCCGAACGCGAAAATATGCTCTTCGGTGACGAACGGGTCGCCCAGCGCGTCGTTCTTGTAGCAATATTCGATCAAAGGATGGCCGAGCGCCTTGCCCTCGGCGACGCCGAAACGCTTGGCGAAGCTGCCCGCCGCGTAGTTGCGCACGATCACTTCGAGCGGCACGATCTGCACCGCCTTGATGAGCTGCTCGCGCATGTTGAGGCTGCGGATGAAATGCGTCGGAATGCCGATATCGTGCAGGCGCGTCATCAGATATTCGGAGATGCGGTTATTGAGCACGCCCTTGCCGCTGATGGTGCCTTTTTTGACGTTGTTGAACGCCGTCGCATCGTCCTTGAAATGCTGGATCAGCGTGCCCGGCTCCGGGCCTTCGAACAGTTGCTTGGCTTTTCCTTCGTAAATCGGCTTGCGCGGCGGCATAGAGTAGATCTTTCGTTTTGAGCGCATCGTCATTCCTTCTAAAATAAATGAACTTCGACTCGACTGCAATATTGCAGCGCGATGCAAAACCACTTATATACGCTGCCAGGCAATGTTAACAAGGAGTTTTATATGGCTGCATTTGACGACCGCGAAAAGGGCTATGAGAGCAAGTTTGCCCGTGACGAAGAGATGAATTTCAAAATCGGCGCCCGCCGCAACAAGCTCCTGGGCCTGTGGGCCGCAGAAAAACTGGGCAAAACCGGGGACTTGGCTATGCAATACGCCAAGGACGTGGTAATAGCGGATTTCGAGCGCGACGGTATCGAAGACGTCGTCGAAAAAGTGCTGGGCGATTTCGCCGCGGCGGGAATCACCCTTACCGCCGACGACATCCACAAGGAAATGCACCGGCTGCTGCCGGTTGCGAGACAGGAGATACTGGGCACGAAGTGAAATAACAAGATGACTAGATGACTGGATTACTAGATGACTAAGTAATTTTATACCCTATAATTTTCTTGGTTATCTAGTCATCTGGTTATCTAGTCATCTCGCCTATGCATCTTCGCAAATTTTCCCGCTTTGCCTTACCGATGCCCGGCCGCGCCGCCGCGCAGATTCGCTATAGCATCGGCGGGCTGGCGCAAGCGCAGGCGCAACAACCCAACCGCCCTGCCCCTGCCGAACCGGACTTCCGCCAGCTCTCCTTTACCTTCGCGGTGATTGCACTATGCGCGAAAGTCGCCAGCCAAAATGCGCCGCTGACCGGCGACAAATATCTCGCCTTCCGCGCCGGCTTTCCGCTGACCGGCGGACTGTGCGGCAAGTTGCGCAAGCTGTTCATGCTCGCCTGCGCCAACCCGACGCCGCATAGCCATTACCTAAGCCAGATCAAGCAGCTCTTTCCCGGCCGTCGCGCGCTGTATGTCTCGCTGGTGGACCGCTTGTTTGCCATCGCCTGCGCCAGCGGGTCGCTATCGCGCGAGGACGACCGCATGCTTGCCGGCATCTCGCACGCGCTTGACATCAGCGCCGCCGATTACAGCGCCGCGCGCGAGCGCCATTTAAGCACGCCGAGGCCGCACGAAGTGCTCGGCCTTCATAAAAAAACCGCCTATGGCCAGGTGAAAAAACGCTACCGCGAATTGATGCGTTCCTGGCATCCCGATCGTTTCGCTTCCGAAACGGTATCACCGGAAGTGGACATGCTGCTGCGGCTCAAAGCCTCGGAGATCAACGAGGCCTACCGGCTGCTGAGCAGGAAACCCGCCTGATATGCGCCTTTTCGACAGCGTCCTTGCCATACTCGTCGCCATGCTCTGGGGCATCAATTTCATCGCCGCTAAATACGGCATGGCGCATTTCGCGCCGTTTTTTCTCACCGGCCTGCGCTTCGCCCTGACCGGGCTCCTCATGGTGCTGTTCGTGGCGCGGCCGGCGCGCGCGCAGGTGCCCGCGCTCGTCAAGCTGGCGCTGGTGATGGGCGTGCTGCAATTCGCCACCATGTATGTCTCGCTCGATATGGGGCTGGATATTTCGAGCGTCGCCATCATCGGCCAGATGGGCGTGCCGTTTTCCTGCCTGATCGGCGCGCTGTTCATGAACGACCGGCTCGGCAAATGGCGGCTCTCCGGCATGGTGCTGGCGTTTGCCGGCATGGTGATCGTCGCCGGGACGCCCAACGTGCTGCAGCATCCGCTGGCCTTTGCGATCTCGACCTTCAGCGCGCTGTGCTGGGCGATCGGCAACATGATGGCCAAGCATCTCAAAGGCGTCGGCAGCATGCAGATGCTCGCCTGGATGTCGCTGTTTTCGGCGCCGCAGCTTTTCGCCGTATCGCTGCTGCTCGAAGGCAACCAGTGGCCGCTGATTTTAAACGCACCCATGAGCGCCTGGCTCGCGCTCGGCTATACGGTGTTTTTCTCGACCATCGTCGCTTACGGCCTGTGGTACTACCTGATCCGCCGCCATCCGGTGTCGCAGGTCGCGCCTTATTCGCTGCTGACGCCGCTGGCCGGCATCGCCTGCGGCCATATCTATTTTAGTGAAGTGATGACGCCCGAGATGATAATCGGCGGCGCCATCGTGATCATCGGCGTTGCGATCATCGTCGTGCGCCGGCCGAAATTGCTGATGCCGGGGAAGCCGACATGAGCCTGCGCGAAACCCCCTCGCCCAATTTCGACAGCCGCGACGGGCAGGAAGTCGACATGCTGGTGCTGCATTACACCGGCATGCGCTCGATGGCGGCGGCGCTGGACAAGCTGCGCGATCCCGCCGCCAAGGTCAGCGCCCATTACCTGGTCGACGAGGATGGCGGCATCTACCGGCTGGTCGATGAGGCGCAGCGCGCCTGGCATGCGGGCGTCAGCTCCTGGCGTGGAAACACGAACATCAATCAACGCTCGGTCGGCATCGAGATCGTCAATCCCGGCCACGAATATGGCTATCGCCCATTTCCGAAAGCACAGATGGAATCCGTCGCCGAGTTATGCAAAGGCATCCTCGCGCGCCACAATATTCCCGCGCGCAACGTTGTCGGCCATAGCGACGTCGCGCCCGCACGCAAGGATGATCCGGGCGAACTGTTCGATTGGCAATGGCTGGCGCGGCAGGGAGTTGGCCTATGGCCGATAGAGGTCACAGGAAGCAGGAAACAGGAAACAGACAAGCAAATTCTGTTACCTGCTGCCTGCGACCTGTTATCTTTTGGATATCACACCGCCGACCTGCCTAAAACCATCACCGCCTTCCAGCGCCATTTCCGCCCTAAGCTATTGACGGGAAAATGGGATGAGGAGTGCGCCTTGATCCTCAATTCCTTACTAGACTCCACACGCTAGACTCTATACTCTCAATCGCGCCAGACGGCCGGATGACCGCCCCGCAAGGGGAGGAAAGTCCGGGCTCCACGCGGCACGGTGGCGGGTAACGCCCGCCGGGGGCGACCCCAGGGAAAGTGCCACAGAAAATATACCGCCATCCGAAGCCTTGGCGAAGGATGGTAAGGGTGAAATGGTGCGGCCAAAGGCGAAAGCCGGAAGCTTAAAGTAAGAGCGCACCGCGCTTGCGGCAACGCAAGTGGCAGGGAAAACCCCGCCGGGAGCAAGACCAAATAGGAACGGTGTGACGCTGCGCACATAACCGTTCGGGTAGGTTGCACGAGGTGTCGAGCAATCGGCATCCCAGATGAATGGTCATCGCCCGCAAGGGTACAGAACCCGGCTTACAGGCCGTCTGGCTTTCTCATTAATTCCCCTCTCCCGCTTGCGGGGGAGGGGAAGTAAAATTTTATTCCTGGCCACCGCCGAGCAGCTTGGGCGTTACAAAATGCGTGAGCTTGCCACCGCCATGCTTGATGCCGTTCCAGCTCGCGCCGGAAAATTCGATCGACAGAAAAGTCGCCGTCGGCAACTTCATCGCCAGCTCTTCGAGTAAATGCGGGTCGCCGCTTTTGGCCAGCATGAGGCTCAGCTGATGCAGGCCGGGATTATGGCCGATCACCATGAGTTTTGTAACGGCTTGATCGGCGCCGGCGATCAGCGCCAGCATGTCATTGGCCGAAGCCAGATACAGTTTTTCGACATATTTCACCGGCAGCGTATGGCGGTAGGCTTCTTCGATTTTCATCAGCGTCTCGGCGGTACGCACCGCCGTCGAGCATAATATCCGCTCGGGATGGACGTCGCTGGCGACCAGGTATGCGCCCATACGCGCCGCATCCTCCACCCCTCGTGCCGAGAGGTGGCGCAGATGGTCCTCCTGGGCGGCGCTGCCGGCTTCCGCCTTGGCATGTCTCAGAATATAAAGGGTTTTTTGATTAATCATAGGATATTGCCGGTCACAAAATTACAGTTTATGCACTTGTAATTCATCTGCATTTTACCATAAAGTAATAATATTTCCTGTATAGTTATTTTTTATGACCGCCAAAAACACGCAATCCATCCTCATGCTCAGTAGCGAGCGTTTTCTCAACCGCGAGGTTTCGTGGCTGCGATTCAACGACCGTGTGCTCGACGAAGCCTATAACCGCCGGCATCCGCTGATGGAGCGGCTGAATTTTCTCGCCATCACCGCCTCGAACCTCGACGAGTTCACCATGGTGCGCGTCGCCGGCCTCAAAGATTACGAGCGCCAGGGCATCACCAAGAAAAGCACCGACGGCCGCACTCCCGGCGAAGAGCTCGACATGATCGAGTCGCTGGCAAGCGCCATGGTCGAGCGCCAGCACGAATGCTGGATGCAGCTTTCCGCGGAGCTGCGCGCTGCCGGGCTGCTGGTCGTCACTCCCGGCGAGCTCGATGAAAGCGATAAGGACTGGCTGGCGCAGCATTTCGCCGATAATATTTTTTCGGTGCTCACGCCGATCTCGATCGACCCGGCGCACCCGTTTCCTTTCCTGCCCAATCTGGGTTTGGCGCTCATCTTCCAGTTGTCGCCCGGCGAGGATAAAAAAGAGCAGATCGTTATCGTCCCGCTGCCGGCGCGGCTGCACCGCTTCATCCGCCTGCCGGGCAAGAAGCCGCGCTTTCTGATGCTTGAAGACGCCATCGAGCTGCATCTGGACATGCTGATGCCGGGCTACGCGAAGCTCGACAAGGCGCTGTTTCGCATCATCCGCGACAGCGAGCTCGAGGTCGACGAGGAAGACGAAAATTTCGTGCGCAATTTCGAGCGCGCCGTCAAGCAGCGCCGCCGCGGCCGCGTCATCCAGATCAAATTCGCAGCACCTGCCTCGAAGCACCTGGTGCAGTTCGTCTCCGACCAGATCCACGTCGCCATGGACGATGCGATTGAGGTGCGCGGCATGCTGGGCCTGGCAACCCTCAAAGACCTGCTGGAATTCGCGCCGGCCGAGCTTAAATTCCCGCCTTTCCAGGTGCGCTTTCCCGAGCGCATCAACGATTTCGGCGGCGACTGTTTCGCCGCCATCGCCGCCAAGGACATCGTCATCCACCATCCGTTCGAGACCTTCGACGTGGTGGTGCAGTTCCTGTGGCAGGCAGTCGAAGACCCCAACGTCGTGTCGATCAAGCAGACGCTCTACCGCACCAGCAAGGACTCGCCGATCGCCAAGGCGCTGATCGCCGCCGCCGAGGCAGGCAAGTCGGTCACGGCGCTGGTCGAGCTCAAGGCGCGTTTCGACGAGGAGGCCAACATCAAATGGGCGCGCGACCTGGAAAGCGCCGGCGTGCAGGTGGTGTACGGTTTCGTCGCGCTCAAGACGCATGCGAAGGTGATTCTGGTCACACGCCGCGAAGGCAAGAAGCTGGTGTCTTACGCCCATTTCGGCACCGGAAATTACCACCCCAACACCGCCAAGGTTTACACCGACTTGTCGTTTTTCACCTGCGACGAAACGCTGTGTCGCGACGCTTCTTACCTGTTCAATTTCGTCACCGGCAACGCGCCGCCGCGCGCTTTCAAGAAACTGGTCGTCGCACCACGCGACATGCGCAAAACCTTGCTTGCCATGATCGAAAATGAGATCGGGCAGGTGCAAAAAGGCCGCCCCGGCACCATCTGGGCCAAGATGAACTCGCTGGTCGACGCGGAGATTATCGACGCATTATACAAAGCCTCGC
>JAGVLW010000036.1 GCA_020054105.1 Alphaproteobacteria bacterium | reverse complement strand
GTTCCTTGAAGAGGATGACTGGATAACTAGATGACTGGATGACTAAGAAACAACTCTAAGATTACTTAGTCATCAATCATCCGGTCATCTACTACTGTACCGCCTCGACATCGACAAGTACTGTTTGATTTTTCGGCCAAGGGAAAATGGTAGTGGGCGCATTGCCGCGCAGCGGTTTTTGGAACGCCGGCGGGACGATGAGCGTGCGCAGGCCGCCGCGCTTCATGCCGATGACGCCCTGCTCCAGCCCGAGAAACAGTTCCGACGCGCCGGGCGTGATGTGCAGCGGCGCGGCGTCTTTCGAGCTGTAGAGCTTCTTGCCCTCGATGTTCCAGATAGTGACATGCGCCGTTACCGTATCGCCGCAAGCGACCGTCTTGCCGATGCTGCGGACGATGTCGGCGACGCGGAAGCTCATCGTTTCACCGTCGGGCAGGGCGGGCGCGGCTTCCAGCAATTCGAGATCGAGTTTCACCTGCGTGTTGGGTGTAATAGCCGGGTCATCAATGCCGGCCATGTTGGCGGGGACGATCAGGCTGCGCGCGCCGCCCGGTAACATGCCGATGAGATTTTCTTCGACCAGCGGCGGCAGCTTCTTTTCACCCAGCGTGAATGTTTCCGCTGCGTCGCCGGGCGTTTCCTTGAGTACGCTGCCGTCGGCGAGCGACGCGCGGGTGCGAATTTTCACCTGCTGGCCGCAAATGGCGGGCAGGCCGCTTCCCGGCGCGGTGTCTTTGACGCGCAGCGTCGTGCCGCTGGTAGGCAGCAGCTTGTCTTTATAGAGATCGAGATTGAAAACGGTTTTCGATTCGACCGGGCTTTCGGTGCGCTTGGGAACCGGCCTGGTATCGTCACCGCGATTGGCGATCACCGCATAGAACAAAAACGCGACCACCAGCCAGATCAGCCAGGGCGGCGTCGGTTTTTCATCGCGTTTTTTACGGAACATCAGTTATTGAACCGGAAATGTAATACATCCCCGTCTTTTACCACATATTCCTTGCCTTCTAAACGGAATTTTCCGGCTTCCTTCGCGCCGGCCTCGCCGTTGCCCGCGATGTAATCGGCGTAAGCGATGGTTTCGGCGCGGATAAAGCCTTTCTCGAAATCGGTATGGATGACGCCGGCGGCGGCCGGGCCGGCCGTGCCTTTGACGATCGTCCAGGCGCGGGCCTCTTTCGGGCCGACGGTGAAATAGGTGACGAGGTCGAGAAGCGCGTAGCCGGCCTTGATGATGCGCGCCAGGCCGGTCTCGATCAGCCCGAGGGCCGAGAGGAATTCCTGCTTTTCTTCCGGCGTCGCCAGCAGCGAAATCTCCGCTTCGATCTTGGCGGAAATTACCACGCACGGTGCGTTCTTTTTCGCCGCCATCTCCGTGACTTTCGCCGACAGGGCGTTGCCGCTTGCCGCCGAGGCTTCATCGACATTGGCGATATACATGACCGGCTTGGTGGTGAGCAATTGCAGGTCGCGCAGGGTTTTTTTCTCGTCGGCGTTGTTGGCTGCGGTCAGCCGCGCCGGCTTTCCCTCATTCACTACTTTCAGCGTGCGCTCGATCATCTCGACCTGCGCCGTGGCTTCCTTATCGCCGCCGCCCTTGGCTTTTTTCTGCAAGGCGGGCAGGCGTTTTTCCAGACTCTCCAAATCGGCGAGCACCAGCTCGGTTTCGATGATGTCGGCGTCGCGCATCGGATCGACCGTGCCTTCGACATGGGTGACGTTGCCGTCTTCGAAACAGCGCAGCACATAGATGATCGCATCGACTTCGCGGATATGGGCGAGGAACTGGTTGCCCAGCCCTTCGCCTTTGCTGGCACCGCGTACGAGGCCCGCAATGTCGACGAATTCGAGCTGCGTGGGAATGATCTGCTGCGACCCGGCGATGGCGGCGAGCTTGGCGAGGCGCTCGTCGGGCACGCCGACGCGGCCGACATTCGGCTCGATCGTGCAAAACGGATAATTAGCCGCCTCGGCCTGCATCGCCGAGAGCAGCGCATTGAACAGCGTCGATTTGCCGACATTCGGCAGGCCGACGATACCGCATTTAAAGCCCATATTACTCCCGTGATTCGTGATTGGTGGTTCGTGGTTCGTGAAAGGCAAGGGAGATGCGGTTCATAAAACCCGCCTCGTCGCCGGAAAGCAGCAGGGCGATATGGCGCGAGATTTCCTGCACCATGTTACCTGCATTCTTTTCTTCCGCCTTGGTGAAATCGGACAATACATAATCGCTTACCATGTCCTTGTCACCGGGATGGCCGATGCCGATGCGCACGCGCCAGTAATCTTTGCCGATATAGCTGTCGAGGCTTTTAAGGCCGTTATGGCCGCCATTGCCGCCGCCTTTTTTCACGCGCAGCTTGCCAAACGCGATATCGAGCTCGTCGTGAATGACGACGATTTGCGCCGGCGCGATTTTGTAAAAACGCGCCGCCTCGGCAACCGGCGCGCCGGAGAGGTTCATGTAGCCCATCGGCTTGAGCAGGACGGTTTTGTGCCCGTCGATCGTGCCTTCGGCAGCCATGCCGCCGAAGGATTTTTTCCATTTGCCGAACGTGTAATCCTGGGCAATGCGGTCTGCCGCCATGAAGCCGATATTGTGGCGGTTGTCGGCATAATCGCTGCCGGGATTGCCAAGGCCGATGAGGAGGTACATAAGTGTTCTCGTCATCCTGCGAGCTGCATAGCAGCTGCGCAGGATCTGATTGCATGAGATCCCCGCCTTCGCGGGGATGACGGGAGCCTAAGCGGTAAGCCGCTAAGGCTTACCGTCATTTCTTATCCTTCTTACCTTCGTCCTTCTTGCCAGCGGCAGGAGCGGCAGCGCCGGCGGCAGGAGCGCCGGCACCGGCGGCAGCGCCAGGAGC
>JAGVLW010000080.1 GCA_020054105.1 Alphaproteobacteria bacterium | reverse complement strand
CTTTCGGCGATTGCGTTTCGCTGCGTCGGCACGCCGCTTGGCGATGCGCTGCTTTCGACGCGCGGGCAAACCTTGCATGTCGCCGGACAGCTGCGCATCAATGAATGGAACGGCAGGCGCAGCGCCGATATGACGATAGAGGATGTGAGCGCGTGCTAAGCAGCCTGAAAAAACGCAGCATCATTCCCGGCTTTGGCGTCTGCATGGGGTTTACGCTATTTTATCTGGCGCTGGTGGTGATCGTTCCGCTGGCGGGATTGTTCATGCAGGCCGCGCAGTTGAGCGCTGCCGATTTCTGGCGGGCGGTGACCGATGCGCGCGTGCTGCACGCCTATAAAGTCAGTTTCGGGATTGCTTTCGCCGCCGCGCTGGTGAATATCGTGTTCGGCCTGCTGCTGGCCTGGGTGCTGGCGCGCTACCGCTTTTTTGGCAAAAAACTGATCGACGCGCTGGTCGATCTGCCGTTTGCCTTGCCGACGGCGGTGGCCGGTATTGCGCTGTCGGCGCTGTATGCACCGCAGGGCTGGCTGGGAAAATATCTCGATCCGCTGGGCGTCCAGGTCGCGTTTACGCCGCTGGGTATTTGGGTAGCGCTGATTTTCGTCGGGCTGCCGTTCGTGGTGCGCACGGTGCAGCCGGTGCTGCAGGATATGGAAAAGGAATTGGAGGAGGCGGCCATCAGCCTGGGCGCCAGCCGTTGGCAGACTTTTTGGCTCGTCATCATGCCGAGCATTTTTCCGGCGCTGCTGACCGGCTTCGCCATGGCGTTCGCGCGCGGCCTGGGCGAATACGGCTCGGTGATTTTCATCGCCGGCAATATTCCGGGCGTCTCCGAGATCGTGCCGCTGATGATCGTCATCAAGCTCGAGCAATATGATTATGCGGCGGCGGCGGCGATTGCCTGCGTGATGCTGGTGGCCTCGTTCATTCTGCTGCTCGTCATCAACCGCCTGCAACAGCGCCAGGCCGGCAAGGAGGCGTTCGCATGAGCAGGTCGGCCATCGGCGAGCCGCTTTGGGTGCGGGCAGCGTTGATCGCGCTGGCGACGGCATTCGTGGGCATTCTGGTGGCGCTGCCGCTGGCGGTGGTGTTTTTCGAGGCGCTGCGCGAAGGCGCGGTGGCCTACGGCCAGGCGCTTTCGCACCCGCATGCGCTGGCGGCGATCAAGCTTACTTTGCTGGTGGCGGCGATTGCCGTGCCGTGCAATATCGTGTTCGGCATCGCCGCTTCCTGGGCGATCGCCAAGTTCGAGTTTACCGGCAAGCGGCTGCTTATCACCTTCATCGAGCTGCCGTTTTCGGTATCGCCGGTGATTTCCGGCATGATCTATGTGCTGCTGTTCGGCGCGCATTCGATGCTGGGGCGGTGGCTCGCCGAGCACGACATTCAGATTATTTTCGCGCTGCCGGGCCTGGTGATCGCGACGATATTCGTGACGTTCCCCTTCGTCGCGCGCGAGCTGATTCCGCTCATGGAGGAGCAAGGCTCCGGTGAAGAAGAGGCGGCGATTATGCTCGGCGCCGGCGGGTTGCGCACGTTTTTTAGCGTGACGCTGCCCAACATCAAATGGGGATTGCTTTACGGCGTGCTGCTGTGCAATGCGCGCGCCATGGGCGAGTTCGGCGCCGTGTCGGTGGTGTCGGGCCATATCAAGGGCCAGACCAATACGATACCGCTGCATGTGGAAATATTGTATAACGAGTATAATTTCGTGGCGGCCTTCGCCGTGGCGTCGCTGCTGACGCTGCTGGCGCTGGTGACGCTGTTTCTCAAATCAGCGATTGCTTATCGCTATGGCGGGGCGGGACAGGGATGACCATCGAAGTAAAAAATATCCGCAAGGAATTCGGCAGCTTTAAGGCGCTAAACGATTTGAGCCTGCGCGTCGAATCGGGCGAGCTGGTGGCGCTGCTCGGGCCGTCCGGCTCCGGCAAGACGACGCTGCTTCGCATCATCGCCGGGCTGGATTTCGCTGATTCCGGTACCGTAACGATCGACGGCATCGATACCGGCGACACCCACGCCAAGGACCGCCGCGTCGGTTTCGTTTTCCAGCATTACGCGCTGTTTAAACACATGACGGTGTTCGACAACGTGGCGTTCGGCCTGCGCGTGCGGCCAAAAGCGCAGCGGCCGTCGCCTGAGCAGATCCACGAGCGGGTGATGACGCTGCTTAGGCTTGTGCATCTCGAGCAGTTTTACGACCGCTATCCCAGCCAGCTTTCCGGCGGCCAGCGGCAGCGCGTGGCGCTGGCGCGCTCGCTGGCGGTGGAGCCGAAGCTGCTGCTGCTCGACGAGCCGTTCGGCGCGCTCGATGCGAAGGTGCGCGGCGAGCTGCGGCGCTGGCTGCGCCGGCTGCATGAGGAAATCCACGTCACCACCTTGTTCGTCACCCACGACCAGGAAGAGGCGATGGAAGTAGCCGACCGCGTGGTGGTGATGAATCACGGCCAGATCGAGCAGGTGGGCACGCCGGAAGCGGTCTATCACCGGCCGGATAACGGCTTCGTTTACGACTTCCTCGGCAACTACAACGAATTCGCCGGCTGGAAAGACGAGAAGGGTGATTTGCATCTGGCCGAGGACGATTTATGGGAAGCGCCGCCATCGCCATCGCCGCCGCCGGCGCAGGCCACCGGCTGGCTGTCGCGCTACCCGGAAATCGGCGGGCTGGTGCGCAAATTCATCCCCGGAAGCGGCAAGAGCCCGGTCGCCCTGAAGTCGTCGGTGCAGGCGCGCCAGCAAATGCGCGCCCAGCTGGCGGCGCGCGGCACGCCGGTGCGCGTGTTCTGCCGCCCGCACGAAATGTATATTGCCAAGGAACCCGATGATTTACATGAATATATTCCGGCGCGCGTCATCCATGTCAACCCGGCCGGCGCGCTGGCCCGCCTCGAGATGCGGCGCAAAAACGGCTTGATTTTACAGGCGGAAGTGCCAAAAACGATTCTGGATTCGCTGGCAATCCGCAAGCACGACGATATTTTCGTGCGCCCGAAAGAGGTGAAGGTATTCGAGTGAGGTAACAGGTGACAGATGACGGGTAACGGATTATTTCTGTTACCTGTTGTCCGTTACCTGTAACCCGGTGATTTATGAACCTACGCAAAAACCTACCGAATTATCTCACCTATCTGCGCATCGCGGTGATTCCGGCGCTCATCATGGTATTTTTTCTGAAAGGCGATTGGGGCTATTGGCTGTCGGCGGGGTTGTTTCTGCTTGCCGGCATCACCGACTGGCTCGACGGTTATGTCGCGCGCATATGGGACGCGCAGTCGAATGTCGGAAAATTCCTCGATCCCATCGCCGATAAGCTATTGGTGGCGACGGCGCTTCTGCTGCTGGTGCAATCCAATACCGACGATGCGACGCGCGCCGACATCATCCCGGCGATTGCCATCGTCTG
This sequence comes from Alphaproteobacteria bacterium, assembly GCA_020054105.1. Taxonomy (GTDB): domain Bacteria; phylum Pseudomonadota; class Alphaproteobacteria; order Rickettsiales; family SXRF01; genus JAGVLW01. Next base: position 30,996 of record JAGVLW010000080.1, on the reverse strand, counting down.
CCGCGAGATTCTCGTGTCGGGCCTGCGCGAATTTTTAGCCGAGGTGCGCATCGGCATGCCGGTGTCGAAACTCGCGAAATGGAAAACCGCCATGCAGATGGTGGCGATTTTTTTGCTGCTGCTGGGCGTCGGCGGCCCGGCCTGGCTGCATGCCGATCTACTCGGGCGTATTTTCCTGTGGCTTGCTGCCGCGCTGACGCTGGTGACCGGCTATGCTTACGTCAAGACCGGCTGGAAGCATTTGTAGTAATATTTATTTTCTTACCGCTTCGCTATACGCCGCCATCAGCTTTTTGGTCATCGGGCCGACGGAGAATTGCTGCTCGCCGATCTGGCCGATGGGGGTGAGCTCCGCCGCCGTGCCGGTGAGGAAGGTTTCCGAGACATCTTTTAGCTCTTCCGGCTTGATGTGACGCTCGATCACCTCGATGCCGTTTGCGCGCGCCAGCTCCATCGCCGTGCGCCGCGTGATGCCGTCGAGGAAACAGTCGGGCTTGGGCGTGTGCAGCTTACCGTCGATGACGAAAAACAGATTGGCGCCGGTGGCCTCGGCGATGAAGCCGCGGTAATCGAGCATGAGCGCATCGTCGTAGCTTTCGCTTTCGGCGGTGTGTTTGCTCATGGTGCAGATCATGTAAAGCCCGGCGGCTTTGCTGGCGGTCGGCGCGGTGTTGGGCGCCGGGCGCGACCATTTGGCGTATTGGAGCCGCAGGCCCTTTTCCTTGGCGTTGCCTTTGAAATAGGCCGGCCAGTCCCAGGCGGCGATTGCCACATGGATCTTGGCGGCCTGCGCGCCGATGGCCATCACCTCGCTGCCGCGCCAGGCGACCGGGCGGAAATAGCCGTCGACGACGTTCTGCGCTTTCAGCACTTCCTGCTTGGCCGCCTCGATCTGGTCGATGCTGTAGGGAATCTCGAAGCCGATCAGCTTGGCCGACTGGTGCAGCCGCTCGCTATGCTGGCGCGACTTGAAGATTTTGCCGCCATACGCCCGCTCGCCCTCGAACACGCAGGAGCCGTAATGCAGCCCGTGGGTGAGCACGTGCAGCTTGGCCTCGCGCCAGGGCACCAGCTTGCCGTCAAACCAGATAACACCGTCGCGATCGTCAAAGGGAATCAGGGCCATAGAAATCCATTAATAGAAATTAACCTTTTTGTCATCATTCCGCCATCGTTTCGTAACCTAAGCTTCACTGTTATGCGCCGCCAGTATCGCTTAGAATATAAGCAGAGTTTATAGGAGGAGAGTTATGAAAAAAGCAATAGTTAGTTTGGCGGTGTTAACAATGGTCGGCCTGGGCTCGTTCAGCGCGTCGGCGACGACGCAGAAGGAGTATGATGAGTATACGGGGTGTCTAAGTGGTTGTCGTGATACATGGATGCCCATAATTGATGAGCTAGGTTACTTGAGTACAGACTTTTTCTTCACTCTTTGTCGGCTCCAGGCTGGCTGCTTCATGAGATGCGGTATGTCATTTGAAGAAGCTGCTACGTATACTCACGGCGTGAACTGTGTACGGTAATTAAGGCTAGAACCAATGAAAAAAGCAATAGTTAGTTTGGCGGTATTGGCGATGGCGGGTGGGCTGGGTTTTGGCGTCGCCGATGCGTCTGCCAGCTACATCCACAAGCCGGGAGGCATCATCGTCACTCCACCGCGACCGACCATACCGCCACGCCCGCGCCCGCCTGCCGTGCCCGATGCGCCGCTTTCTGGGCCGATGGTGTTGCCGAGCGAAATGGGTAATTAGGAAATTCTATGAAACATTATACGTATATGCTGACCGCCATTGTTTTGCTGGGCCTGGGGTCCTTCAGCGCGCCGGCGATGGCGGCGCAAGATGATTCTGATTGGGGTGACGTTTGTTCAAATAATTGTTTCCATGCATGGATGCCTATAATTGACCTGTTCGATGGCCGATATGGCGAGGATTTTGACATCGCTCTTTGTAATGCCCTGGCCCGTTGTCTCATGACAAGATGTGGCTGGTCGCATGACTCGGCCGCTCAGTTGACTGTTAGGGGAAGCTGTGCCGGATGGTGAGGTTGTAATATTTATCCTCACTATTTGTCAGGCTTTCCAGACAAATTATTTAAGAAATTGTTTGAAGCCAGCGCAGCTATGTGTTTGGGGAATTTTTTATCATAATCGCCGAAATCTGCCTGCCGTAGGATTTTTCTTTGCGAAGGCAGGTGCGTCGCCAGCTGAAGAATTTTTCCTCTTCGGCGCAGGTGTCATTCTCTAAAACAGTTACCTGAAAAACGCCGGCGCTTTGCAGGCGTTTTTTTGCGTAGGCTTTGAGGTCGAAGAGGTGATGATCTTGCCGTAGTGCCGGTAAGAAACAATCGCGATTCAGCATATCGCGCTGCATGAAGCGCCCGAAAAATTCCGGCCCGACCTCGTAGGAATGCTGTGCGATGCCCGGGCCGATGGCGGCGGTAATCGATTCGCTGTTGGCGCCGAGCTTTCGCATCGCCTCGACGGTCGCCTCGATGATGCCGTCGAACGCGCCCTTCCAGCCGGCATGGGCGGCGGCGATGATTTTTCGTTCATTATCGGCGAGTAAAATCGGCAGGCAATCGGCGGTAAGCACGCCAAGCGCAATGCCGGGCCGGTTGGTGACCAGCGCATCGGCCTGCGGCGCGTCTTTATGCGTCCAGGGCTTCTCGACAATGACGGCGCGGTTGCTGTGAATTTGATGGGCAGTGACCAGCGCGCCGGGGGCGGCGCCCAGCGTGCCTGCGACGATGGCGCGGTTGGCGAAGACTTTCTCGGGCGCGTCGCCGGAGCCGGGGCCGCAATTGAGCGAGGCATACAGCCCCACGCTTACGCCGCCCTGGCGGGTGAAAAAACCGTGGCGGATGTTTGGCAGCGCGGCGAGGTCGGGGCAGAGCAGGTGCATTAAAACCCCTCCGGCTTCGGATGGTCGGCGGCGGCGATCGCCATGACTTTGAACAGATCGCCCATCTTGTCGGGCGAGGCGAGGCGCTCGAGCCCGGAAATGAGCGCGGCGCTTTGCTCGCTGTCGGCCTGCGCGCAGAGTTTTTGCACGCGCACGCCGGCGCCGATCTTCATCAGGAATCTTCCCTGCGGTTCCGGGCCGAACGTTTTCGCGCCCGCCTGTAGGGCCGCCTGCGCCAGCGCCGCGAAATCGACATGGGCGGTCAAGTCGGCCTCGCCGGGATTTTTCAGCGTGTCGTGATAGGAATGTCGGTGCATGGCCTGCAGCGTATCGCCCTTGCCTTGCGCGTAGCCGTAATCGATGACCAGCGCCGCGCCGCCCTGCGCGCTAAGATGCGAGGCGATGCGTGTCGTGATGCTGAGCGCGGGTTGGCAATGTTCGACGATTGCGTCGTTATCCAGGCGTTGGCCGGAGTCCAGAGGAAAGGGTAGCTGGATCCCGGCTTTCGCCGGGATGACGAATGCTAAGTGGTCATCTTCCACACCCACCATGCGCTCATGCCAGGCATCTTTTTGATAGACGAACTGCCGTATCGGCAGCGCGTCGAAAAACTCGTTGGCGATGAGCAGCCAGGGCATGTCGGGCAGGTCGTCCAACGTTTCGTGCCATTCGATGCGGTTATGTTTTCCGGCGAGCGTGTGCCATTGCTTTTGTTTGAGCACCGGGCTTTTTTCGACCAGATGCACGCTGATGGCGTCGTGGAACCCGTTGATTTTCTTGCTGGCGCGCAGCGCATCGGCCATCAGCGTGCCGCGACCGGGGCCAAGCTCGATGAGCGCGGCTTTTGGCTTGCCCATCACTTCCCATTGGCGCGCCAGCCACAGCCCGGCCAGCTCGCCGAATATCTGCGAGATTTCCGGCGAGGTGGTGAAGTCGCCCTGGGCGCCCAGCGGGTCGCGGCGCATGTAATAGCCGAATTCCGGGTGGGTGAGCGCCAGCTCCATATAGTCGGCGACGCTGATCGGGCCGGCGGCGGCGATGCGGTCTTTGATGATACGCTCTAATTCCCCCTCCCCTTGAGGGAGGGGGTTAGGGGGAGGGGTGAGGCCATTTGCCGGCGGCATCATTTCTCACCCCCCACCCGGTTATTATTACCCCCCACCCAACCCTCCCCCCCAAGGGGGGAGGGCTTTTTTCGAGCGATAAGATACACCCCGATCAATAACACCGGCAGCGACAGGAGTTGGCCCATGGTGATGCCGGGCATGAGGTAGCCGAGGAACGCGTCCGGCTCGCGGAAATATTCGCAGACGATGCGCGCGATGCCGTAGCCGCTCATGAAGATGCCCGACAACATGCCGGTTTTTTCGCGCAGCCTGGTGGTTTTGAGCAGTATGAGCAGCAGAAGAAATAATACGATGCCTTCCAGCGCGGCTTCGTAAAGCTGGCTGGGATGGCGGGGCAGGGAGCCGCCGCCGGGAAAAATCATGCCCAGCGGCGAATCGGTGACGCGGCCGTAAAGCTCGCCATTGATGAAATTGGCGACCCGGCCGAAGAACAGGCCGATGGGCGCGGCGACCGCCATCAAATCCATGAGTCCCAAAAATGAAATATTATGGCGGCGGGCGAAGAGATAGAAAGCGATGATGAAGCCGGCCAGCCCGCCATGAAACGACATGCCGCCTTCCCAGACATGCAGGATTTGCAGCGGATGTTCGAGATAATAGCCGGGCTTGTAAAACAGCGTGTAGCCCAGGCGCCCGCCCAGGATGATGCCAAGCACCGCATACATCACCATGTCGTCGATGGCTTTGCGGGTGAGATTTGCCAGCGGCCGTTTTTTATGCTCGGCGAGGATCAGCCACCAGCCGAGCAGAATACCGGCGATATAGGCTAGCGAATACCAGCGTATGGCAAGCGGGCCAAGCTGCAGGGCGACGGGATCGATGGAGGGGAAGGAAAGCATTGGAGTCGTTAGTCCTTAGTCTTTAGTCCTTAGCCAAGCTATTACTAACGACTTACGACTTACAACTAAAGACTAATATTCGTCCCAGGCTTTTTTTTCGGCGCCAAGCGGCGGCGGCGGGCGCATGGCGCGCGGCTCTTCGAACATGCGGTAGGTGGCGGCGATCTCGGATTTGACGCTGTCGGGCGGCGTACCCTTGCCGGCGGCGATCACCGTGCCGTAGTCGCTGGCGGTGAAGGACGGGTTGCTTTGCAACGCGAGCTGGAGGCGCTCGACGTCGGGATAGGCGACTTTCAGGTAACAATAAATCAGATCGCCAAAGACGTTTTTGCCCTGGAGCAGGATGATGGAATATTCATCCTTGAGCAAATCGCCAAAGTTGGCGGCCCCATTCTTACTCAGGACCTGAGAATTCCATTTGGTTGACATATTTTTGCGACAGCCACTTGCTAACGAGGAAAGCTTTTACACTCACTCAGCCTATATACTACACAAAAATGTATAAATTGTAAACCCTTAAACCGGGACAAGAATATAAGGAAATCAACAATTTCGGAAGGAAGCCCTTGTTTAAAGGGATTTTTCTTCGCTGCGTTCCAGGCTGCCAACGGTGGATTGCGCCTGAACGCGATCAGCGTGGCTGACCGAAAATTGCGGCATGCTGCCGCCCACATGCGATACACTTATTAAATCCGCAGTGCTGAAGTTCAATTCGCTGGCATCTAACATAGGAAGACTCATACGTTGCTCTTGGTTCAATCAGATATTTTTTTCTTATAAATTCATCCTATCCTCATCATGCTCAGGGTTCAAACGCTAATGTCTAGGGGAACGCAAACTTCATCGTTCCGTCACTGAACTGTCATGAAACTGTCATAAATGGGAATTGAGGAATTGAGGAATTGAGGAATTGAGGAATTGAGGAATTGAGGAATTGAGGAATTGAGGAATTGAGGAATTGAGGAATTGAGGAATTGAGGTTTCCTCTTTGTTCTTCAATTCTTCATTTCTTCAATTCTCCAGTTCCCCTTCAAATGGCCGTCCCGCCCACCGTCATTGCGTCGATGAGCAGCGAGGGCTGGCCGACGCCTACCGGCACGGATTGCCCGGCCTTGCCGCAGGTGCCGACACCGTCATCAAGCGCCATGTCGTTGCCGATGCCGCGGATCTTGGTCAGCACGTCCGGCCCGTTGCCGATCAGGGTGGCGCCTTTGATCGGCGTGGTGATTTTGCCGTCCTCGATGAGGTAGGCCTCCGAGGCGGAGAACACGAATTTGCCCGAGGTGATGTCGACCTGGCCGCCGCCGAAATGCGCGGCATAGATGCCTTTTTTCACCGAGGCGATGAGGTCGCCGGGCGCGGCATCGCCCGCCAGCATGTAGGTGTTGGTCATGCGCGGCATCGGCTGGTGCGCGTAGCTTTCGCGCCTGCCGTTGCCGGTGGCGCGCGCGCCCATGAGCCTGGCGTTGAGCCGGTCCTGGATATAGCCGGCGAGGATGCCGTCTTCGATGAGTACCGTGCGCGAGGTCGGCGTGCCTTCGTCATCGACCGACAGCGAGCCGCGGCGGTTTTCCAGCGTGCCGTCATCGACGACGGTCACGCCTTTGCTTGCCACCTGCTTGCCCATCAGCCCGGAAAAGGCCGAGGTGCCCTTGCGGTTGAAATCGCCTTCCAGCCCGTGGCCGATCGCCTCGTGCAGCAGCACGCCGCACCAGCCATTGCCGAGCACCACCGGCATTTCCCCGGCGGGCGCAGGCACAGCTTCTAAATTCACCATCGCCTGGCGCAGCGCTTCGTCGGCCTGTTTTTTCCAATCGGCGGCGGCGATATAATGCGCGTAGGCCATGCGCCCGCCGGCGCCGGAGGAGCCGTTTTCCAGGCGGCCGTTATGCTCGGCCATGACGCTGACATTGAGGCGTACCAGTGGGCGGATGTCGCCCGCCTCGCTGCCGTCGGCCTTGAGGATGTGCACCGCCTGCCATTGGCCCGAAAGCGTCACCGATACTTGCTTCACCCGCTTGTCTTTTTGCCGCAAATAAGCATCGACATTCTGTAGTAGGGCGATTTTATCCTCGAACGGCACTTCCTTGAGCGGGTTGATGTCGGTGTAAAGCTGCTTGTTGGTGCCGAATGCGGGCGCGTGCGCCGCTACGACGCCTTGCTGGCCGTAATTGACCGCGCGCACGGTTTGCGCCGCGCGCGTAAGCGCCGCCATGGTCATTTCGGAGCCGTGCGCATAGGCGGTCGCCTCGCCGAGCACCGAGCGCAGGCCGAAGCCGGCGCTGGTATTGTAGCCGGCGTTTTTCAGCTTGCCGTCGTCGAAGCTCAGCGATTCCGATTGCGCATATTCCAAAAATAATTCGCCGTCATCCATGCCGGAAAGCGCATCCGCGACCACGCGCCGCGCCGCCTCCTTATCGAGACCGGCGCGGGTGAAGAAGAGGGAGTCGAGGGTGGGGGTGTTGGTCATAATTATGACGTCTTTCTTTTTGCCGTCATAAGATTTGTACTCAAGAATTATTGGGTCGATAATCTTTTGTGTCTAAGCACGCATCATAAAATGCTTTATCCATTTTATACCATTGCGTATTATTTATACCTCTGGAAGCACTGGCTGTAGAACTAACAGGAAATGCACTATATATTTGTACCCATCGTTTTTGTTCTTTAGCAATTTCTTGTACTTCTAAAGCAACCTCGGCTAAATCCTGATCTTGGCTAAAAATGACAGCGACATCTATCTCTCTTGCGCGCACCATACGCACTATGTCAAGAGCAATCCTTATATCGATGCCTTTCTTTTGCGATGTGGGTATGATTTGTGTGCTTCCATCAGGCAGTTGTATTTCTGTGTCACGATAACGAAGATCGCGCGTTGTAACTTTAATTCCGGCCCGCCCCATGGATAGAGTACGATTAGCCCAATATTTGTGCCAGAATTCATTTTTAGTTATCGAATGTACTCCCGTGTAAAAACGCACTCCGTGATCTACTAAGCGCTCTTCTTTACAAATACTGGCGAAAAGTTTTTTAGGGTCATAATTAGGATGGGTGTAACCGAACGCATCTTTAGCGTGGTAATAAAGATTTTGACCATCAAAGAATGCAACAGCGCGCTTATTAATTGGTATTTCAATCATAAGTCTAGACCCTAAAAATAAAAACCCCACCGGGGCCTTTCGGCATGTCCGGTGGGGAGCAAGTAACACCATTATACCATCAAATATTGATCCCGGAATCAATATTTTAATTGTTACAAAGATATAAATATTTTGTAAAGCATTGATTTATAATAATTGACCTCACCCATTCCCCCATGCTAACTATACACCAGAACTAGGAAAAACCTAGTTTCGGGGCGTTGTAACCTCACTAACAGCGGCTGGTATTAGCCGAAATAATACCTCCCTTGGCCTATGGCCGGGGAGGCGCTGTCGCATGTCCAGCCGAAAGGTAAAGGGCAGCGCGACCGTCTGTTAGCGGTTTACAAACTCCCCGGTCACCAGCAATTTCTGCTGGTGGCCGCCAGACCGCAATTTGGGGAGTCACCATGAAGTCATCTATAAAACAATCCACCGCTTTAGTCACGTCGCTTTGTCTTATTTCGGCTTGCGCCGACCATTCCAGAAACATTCCGGCGCAATATGTTTCGCCGGTGCAATATGACGGGTATAGCTGCAAGCAAATCGCCGCGGAAATGAGCACCGTCTCCGGCCGTGTTTCGGATCTGGCCGCGCAAAACGACAAAGCGGCCAGCAACGATGAGGTGGCCATGGGCGTCGGCCTTATTCTTTTCTGGCCGGCGCTGTTTTTTCTCGACAGCAATACCGCCCAGGCTGCTGAATATGGAAGGCTCAAAGGCGAATTCGATGCGCTGGAGAAAGCTGGCATAAGGAAAAATTGCGGGCTCCATGTCGAGCGTCCGAGAACCCCCGCGCCTGCAACCAATGAATCGAAAGCACCCGATTATCCGACACCAAGAAAATGATCGCTGGCTTTAACCCTCCCTTAACATTATTGAGGGAGGGTTACCAGACCCCGCAACAAGTGCGGGGATACTAAAAATTATTGCGTTAATCATAAGGAAAGATTACAAACGCCTACTATATATTGTGTCTCTCTTCTTCGCGACGGGCTTCCCATGAAAAAACTCTTTTCCCTCTCGTTTCTCGCATCGGTTGGCGCTGCCTTTGCCGCCCATGCGCAGCCCGCTGAAGGCATCGCCAAGCCCTGGCAGCTCGGCTTTCCGGAGCCGGCCTCGCCGGTGATGGAGCGGCTGGTGTCGATGCACGATCATTTCCTGCTATGGCTCATTACCATCATTACCGTTTTTATCCTGATCGGCCTCATCTATATCTGCCTGCGCTTCAACCGCAAGGCCAACCCCGTTCCCAGCAAAACGACGCATAACACCACGCTCGAAATCGTCTGGACGACCATCCCCATCCTCATTCTCGTCGCCATCGCCATCCCCAGCCTGCGGCTGCATTATTTCATGGAAGATTACGTCGAGCCGGAGATGACGCTCAAAGCGACCGGCTACCAATGGTATTGGCATTACGACTATCCCGACCATGGCGGCTTCGGCTTCGACAGCTACATGCTCAAAGACAAAGATTTGAAACCCGGCGACCACCGCCTGCTCGAAGTCGATAACCGCGTCGTCGTGCCGGTCGATACGAAAGTGCGCGTGCTCACCACCGGCGCCGACGTGATCCATGCGTTCGCGCTGCCGGCCTTCGGCATCAAGCGCGACGCCGTTCCAGGCCGCCTCAACGAAACCTGGTTCAAAGCCACCAAGCTCGGCACGTTTTACGGCCAGTGCTCCGAGCTGTGCGGCGTCGGCCACGGCTTCATGCCGATCGCCATCGACGTGGTCAGCAAAGACGATTTCGCCGCCTGGGTGAAGGATAAGCAAAAACAGGCGGGCATTGCGCCTGCCTCCGACTCGTCACGCATCGCGACGGTCAATGGCGGAAGGTAAATCATGGCGTTGACTGCTAAGGAGCATCTGAGGCGAAGGCAAGTATCTGCTTCGCTTAAATGCTGTCACAAGGCCAGAAACCTCACCTATCGGCAGCTGGCTGAAAAAGCCGGCGTTGAATATGACGAAGTAATAAGATACTCCCAGCGCGGTTATACAGAGGACGCTGCGTTGCGGGATAAAATACTGGCTGCGTTGGGCGTTGCGGATGAGGCGGCTTTGGTCACCGATTTTCCCGCCGTAGCGTTGACTGAAGAGGGGGCGGAGCGAAGGCAAGAAGTCATGGTAGCACTTAAGGCAGTGCGCAAATCGCTTAAAATAACTAGGAAGGCGTTTGTGGAAAAGGCAGCTGTTCCCCCGGCATGCATGGAGGCGTATGAGTCAAACGGAGCACTTGGCAATGCAGTCGCCAGGGACGCCATATTGAAAGCGTTGGGTTGTGCCGATGAGGACGAGCTGCTTGCAAAGGCCGCGGATCTTGGAAATGTGGGTTGGCAGAAACGCGCGAAGGGATTGTTGAACGAGAGCCGGACCGGCGCAGAAAGATTTTGATGTCATATAGAGGGAATAGCATATGAGTTACGCCGCCGCAGACCACGCCCACGACCACACGCCGCATGGCTGGCGCCGCTGGCTGTATTCGACCAACCATAAAGACATCGGCATCATGTATATTATCTTTGCGGTGGTCGCCGGCGTCATCGGCACGATTTTTTCGGTGATGCTGCGCATCGAGCTGGCGCAGCCGGGCGACCAGTTTTTCGGCGGCGACTACCAGTTTTACAACGTGATCCTCACGGCGCACGCCTTCATCATGGTGTTCTTTCTGGTGATGCCGGCGCTGATCGGCGGCTTCGGCAATTTCGCCGTGCCGCTGATGATCGGCGCGCCCGACATGGCCTTCCCGCGCATGAACAATATCAGCTTCTGGCTGCTGCCGCCGTCTTTCCTGCTGCTGCTGGGCTCGGCTTTCGTCGATGGCGGGGCGGGCACCGGCTGGACGGTCTATCCGCCGCTGTCGCAGATCACCTCGCATCCGGGCATGGCGGTGGACATGGCGATTTTCTCGCTGCATCTGGCCGGTATCTCCTCGATCCTGGGCGCGATCAATTTCATCGTCACCATCTTTAACATGCGCGCGCCGGGCATGACGCTGTTTAAGATGCCGCTCTATCCCTGGTCGATCCTGGTGACGGCGTTCCTGCTGCTGCTGGCGGTGCCGGTGCTGGCGGGCGCGATCACCATGCTGCTGACCGACCGCAATTTCGGCACCAGCTTCTTCCAGCCCGGCGGCGGCGGCGACCCGGTCTTGTTCCAGCATCTGTTCTGGTTCTTCGGCCACCCGGAAGTCTATATTCTTATTCTGCCGGGCTTCGGCATCATCAGCGAGATCGTCGCCACCTTCTCGCGCAAGCCGATTTTCGGCTATCTCGGCATGGTGTTCGCCATGAGCGCGATCGGCTTTCTCGGCTTCATCGTCTGGGCGCATCATATGTTCACGGTCGGACTGTCGGCCGACACGATGGCCTATTACATGATCGCCACGATGATTATCGCCGTGCCGACCGGCATCAAGATTTTCTCCTGGATGGGCACGATGTGGGGCGGCTCGCTGACATTCGAGACGCCGATGCTCTTTACCATCGGCTTCATCTTCCTGTTCGTGCTGGGCGGCGTCACCGGCGTCGTGCTCGCCAACGCCGCGCTCGATATCCCGATGCAGGATACTTATTATGTCGTCGCGCATTTCCATTATGTGATGAGCCTGGGGGCGGTGTTTGCCATCTTCGCGGCGTTTTATTACTGGCTTGGCAAAATGTCGGGCCGGCAATATCCGGAATGGTTGGGCAAGCTGCATTTCTGGACGTTCTTCATCGGCGCCAACCTCACCTTCTTCCCGCAGCATTTCCTGGGCTTGGCCGGCATGCCGCGGCGCATTCCCGACTATCCCGACGTCTATGCCGGCTGGAACTATGTCTCCTCAATCGGCTCTTATATCTCGGCGGCTTCGGCGGTGCTTTTCCTTTTCCTCGTCTTCTATACGCTGAAATTCGGCAAGAAATGCCCCGCCAAGCAATGGGACGGCGGCACGACGCTGGAATGGACGCTGCCTTCGCCGCCGCCGTTCCATACGTTCGAGACGCAGCCGGTTATCAAGTAGATGACTGGATTATTAGATGAGCAGATGACCAAGTAATATTTATGCAGAAAACTACGGGCGCGAGCGGGCCTAGAGGATTCGATTTGACGCGAAGCCTGAATAGGAATATAATCAAGACCATGGAAAAACATAGTAATACACCGCAGGAAAACCAGGTTTTGGCGGCTATGGAGCAACGTATACTCGCCAGCATGCGCGAGATGTTGCACGATCCCGCGCTCATTAACCGTCTCGCCGAAGAGATTGCCGATCGCCTGGATGGTTTCGATGATAAAACGCTGGGGAATCTGTTGGATGAGGCGTACCGCACTTCCCCGGCGGTGAGCGAAGAAGAAATCACGAAAGAGCTCAAAACCTGACCATGCGCGTCAATTATCGCGCATCCTTCCTCAAAGATATGAAAGCGATTCCCCGTGGCATGTTACGCGATGAACTTATTTCCGCGCTTCAGGATTTGCAAGATGCCTCCAATATAGAAGAATTACTCACTTATGAAACAGTCAAAGAATTGGATGGCTTCAGCCGTTATTACCGTTTGCGGGTTGAAAAATATCGGCTAGGGTTTAGGCACGAAGTTGATGGTAGTTTAACTTTACTGCATTTCAAGAACCGTAGCGAGATTTACAGTAAATTTCCATAAGCAGACAGATAATGCCTACTGTTTCCTCAGCACTCAGCACTCAGCACTCGGCACCCTCCACCGTCAGCGACTTCATCGTGCTGATGAAACCCGGCGTGATGTCGCTGGTGGTATTCACCGGCCTGGCTCTATTTTGTAATTCCCCAGCTTTTGCTAAAGCGCCGACATGCGTGATGACGGATAGGCTGTCGCTGTTGGAAAACTTGCAGAAAAGTGATGCGATTGCCGAAGTACGGCATGCACCGAAAAAATGGGTTCAACGTCCTGGCGGCGTTACCGAGGAAAAATGGATAAAGGATGGCGATAGCTATTCCGATGAATTCCAGATCGTGCAAGTGATTTATGGAAAAGCTCTGGCACCCGGGCAACCGATCAGAGTGTGGTGGACACAGCAAAAGCCGTCGCTTCAGTCCAAAAATCACAATTCCCGACAAAATTTTCGTTTCGATTCACTAGCGCCCGTAGAGAATAATCCGGAAGATAAAGACCGGTCCGCTCATTTTTTCTTAAAAAAATGGAAGCGGACCATTGTATTTTGGTTAATCTTTATATCTTTAAAACTCTTACATTGATCGATCCGTCGGAACTGCTTCGGCAATACGTTCAATTTAAGGACGAGCCTCAAGACAAGCAAGCGCTCGAATTGCTTAAACTTTTATTGCGGTTTTCCGAGAATCAAGATAGTAGCCGGTTCCCAATAAACACCCTTCTCTATGATTGGGGATTAATAAAATCGCATATAGACCCGAATAAAGCCGAGCCCCTTATTAGCGAAGCTTTTCCGGGTTTAATGAAAAAGGCCGGCCCGGTTACCGAGGCGGTTACGTTTTTGATGAACCCACCCAAAAAACGCACTTTCGTATCACTGATGTTGAAAGAATATGATGATTATATGGTGGAGCAAAAACGCTTTTGTATCCCGGAAAATATGCCTAAAGCCAATACCGAAGAGTTAAACGGAGATCAAGTCGCATGGATGAGTAGATGTTTTCCACCGACTATGCATATGGAGATTGCAAAAGTCCTTAACATGGATAATGAAGGCGCGTATCTCAATAATCCCGAGCCGGTTATTAAAGCCGCGCGGGAATTTGTGGCGTTGGGTCCTTTAGCGTCTTATGATCACTAATATGAATGTAGTTGCATCTTCCCATGAGCTATCCTCCTCCACCGTCCGCGACTTCATCGCGCTGATGAAACCCGGCGTGATGTCGCTGGTGGTATTCACCGGCCTGGCCGGGATGGTGGTGGCGCAAAATGCCGGCGCCGGGCATCTCAATGCATTTCAGCAGATCCTCACGCTTGCCTGCATTGCGCTGGGCTCCGGCGCGGGCACGGCGATGAATATGTGGTATGACCGCGACATCGACGCGATCATGACGCGCACGCAAAGGCGGCCGATTCCCGCCGGACGTATCGTGCCCGACGACGCGCTGGCCTTCGGGCTGTTCCTGGCGGCTTTATCGGTGATGTTGATGGGGCTGGCGGTCAATTTCGCGGCGGCGTTTCTGCTGGCGGGCGCGATCGCGTTTTACGTTGTAATTTACACCATGTGGCTCAAACGCTCGACGCCGCAAAATATCGTCATCGGCGGCGCGGCGGGCGCTTTTCCCCCGATGATCGGCTGGGCGGCGGTGTCCGGCGACGTGTCGCTGCAATCCTTCCTGCTGTTCATGATTATCTTCCTGTGGACGCCGCCGCATTTCTGGGCGCTGGCGCTCTACCGCAACGGCGATTACGCCAAGGCGGGCGTGCCGATGATGCCGGTGGTCCTGGGCGCTAAACATACGAAAAAACAAATGCTGGGCTATTGCCTGCTGCTGGTGGCGGCGACGCTGGCCTTGCCGCTGCTGGGCATGGCCGGCGCGCTGTATGCGGCGGGGGCAGCAGCTCTGGGCATAGTGTTTTTGCACCATATTTACAAAGTGATGGGCGATTCCTCAGATAAATGGGCGCGTAAAACATTTCGCTTTTCCATTTATTATCTTTTTGTGCTATTTACGCTGATGATGGCGGATAGCTGGCTACGCATCCCGATATAAACACGCTTTTAGGAGACGACGATGGAAAGTAAAATGACCCCAGAGAATTCGCAGGCGCTGCTGGAATTCACCCAAAGCACCATTTATCTGATGGGAGCGAGCTTCGTATTGGGCAGCCTGTTTACGCTGTTTTTGCTGCTGGTGCTCGATTTCGTCCGCCGCAACAAAACCGGGAACGAGCAATAAAGGTAGATTTCCTTGCCCCTGGGCCAACCGCACATTACCCAAAAACGCAAGAATGTCGCGCTGCTGCTGGTGTTGCTGGCCGTCATGGCGCTGTTCTATGCGATTACCCTGATGCGCATGGGTGGGTAGGGCTTAAGGCTCAGGGCTTAGGACGAGGATTCATTAAATTTAGCCCTAAGCCTTAAGCCCTAAGCCTGGTTATAAATCCGATGCCCAATCGTACTAATAATTCCCTCGCCCTGAACCTCTTCGCGCTCGCTGCCGGCATGCTGATGCTCGCCTATGCGGCGGTGCCGCTTTACGATCTGTTTTGCCGCATGACCGGTTATGGCGGCACGCCGCAGCAGGCCGCATCCGCCGGTGGGAAAGTGGTGGATCGCACGCTGATCGTCGAATTCGATGCGCAGACCGACCCGCATCTTAGCTGGGACTTTGCGCCGGGTGTCGCAAAACAGGCGGTGAAAGTCGGCGAGCGGACGCTTACGCATTATGTCGCCCATAACCGCGAGAACCGGCCGTTGACCGGCCGCGCCGTCTATAACGTCGTGCCGTTCGCCGCCGGGGCGTATTTCACCAAGATCGAATGTTTCTGCTTCAGCGAGCAAACGCTGGCGGCCGGCCAGCGCGTCAACATGCCCATTTCCTATTTCATCGACCCGGCGATCATGGACGATCCCGAAATGAAAAATGTCGGAACAATTACGTTGTCATATACATTTTTTGAAGTAAAAAATGAGTTTGGAGTGTGGAGTTTAGAGTTTGGTAATAAGTACGCCTTACCATACTCCAAACTCTACACTCCACACTCGCGACACAAGGAGCAACCATGTCCCACCACGATCACCATTCCGGCCAGACCCACCCTTACCATCTGGTGAATCCCAGCCCGTGGCCGGCGGTCGGCGCGGCGTCGTTATTTGTGATGGTACTCGGCGGGGCGCTGTATATGCATAAGCATTCGCCGGGCGCGATATTGCTGCTGCTGGGCCTTTCCGGCATCCTCTATACCATGTTTGCCTGGTGGCGCGACGTGGTGAAGGAAGCGCGGGTCGATAATGCGCATACGCCGGCGGTCAGCCGCGGCCTGCGCGCCGGGATGGTCTTGTTCATCACCTCGGAAATATTATTTTTTGCGGCGTTCTTCTGGGCGTTCTTCGGCGCCAGCACCCTGCCGAAACTGCCGCTGGAAGAGACCTGGGCGATCGCGCAGGGCGTCTGGCCGCCGGCGGGCATCCATCCGTTCGATCCTTTCCATTTGCCGTTCCTCAATACGCTGATCCTGCTGCTGTCGGGCTGCACCGTCACCTGGGCGCATTTCGCGATTTTGCATAACGACAATAAAAGCACCATCCAGGCGCTGTGGTACACGGTGATTCTGGGAATCTTGTTTACCGCCTGCCAAGCCTATGAATATACCCATGCCGCTTTCGGCTTCAAAGACGGGATCTATGCGACCACCTTTTTTATGGCGACCGGCTTCCATGGCTTCCACGTCATCGTCGGCACGATTTTCCTCGCCGTCTGCCTGCGCCGCGCCTATAACGGCCACTTCACCCCGCAAAAGCATCTGGGCTTCGAATTCGCCGCCTGGTACTGGCATTTCGTCGACGTCGTCTGGCTGTTTTTATTCGTGTTCGTCTATTGCGATTTCGCCAACAAGCTCATGCCGGCCTTCGAAAAAATCTTCACCGGCACGAACCTGCTCGTCGCCTTTTTGCTCTCGCTGGCGGCGATGGGCTATTTCGGCGTTAAATTCGTGAGCAAGGGTGGATTTCCCAAGGCAGCGCATCATTGAGGCTGCTGCGCTGCCCGCGCTGCGGCGAAGGCAAGCTCTATCGCGGCCTGCTTACCATCGTCGATCAATGCAGCGCCTGCGGCCTGGCGCTTAAACAGCACGAGCAGGGTGACGGCCCGGCCTTTTTCGGTATCTTATTGATCGGCGCGCTGGCCGGAATCTTCGCTGCCATCTTCGAGATGAAATTCGCGCCGCCCTACTGGCTGCATGCCGCCATCTGGATTCCGTTCATCCTCATCGGCTCGATCGCCAGCCTGCGCCTGGGCAAGGCGGCGCTGATCGCGGCGCAATACCGGCTACGCGGCGAGGATTTTAAATAACATATTATAATCAATAGAATAGTATGTTGTCATAAATAATTAACATGCATTATATATTCAGCTTTGCTACATTCGTTGTTAGAATTAACAATGGGAGTGCATATGACAATCGATCATGAAAAGACCGAAGCGTTTAAGCGTGACTTTCTAGCTTTTGCAGAAGCAAATAAAGAAGGGCTGGGGTTTCTTGGCTATCAGGCGGAAAGGCTTGTTACCCTTACGAGAACGGGTGCGTTCCCCGTAGCAGACATGGTGACTTTGATTGAAGGGAGCGGCGAAGATATGCACGGCATCCAAGCGGTCGAATCGCTGTCCGATCCTAAATTAGCCTTTGACGCCGGAAAACTGGTAAAGCGGTTTGACATTCCTGGCGGCAAAGAAACGTTTATGGCGGAACTCGAAGCGATGGCCAGAACTAAAGCGGCTGCTGCGGTGCTTCACGAACAACACGCGCAAGTAATGCATGAAATCAGAGCTCAAGCGCATCTGGATAGAATGGTGGAAATTGGTTCCCCGTTTGGCTAAGACGCACTAACTGCCTTACTGCGAATTCACGGGAATAATTACGCGGCGAGGATTTTACGTAAGGGGACGACTGCCGAAATCAGCGCGACGATTTTCTCGATCTCGCCGGCGTTTGGCGTTTCGGCATCGGGCGCGTATTCGGTCACGGTGAAGCCGACGCTCATCTGCCGCCCATGCAGGAACCGCAAGAAATCGGCCATCGCCTGCAATTTGATGCCCTGGGCGATTTTGTAGGTGGTGTTGATGGACTCCGACGGGTCGAGCGCGTCGAGATCGAAATGAATATGCAGATGCCCGATGCCGCTTTCGGCGAGCCAGCTTGTGAACAGCGCATAGTCACCCTTGTTGATGGCGTCGCTGGAAAGCACCGGCAGGCGATGCTGCGCGATATAGTCCTGCTCGGGCGCGTCGATGCTGCGGATGCCGGCATAGATCACCTGGCGGCGCGTAAGCGGATGTTTGAGCATGGCGCCGATGCGGCCGTCGCCTTCGCCCAAGAGTGCGCGCAGCGGCATGCCGTGGAAAAATTGCGAGGGCGAGCTTTGCGGCGTGTTGATGTCGGCATGGGCGTCGATCCACACGACGCCGAGCGTACCGGGATATTGGCCGTGCAAATAATCGATGACCGGCACGTCGATGCTGCAATCGCCGCCGAGCGTAAACAGCGCGCGCGGTTTCGCTTCGGCGAGGACGGCCAGCGCGTTTTTCATGTTGGTGCACACCGCCTCGTAATGCCAGATATTCTGCTTAGGGGCGGGACTTGCCGCATCGTCGGTGGGCACGCGCTTAAACGGGAAATGCCCGCGCAGCCGCTCATGCAAGAGCCGGCTGCCTATGGCGACTTTTCCCCCGTTGGGACCGCCTTGCCATTGCGGGAAATAAAGCGACGCGTCAAAAGGCATGACGCAAATATAAATGACCAGGCGTAAATTCCAAGCATTTTGCGCACCGGCCCGAAAGCGTTGACAAAGTGACACACCAGTGTTACACTTAGATTTTCATCATGAGTAAGGGTATCTATGGCTACCGAGCTGCCGCGCGTTAATATTACCATGGACAAACAGCTGTTTGGCATGCTTTCCCTGTTTGCCAAACATGAGGGAAGCAGCCTGTCCGCGGCGGCAAAAGAGCTGATAAAACTCGGCCTTGAAATGCAGGAGGATATCTATTTTTCCAAACTTTCGGAAGAGCGCCTGGCCAAGGGCGGAAAGAATATTCCCCATAAAGATGCCTGGAAATGACCTGGCATATTGAATATCGTCCCGACGTCATTGACGACGATATTCCCGCTTTACCGAAAACCATTCGCGAACGCGTCAAGAACGCGATTGAGGAGAAACTGACCGTGGAGCCGATGTTTTTCGGCAAGCCGCTGCAACATAACCTGTCCGGCCTGCGTCGTTTGCGGGTAGGGGACTGGCGGGTGATCTACCTGATCGATGCCGCAAGACACACCGTCGTCATCACCGCTATCGACCATCGCAAGGACGTGTACGAGGGTTAGGCTTTCGCCTTTTTGCCCTTGGCCAGCGGGCGGACCTTGCCTTGCTGCTCTTCGATGGCTTCCATGGCAGCGATGGCAGCGAGATTGAGGATTTCCGACACGCTGGAATTCATCTGCACGATCTGCGCCGGCCGCGACAGGCCCATGGTGATCGGGCCGATGGTCACGTTGTCGGAGAGTTCCTGGATCAGGTTGGAGGAGATATGCGCCGTGTGCAGCGCCGGCATGACCAGCACGTTGGCGGGGCCGGAAAGGCGGCAGAACGGGTACAGGCTCATCATCTCTTTGTTGAGCGCGACGTCGGCGGACATCTCGCCGTCATATTCGAAATCGACTTTCATGCCGTCGAGCACTTTCACCGCGTCGCGGATGCGCGCCGACTTCTCGCGCATCGGGTTTCCGAAAGTGGAGTAAGACAGCAGCGCCACGCGCGGGTGATGCCCCATCTTGCGCGCCTTGGCGGCCATGCGGATAGCGATGTTGGCGAGCTTCTCCGGCTCCGGCAATTCGCTGACCGCCGTGTCGCCGAAGAAGATGGTCTTGCCTTTGGCGACGACCATGGTGATGCCGAAGAGAAACTCGCCTTGTTTCGGGTCGATGACGCGGGTGATGTTTTCCAGCGACACGGTGTAGTTGCGGGTGATGCCGGTCATCATCAGGTCGCCGTGGCCGGCATGCAGCATGCAGGCGGCGAAAATATTGCGGTCGTTCTTGACCATGCGTGCCACGTCGCGATAGAGGTAGCCCTGGCGTTGCAGGCGCGGATAGAGATAGTCGATATATGCGTCGACATGCTCGCTCTTGGCGGCATTGGCGATCTCGATGCTGCGGTAATCGGCGACGCCCATTTTTTTCATGATCTCGTGGATGCGCTCGACGCGCCCGACCAGGATCGGCCGGCCGTAGCCGTTGTCGCGCCATTGCACGGCGGCGCGGATGATTTTTTCCTCCTCGCCCTCGGCGAAGATGGCACGCTGCGGGTTGGCGCGCACCTTGTCGAAAATCTGCTGCATCGAGTTGGCGGTGGGGTCGCGCCGCGCCGCCAGCTCTTTTTTATAGGCGTCGATATCGACGATCGGCTTGCGGGCGACGCCGCTTGCCATCGCCGCCTGCGCCACGGCGACCGGCACGGTGGTCATCAGGCGCGGGTCGAAGGGCGCCGGGATGATGTAGTCGGGGCCGTATTCCATCTTGCGGCCGGCATAGGCGGCGCAGACTTCCTCGGGCACTTCCTCGCGCGCGAGTGCGGCGATCGCTTCGGCGGCGGCGATCTTCATCTCCTCGTTGATCTGCGAGGCGCGGCAATCGAGCGCGCCGCGGAAGATGTAGGGGAAGCCCATGACGTTGTTGACCTGGTTGGGATAGTCGGAGCGGCCGGTGGCGATGATCGCGTCCTTGCGCACGCTGCGCACTTGCTCGGGCGTGATTTCCGGGTCGGGGTTGGCCATAGCGAAGATGATCGGGTTGCGCGCCATCGACTTGACCATCTCCGGCGTCACCGCGCCCTTGGCGGCTAGGCCCATGAACATGTCGGCGCCTTGCATCGCCTCGGCGAGCGTGCGCTTGCTGGTTTTGACCGCATGCGCCGATTTCCACTGGTTCATGCCTTCGGTGCGGCCTTCGTAGATCACGCCGGTCTTGTCGACGAGCAGCGCGTTTTCGTGCTTGATGCCCATGCGCTTGACCAGCTCGAGGCAGGCGATGCCCGCCGAGCCGGCGCCGAGCACGACGATCTTGATGTCCTTGAATTTGCGGCCGGTGAGATGCGCGGCGTTGATGAGCCCGGCGGCGGTGATGATCGCCGTGCCGTGCTGGTCGTCGTGGAACACGGGGATGTCCATCAGCTCGCGCAGCTTCTGCTCGATGATGAAACATTCGGGCGCGGCGATGTCTTCCAAATTAATGCCGCCCCAGCTCGGGCCCAGCAGCTTGACGCAATTGATGAATTCATCGGCGTCCTTGGTGTCGACCTCGATGTCGATGGCGTCGATGTCGGCGAAGCGCTTGAACAGAATCGCCTTGCCTTCCATGACCGGCTTGCTGGCCAGCGCGCCCAAATTGCCGAGGCCAAGAACCGCCGTGCCGTTGGAAATCACCGCCACGAAATTGCCGCGCGAAGTGTAGTCATAGGCCTTGGCTGGGTCTTTTTGAATCTCCAGGCACGGCACCGCCACGCCCGGCGAATAGCCCAGCGACAGGTCGCGCTGCGTCATCAGCGGCTTGGTGGGCAGGATCGCGACTTTGCCGGGCTGGCCTTCAGAGTGGTAGGCTAGCGCCTCTTCGTCGGTGATCGGTTCTTTTTCGTTGGCCATAAGCCCGTGACTCGTGGTTCGTGGCTCGTGATTCGTGATTTAAATAGTACGAGTCACTAGTCACGAGCCACTAGTCACTACATTTGCTGCAATGCAGCATAAGTTTATGATTTACAAAAGGAATAATGTGCATCGCACAAGAAAGCGGCGATTGCAAGGAAAATATCGATTATCCCCGCCCGCCCATGCCGCCGGATTGTAGGGCCTTGTCGATTTGCGGCACCTCCGGCAATTGCGCCTTCAGCTCTTGCAATTTGGGAAGAAGTTCTTGCCTTAGTTTCCCTGCCGCCCGGCGGCGCCAGGAGGTGGGATCGGATTCTTCTTCCAGCCTTTGAATAGCAACTTCCAGTAGCTCGGGCGCTTTGGCGGCAAGCTGTAATTTATCATCGGGCGTACATACCATAGGTGCGCATATCGCCATCACCAGGGCAGTATACTCTTTGAGTCGTTTTTGGATGATGCGTATGGGCGTTGGCGTGCTGGTTTCCCCGGTGGGCAGGGGGCCGGGCATGCGGCACGGCTCGAAGTTTCCGCCGAAAGTGGCGCAGCTCCTTGCCTCCGCAACCAGCATGCCTAATATAACCGGTGCAGTCAGGGACTTTTCTTTTTCATCGCGCAGCCCGGTATCATATTCATTGATAGTGCGTAACAGCATGTCTGCGTTACTGTCTTTTATCGCCTCTATCATAATTATTCCCGCCCGCCCCTGCCGCCTCTACCTTGCTCGCGCTTCAGGGCTTGGATGAGCTCAGTAAAAAGTGGGGGCATTTTTTCGTGAATCGCCTTCGCCAGGCGCTTTTCCGCATAATAACTATTTGTTGCGTCGGCATCAAAAGACTCATGTTCTGCCGCTGTTGGTTCTGTAAGACCGCGCTTTCTCGCTCCTCTTTGCCGCAACAGCATTTCTATAAGGCCGTCCCCGCCTCTAGTTTCGGGATGTATGGATTTATTAAACCTCTGAGCGTTAAGCTCGCAATCTTTGGCGATCTCTTCGATTAGATTCATTACCTCATCACCCAGCGATAAAGTGGATGTTCTTCCAGTGGCGATTGCCTCTAAATTTCCCAGCAATTCAACACAGTTTTTGTCGAAATTCATGTGACCTTCATCAGTATCCTCGACGGAATATCGTGAAAGCAATCGTTGGAAAGATGAGTCTGCGAGCTGAGTGTTTAAAATGTCTTGTGCGATCTGTTTGGGGGTTCTGAAATTGGATGGGGCAATGGAGGAAGTCATGATTTTATCCCTTTCAAACTCTATTGGCCGTTTATCCCCGCCCGCCCCTGCCGCCGGGACCTTTGCCCTTATCCAGCGAGATGTCGAGCGACGCGGAAAGTTTTTCGAACAGCGCCTGGATGCGGCTGAGGCTTTCGTGGGTGTCGGTGCCGGACTCGAAAGCAAATTTTGCGATGCCAGCCGTTTCGCCCTGGCGCAATGCCTGCGCGGATTCGTTGCCCATGGTTTCTTCGCGGTTACCTAACTGCGAGAGAATCCGTTGCGCATTATGCATTTCGTTTGCGGTAGGCTTGAGGCCATTTTCCTGACCTATCCGCTCCAGCAGCAATTGCAGGGCGGCTGTTCCTTTAAAGGAAATGGGCGGCGCGGACATGTTCCTGACATGGGGAAGCTTGATCGCGCGTGCTTCCCAATGGATGCCCGAAGATACCAGCTCGGTTTGCAGGAATTGGGCGAACGTGCCTCCCGCCATCGGGAATTCCAATATGGCCTTGGCGATGGTCGCCGGAGTTTCGGCTGGCGGCTGATTTGGGTCGGCGGTCATGATTTTATCCCTTTCAAACTTTGTCCGCTATATTATACTGCCCAAACTTTAATGTGTATTAAGTTTTGATGACAATGGCGATAGGCAAGCAAACGGCGGTTTTGGAAGGGATTTCTCCCTCCCCCCTTGAGGGGGAGGGCGGGGTGGGGGGTGGTACGACTGGCGAATACTCTCGAGGGACCCCCCCTCCTAACCTCCCCCCTCAAGGGGGGGAGGAAAAAATTACCCCCGCCATGCAGCAATATCTGGCGCTCAAGGCGGCGCATCGGGACTATCTGCTGTTTTACCGCATGGGTGATTTTTACGAGCTGTTTTTCGACGACGCCCAGGCGGCGTCGCAGATCCTCGACATTGCGCTGACCAAGCGCGGCAAGCATGCCGGGCAGGACGTGCCGATGTGCGGCGTGCCGGTGCATAGCGCCGACAGCTATCTCGAAAAACTCATCCGCGAAGGTTGCAAAGTCGCCATCTGCGAGCAGATGGAAGACCCGGCCGAGGCGAAAAAGCGCGGCGGCTATAAAGCCATCGTTCAGCGCGATGTCGTGCGCATCGTCACGCCGGGAACCATCACCGAGGAATCGCTGCTTTCCGCGCGGACGTCGAATTTCCTGGCGGCGGTGGCGCAGGCGCAAGGCGAGGCGGCGCTGGCCTGGATCGAGCTTTCGACCGGCGAGTTTCATGTGTTGCCGTTGTCGGCGGCGGGCCTTGCCGCCGAGCTGGCGCGCATCGACCCGCGCGAAATCCTGGTGGCCGATAACGGCGCCGACGTCGTTCCTGCCGATTGGAAAGCGCAGCTGACGCTCCAGCCCGCCAGCATTTTCGACCCGCGCCGCTGCGAGCGGCTGCTGCTTTCGCATTACCGCGTCGGCTCGCTGGCGGCGTTCGGCGATTTTTCACCGAGCATGGCGGCTGCGTGCGGCGCGCTGCTCGATTATGTGCAGCTCACGCAAAAAAACGCCACCGTTTCCCTCGACCCGCCGAAACAGCAGCGCGCGGCCGAGCATATGCAGATCGATGCGGCTTCCTTGCGCAACCTCGAAATCATGGCCACGCTTTCGGGCGGCAAGCGCGGCAGCCTGTTTTCCACCATCGACGAAACCGTCACCGCCGCCGGCGCGCGCCTGCTCGCTTCCTGGCTCAGCGCACCGCTGACCGACGCGGCAAAGATCGGCGCGCGGCAGGATCATGTGGAGTTATTCACGCAGGCGACGTCGCTGCGGCTGCAATTGCGCGCGCTGCTGAAAATGTGCCCCGACATCGAGCGCGCATTGTCGCGCCTGGCGCTCGGCCGCGGCGGCCCGCGCGACATGCTTTCCATTGCCGGCGGCTTAAGCGCGGCACACCAGTCGCGCCTGCAACTGGAAATGCAGCAGGAGCTTCCCGACGGGCTGGCGGGCTTGCGCGACGCGCTTGGCGGTCACGAAACGCTCATCGAAAATTTGCAGCTGGCGATCTCGCCGGAATGCGGCTTGTTTGCCCGCGACGGCGGCTTCATCGCCGACCGCTACAATGCCGCGCTCGACGAGCTGCGCGCGCTCAAAAACGAGGGCGCGCGCATGGTGGCGGCGCTGCAGCAGAAATACGCGCAGCAAACCGGCATCGGCGGGCTTAAGATCCGCCATAATCACATGCTCGGCTATTTCATCGAGATCACGCAGACGCATCAGTCGAAAGTGAGCGCCGAGTTCATCCACCGCCAGACGCTTGCCAATAATTTGCGTTACACGACGGTCGAGCTTTCCGAGCTCGAGCGCAAGATCGGCGAGGCGGCCGACCGCTCGCTCAAGCTCGAGCTGGAATTGTTTGCGGAGTTGTGCGAAAAAATCCTTGCCGATAAAGCGCGCATCACCGCCACCGCCCGCGCGCTTGCCGCCATCGACGTCTATGCGGCGCTTGCCGAGCTGGCAGTGTCGCGCCGCTACACGCGCCCGAAAATCGACACCAGCCTGGCGTTTGACATCATAGACGGGCGGCATCCGGTGGTCGAGCAGGCGCTTTCCAGGCAAAGCGGCGAGCAGTTTGTCGGCAATGACTGCAACCTCGAAGAAGCGCAGCGCCTATGGCTGCTGACCGGCCCGAACATGGCCGGTAAATCGACCTTCCTGCGGCAAAACGCCTTGATCGCCATCCTCGCGCAGATGGGCAGTTTCGTGCCGGCGGAACGTGCGCATATCGGCGTCGTCGATAAATTATTTTCGCGCGTCGGCGCTGCCGACGACCTGGCGCGCGGGCGCTCGACCTTCATGGTCGAGATGGTGGAAACCGCGACGATCCTGCATCAGGCGACGGCGCGCTCGCTGGTTATTTTAGATGAAATCGGGCGGGGCACGGCGACGTTCGACGGGCTTTCCATCGCCTGGGCGACCATCGAGCATCTGCACAACACCATTAAATCGCGCGCGCTGTTTGCCACGCATTATCACGAGCTCACCGGCCTGACCGAAAGCCTGCCGGCGCTTTCGTGTCACACGATGAAGGTGAAGGAATGGAAAGGCGAGCTGGTGTTTTTGCACGCCGTCGCGCCGGGCACCGCCGACCGCTCCTACGGCATCCATGTCGCGAAACTCGCCGGGCTGCCGGGCGGCGTCATCGCGCGCGCCGCCGATATTTTGCACGAGCTGGAAGCGCAGCAAGCCGCCAAAGGCCCGCCCGCCGCCAGCCTGCCGCTTTTTTCCTATAGCGCGCCGGCCGTACCCACCATCGATGCGAAAAGTGCATTGCTCGCCGAAGAAATAAAATCCCTCAACCCCGACACGTTATCGCCGAAAGAAGCGCTGGATGTGTTGTATCGGTTGAAAGGCATGGTGGAATAATGGCTAAATCCATCACCCTCATCGTCAGCGGCAGCATCGCGGCGATCAAGGCACCGGAATTAATCCGCCAATTGCGCGCGAAAAAAATCGGCGTGCATGTCATCGTCACCGCAGGCGGCGCGAAATTCGTGTCGCTGAAGGAGATCGAGAAGCTTTCCGGCCATAAAGTCTCGACCGATATTTTCGCGCCCGACGAAATGCGCGACATGTGGCACATACGCTTTTCGCGCGAGACCGATCTGATCGTCGTCGCACCCGCCAGCGCCGACCTTATTGCAAAAATGGTGCATGGCATCGCCGACGACATGGCGTCGGCCACGTTGCTTGCCAATAATAAAAAACTGCTGGTAGCGCCCGCCATGAACACGCAGATGTGGATTCATCCGGCGACGCAGCGCAACGTCGCGCAGCTCGTCAAGGACGGCGCGGAAATCATCGAGCCGGGCGTGGGGATGCTCGCCTGCGGCGAAGTCGGCGCCGGGCGTATGGCCGAGCCGGAAGCGATTGTGAAGAAAATAGAAGCGGTGCTTGGTACTGGTTACTTGGCGCTCAAGGGAATCAAGGCGCTGGTCACTTCCGGCCCGACGCATGAGGCGATCGACCC
The DNA here is from genome assembly GCA_020054105.1 of Alphaproteobacteria bacterium. Classification (GTDB taxonomy): domain Bacteria; phylum Pseudomonadota; class Alphaproteobacteria; order Rickettsiales; family SXRF01; genus JAGVLW01. The sequence continues at coordinate 4,461 of JAGVLW010000080.1, read as the reverse complement.
GGTGCGCTATATCGCCAACCGCTCGTCGGGCAAGCAGGGCCATGCGATTGCGCGCGCGCTGGCGGCGGCCGGCGCGAAGGTGACGCTCGTGAGCGGGCCGACAGCGTTGCCCGATCCCGCCGGCGTGAGCGTAAAACATGTCACTACCGCCGCCGAGATGCTGGCGGCGTGCGAGAAAGCCTTGCCGGCGGATATCGCCGTGTGCGCCGCTGCGGTGGGTGATTGGCGTGTGACACCGTCGGCGCAGAAAATAAAAAAAGCGAAAGGCAAGGCGCCGGAATTTTCGCTGGTTGAAAATCCCGATATACTCAGGCATATTTCCACCCATAAGAAACGCCCGAAACTGGTGATCGGCTTCGCCGCCGAAACCGGCAACGCTGCAAAGCTCGGTGCGGAAAAACGCAAAGAAAAAGGCTGCGACTGGATCGTCGCCAACGACGTGTCGGACGGTAAGATTTTCGGCGAGGACAACAATAAAATCACGTTGATCACGTCGAAAAAAACCGAGCCATGGCCGCGCATGAGCAAGGAAAAACTGGCGGAAAAACTGGTGGAGAAAATGATCGCGCATCTGAGAAAGAAGGCATCGGATGGTAGAGCGTGACTTAGCGGATGGAATGACGCGCGACGAGGCGGCAGTTATTTTAAATGCGATGTATGTGAATCGCATGAGAGTCAATCGTGCCAAAAATATGCTGGAGATAAAAATCGCAAGCGATGAAATGGATTTTAGCCCGCAGATTAGCGTAATTTCCCATTTGCTCAGCCCTTTCATGGTAGTAGATAACTACCAAATGGAAGATTCTATCGCGGGTATGATACACACACGTTCCTGTTCTCTTGATTTATTGGATATGGAAGCGCTTGCCGAGCGGGTAAATTTTGCCGGAAGTGAGCAATTCAGAAAAGCATTGGGAAAGAAATAATTATTTGAGGGTAAAGATAATGAGCGTAAACATTCAAGTAAGCATCACACAACTGCCCCACGGCAAGGATCTGCCGCTGCCGGATTATGCCACCGCGCACAGCGCCGGGATGGATTTGATGGCGGCGGTGGCTGCGCCGCTTGCGCTTTTGCCGATGCAGCGGCTGCTGGTTCCCACCGGCATCGCCATCGCCCTGCCGGACGGCTTCGAGGCGCAGATACGGCCGCGCTCGGGCCTGGCGCTCAAGCACGGCATTTCGCTGGTCAACACGCCGGGCACCATCGACGCCGATTACCGTGGGGAAATAAAGATATTGCTTATTAATCTCGGACAGGAGAGTTTCACCGTCGAGCGCGGCATGCGCATCGCCCAGATGGTGATCGCGCCGGTCGTGCGCGCCAGCTGGCAGGTTGCCGACGCGCTCGACGATACGGCGCGCGGGCAGGGCGGTTTCGGCTCGACTGGTGTGCAAAAAACGAAAAAGGACGCTGCATGACCACGACACTCGACGCACCCGGCCGCGGGCGCATTTACGACAACATCATCGAAACCATCGGCAATACGCCGCTCATTCGTTTGCACACGCTGGCGAAAGAGGCGGGATGCGTCGCCGACGTGTTGGTGAAGGCGGAGTTTTTTAACCCGCTTTCCTCGGTGAAAGACCGCATCGCGCTTTCCATGATCGAGGCGGCGGAAGCGTCGGGGAAAGTCGGCAAGGATACGGTGTTCGTCGAGCCGACCTCCGGCAATACCGGCATCGGGCTCGCGTTCATCTGCGCCGCCAAGGGCTATAAGCTCATCCTCACCATGCCCGAAAGCATGTCGCTGGAGCGGCGCAAGATGCTGACGCTGATGGGCGTCGAGCTGGTGCTTACGCCCAAGGAGCAGGGCATGAAAGGGGCGATCGCCCGCGCTGAGGAAATTCTCGCCGGCAATAAAAACGCCCTCATGCTGCAGCAATTTAAGAACGAGGCGAATCCCGCCATCCACCGCCGCACCACCGCCGAGGAAATCTGGCGCGACACCGGCGGCAAAGTCGACGTCTTCATCTCCGGCGTCGGCACCGGCGGCTGCATCACCGGCACCGGCTCGGCGCTGAAGGCGAAAAAACCGTCGGTGAAAATCATCGCCGTCGAACCCGAGGACAGCCCGGTGCTCTCCGGCGGCAAGCCCGGCCCGCATAAAATCCAGGGCATTGGCGCCGGCTTCATCCCAGATATTTTACAGCGCGAGGTGATCGACGAGATCGTCACCGTCGGCAATCAGGAGTCCTTCGCCACCGCCCGCAAGGCGGCCAAGCTCGAAGGCCTGCCGGTGGGGATTTCCTCGGGCGCGACGATTGCGGCGGCGCTGCGCGTCGGCGCGCGGGCGGACATGGCGGGCAAGACCATCGTCGTCATCGCCGCATCCGGTGCGGAACGGTATTTGTCTACGGAGTTGTTTGCAGAATAGGTCACAGATGACAGGTAACGGGAAGCAGAGTTAAATCTGTGATCTGTTACCCGTTTCCTGTTTTCGCAATATTCGATACACCACATACGCGCCCACCAGCTTGCTTACAATCATGGTGCCAAGCGTCCACCAGCTAAACAGGCCGGGGATGGCCATGTTGGCGCCGGCCAGGTAAATGATGCTGTCCACCGGCGCGCCGGCGAGGCTGGAAAGCATGACGCGGGTGGAGAGCGGTTTTTTGGTAAACGTATACATTGCCCAGTCCACCGCCTCGCTCACCAGGAAAGCGATGCCGCTGGCGGCGGCGATCTGCGGCGGCGCCATGGCGAAGGAAATGGCGACGCCGATCATCAGCGGCAGGAAGATGTAATGGCCGATCTCACGCTGCGCGAAATCGCGGCACACTAATATCAGCCCGACGACCAGCGAGAAGGGCGACCACATGCCGCCGTCGGGCAGCGCATAGAGCGGCGTCCAGCTAAACGCCCAGTTCACAAAAGGAATGAGCAGGAGGTAGACCAGCGTCCATTTGATGTTAAGGATGAGCGGCATGTAAATTTTCTTGCTTGTCATGCTCGGGCTTGACCCGAGCATCCATCTATATAATGAATGGATCCTCGGCTCAAGGCCGAGGATGACATATGGATTCACTCACCGACGAACAAAAACGCCGCTATGCCCGCCATGTTGTGCTGCCTGAAATCGGCGCGCGCGGCCAGGAAAAACTGTTGGCTTGTTCTGCGCTGGTGATCGGCGCTGGCGGGCTGGGCAGCGCCGCGCTTGCTTACCTTGCGGCGGCGGGCGTGGGCAGGGTTGGCATCGTCGAATCCGACCGCGTCGAGCTTTCCAATTTGCAGCGGCAAATATTATTCGAGACGGCCGATATCGGCCGCGCCAAGGCGCAGGCGGCGTATGACCGCATCCATGAGGTCAACCCCGACTGCGCGGTGGAGATATTCGAAAAGCGATTGGATGAAAATAATGCGCGGGAGCTGGTGCGCGGGTTCGACATCGTGCTCGACGGCAGCGATAATTTCGCCACGCGCTTTGCCATCAGCGACGCCTGCAGGCAGGAAAAAAAGCCGCTTGTCTCGGCGGCGATCAGCGGCTTTTCCGCGCAGCTTGCGACGTTCAAACCGTATCTGGGCGCGCCGCACCCGTGCTATCGCTGCCTGGTTCCAGGCTTGCCGGAGCGCGAGATCACCTGCGCGCAGGAAGGCATTATCGGCCCGCTGGCGGGGATGCTGGGAAGCATGCAGGCGCTGGAGGCGATTAAGGAATTGCTTGGCATCGGCCAGTCGCTTTCCGGCTTTGTCGTGGTCGTCGATGCGCTTTCGATGCATGTTCGCAAGGTAGGATTGTTACGCGACAGCGCCTGCTCCGCCTGCGCCTAAAGCCTTGCAAGAAATGCCGCATCGGTTTAGAAATTAACCATGAGGATGTGGGCGTTGGCAATGCTGATGATGATGGGCGCGTGGCCGCTGCTTGCCGCCAATAATTCCGGCCTGCCGCTGCCGCGCTTCGTGGCGCTTAAAAACGACGAGGCCAACGTCCGCACCGGGCCGGGCACGCGCTACCCGATCCAATGGGTATATCGCCGCGCCGGCATGCCGGTGGAGGTCATCGAGGAATACGACCTCTGGCGCAAGATCCGCGACGGGGAGGGCACCAGCGGCTGGGTGCACAAAACCATGCTCGAAGGCAAGCGCAACGTCATGATCAAAGGCAAGGCGCCGCAGATATTGCGCATCGATTATGCCGCCGATGCCAAGCCGCTGCTCAAGCTCGAACCCACCGTCATCGGCCGGCTGATGGAATGCAACAAGGACTGGTGCCGTATCCAGGTGACCGGCCGCAAGGGCTGGATGGAGAAAAAATACCTCTGGGGCGTCTATGCCGACGAGGAGTTCGATTAGCGCATTTTTCGTTTTGCCCGGCACGGTTACTCGCCTGTGCCGGGAAAATATCCTACATATTTTCTCCTAGACTAATAAGTATGATTGCTTCAGATAATGCAGATCAGCATTTGTTTTTTATGCCCTATCGGCTAAGCTGAGCATACATGGTATATTTTATATACTAT
>JAGVLW010000037.1 GCA_020054105.1 Alphaproteobacteria bacterium | reverse complement strand
GGCCTTGAGCAGCTTGAGCTCGGGCCATTCGTCCTTGCGCTTGAACTGGTAGCGATGATACAGCGCCAAGGCGAGCTTGACGCGCTCGCGGTGGGTGAGGCGAGTGAGCGCCGAAAAAATGATGCGCTGGAACGCCCAGTTGGCGCGGTATTCGGGATGAATATGCTGGGCGATGTCGGCCAGCAGGCAAAAGGCGAGGCGCAGGCGGCGCTCTTTTTCCGATTCCTCGGTAAGTAGCGGAAACATCCAGGTGAAGAGCTCGTTGGCATAGGCCGAGGAGCGCCCGCCCTTGCTGGCGAATTCGCTGCACGAGGTGAGCAGGCCGTCTTGCGCGCGCACGTCGGCGGCGAGCTTTTCGAACAGGTAGCCCTCGCGAATACCGCTGGCCGAGAAAATAATATGGTCGGGCCGGGCGGTTTCGATGATCTTCTCGAGAATCATCGCCGCGCCCGGCAGCGCCGGTACGCGCCTGGCCGCCGAGCCGGGGAATTTTTCGAGCTTTTCGTTGCTCATGGCGGCAATGTCGCGGGCGAAGCCGAGGAACGATTTCGCATCGACCTTATATTCATGCAGGATATGCAGCGGATAATCCGCCGCGCTCATATGCATTTTTGCCAGCGCGCAGAAGCTGCCGCCGACGGCGTAAAAGCTTGGCACCGGCTGGCTGTCCATCCATTTCAGCTCGGAAAAACGCTTATCGATCAGTTTGCGCATCTTGTCGCGGTCGCCGCGCGCCTCGTCGATCAGACGCAGGCTGCCCAGCAGCAGGCTCTGGTGATTGCCGATCTGCCCGTCATCGACCCATACCAATTCCAAACTGCCGCCGCCCAGATCGCCGGTGATGCCTTTGGGCTTGTGCATCGACGCGCAGACGCCGTAAGCGCCGAGCTTGGCTTCGGTATCGCCGGTGATGATGTCGATATCGACATCGTAGGTGCTTTCCAAATAGCGCGCGAAAGCGTCGCCGTCCTTGGCGTCGCGCACGGCGGCGGTGGCCATCACATAGAGCGAGACGATGTCCATATTGCGGCCCATGGCGAGGAAGCGCCGCAGCGTGTGCTTGGCGAGCTGGATGCCGTCGGGATTGAGCATGCCGGTGGTGGCCAGTCCCTTGCCCAGCGCGCACATGACTTTTTCATTGTAGATGGACACCGGCGCGCGCTTCTGCTCGTCATAGACAACGAGACGGATCGAGTTGCTGCCGATATCGATAATGCCGATGCGACCGTTCTTGAACGGGTGGTGAATGGGGGTGAGGACCAATTCTGACATGCGGGGGTTATGCCAGAAGCGAAGGCATGGGGCAAGAGGGAGCATCATGGCTTTGAAGCCACAACCCTTGACAGACTGTTTTCTATAGGATACAGTATGGCGATGATTGAGCTGTTCATCACGCCCGAATTCGATCGCTGGCTTGCTTCATTGCGCGATCGTCAGGCGGCAAAGCATGTGGCCGTCAGGCTGTTGCGCGTGAAGTCAGGCAATTTCGGCGATGTGCAGCCGATTGGCGAGGGGCTCAGCGAATTGCGCATTCATCATGGCGCAGGCTATCGCGTTTATCTCATGCGCCGTGGCAAGGAAGTGGTGGTAATATTGGCCGGCGGAAATAAAGCAAGCCAGCAGAAAGATATTAAACGCGCCAAGGAATTGGCGCATCAATGGAGATGAATGATGAGAAAAAATACCCACGCTATGCCGTCCGACTGGAAAGCTTTTGATGCGGCGAAGTATCTGAAAACCGAAAAAGACGTCCGCGATTTTCTTAAAATAGCCTTCGAGGAAGGCTGCGATGATACTGCTTATGTTGCAGAAGTGATCGGCGTTGCCGCTCGCGCCAGAGGGATGACCGAGGTCGCCAAACAGGCCGGCATCACGCGCGCGAGTCTCTACAAAGCCCTCTCCAAGAAAGGCAATCCCGAATTTGCTACCATTAGCAAAGTATTGTCTGTATTTGGCCTGAAACTGAAGATTGCGTAGGAGCCTACTGCTTCGCCGCTTTATATTTCAATATCTCGCCGGTTTTGGTTTTTTTCAGCGCTTTGCCGCGGCCCGACAGGCTGGGGTTGTTGGTGAAATATTCATGGGCGGACAGCGCGCTGTCGGTGTTGGGCAGGCGGATATAGCTGCCGTCGGGCTGCAACACCCAGCTTTGCCGCTCGTCCTTCAGGTTGGCGACCATGATCTGTCCCATGATCTGCTCGTGCACGGTGGGGTTTTCGATCGGCACCATGAGCTCGACGCGCCAGTCGAAATTGCGCGGCATCCAGTCGGCCGAGCCGATGAAGACCTTGGCCTTGGGCGAGGGCAGGTCGTGGCCGTCGCCGAAGCAATAGATGCGCGCATGCTCGAGGAAGCGCCCGACGATGGATTTGACGCGGATATTGTCCGACAGGCCCGGAATGCCGGGGCGCAGGCAGCAGATGCCGCGTATCACCAATTCGATAATCACGCCCGCCTGCGAGGCTTTGTATAATGCGTCGATAATCTCCGCGTCGACCAGCGAGTTCATCTTGGCCCAGATGGTGCCGGGGCGGCCTTTTTGCACCTGCCCGATCT
>JAGVLW010000082.1 GCA_020054105.1 Alphaproteobacteria bacterium | reverse complement strand
TTATGCCAGCGCCATCGGCTGCGGGCGCGTCGGCGTGTTCGAAACCAGCTTCGGCGAGGAATGCGAGGTCGATCTGTTCGGCGAGCAGGCGGTGCTGTTTGGCGGGCTGCCGCCGCTGATGCGCGCCGCGTTCGACACGCTGGTCGAAGCGGGCTACGCGCCGGAGATCGCCTATTTTAAATGCGTGCAGCAGGTCAAGCTGGTCGCCGACGCCATCGCCACGCGCGGCATCGCCGGCATGAGCGAGGTCATCTCCAACACCGCCGAATATGGCGGCACCATCGCCGCGCCGCATCTGGTTACTGCCGAAACCAAAAAGGAAATGCAGCACCTGCTTGCCGACATCAAAAGCGGCGCGTTTGCCAAAGGCTGGATGGCGCAAAATAAGGCCGGCTTGCCCGACCTCAAGGAAAGCCGCCGCGCCGGTAGCGAACACCCGCTAGAAGCCGTGGGAAAGCGGCTGCGGGCCATGCTGGCGGCGGCCCGCAATAAATAGTTGCCATAGGGCGGCTTTACCGGCAAATTGTCGCTTCAGCATATAGGAAGCGTTATGACCCAGGATCGCATCATCATTTTCGACACCACCTTGCGCGACGGCGAGCAGTCGCCCGGCATGTCGATGAATCTCGAGGAAAAACTCGCGGTCGCCGAAAGCCTCGACGCGATGGGCGTCGACGTGATCGAAGCCGGGTTCGCCATGGCCAGCATCGGCGATTTCGAGTCGGTGCGCGAGATCGCCGGGAAAATCAAGAACGCGGTGGTGTGCTCGCTGGCGCGCGCGAAATCCGCCGATATCGAGCGGGCGGCCGAGGCGCTGAAGCCCGCCAAACGCTCGCGCATCCACACGTTTATTTCCACCAGCGACATCCATCTCAAATACCAGTTCAAGCTGACGAAGGAAGAGGTGCTCGAGATCATCCAGGGCACGGTGGGGCTGGCGCGCAGCTTCACCGACAATGTCGAATGGTCGGCGATGGACTCGACGCGCAGCGACCGCGATTATTTATGCAAGGCGGTGGAAGTGGCGATCAAGGCGGGGGCTACGACGGTCAACATTCCCGATACGGTCGGCTACGCAACACCCGACGATTACGGCGCGCTCATCGCCTATCTCAAAAACAACGTGCCCAACATCGACAAGGCGATCATTTCGACCCATTGCCAGAACGATTTGGGACTGGCGACCGCTAACTCGCTGGCGGCGATTCGCAACGGCGCGCGGCAGATCGAATGCACCATCAACGGCATCGGCGAGCGCGCCGGCAACACCGCGCTCGAAGAGGTGGTGATGGCAATCAAGACGCGCGCCGACATGTATGATTTCAAGACGAACATCGACAGCACGCACATCACCAAAATCTCGCGCCTGGTGCAGAACATCACCGGCGCGCACGTGCAGGTCAACAAGGCGATCGTCGGCGCCAACGCCTTCGCCCATGAATCGGGCATCCACCAGGACGGCATGCTCAAGCACGCCGGCACCTACGAGATCATGACGCCGGAATCGGTGGGACTGAGCAAATCCAACCTGGTGCTCGGCAAACATTCCGGCCGCCATGCGTTCAAGGATAAGCTGCGCGAGCTCGGCTTCGATATCGGCGATAACGCGGTCGAAGAGGCGTTCCACCGCTTCAAGGCGCTGGCCGATAAGAAGAAAGAAATCTTCGACGAGGATTTGATCGCCCTGGTCGACGCCGAATCGCGCCGCGAAGACCCGATCCAGCTCGCCTCGCTGCAGGTAACCTGCGGCACGCAAGGCCCGCAGAGCGCCGAGATGGCGCTGCGCATCGACGGCAAGCCATGCCAGACGAAAGCCACCGGCAACGGCCCGATCGACGCGACCTTCAACGCCATCCTCGCCCTGGCGCCGCATAAGGCCATTTTGAAGCTCTATGAGGTCAGCGCCATCACCCAGGGCACCGACGCGCAAGTCGAGGTGAGCGTGCATCTGGAAACGCAGGACGGCCATGTGTTTTACGGCCGCGCCAGCGACATCGACACGACGGTGGCATCGGCGCTTGCCTATATCGCCGCCTTGTGTAAATTACGCGCCATGCAGGCGCGGCAATCGCCGTTGCCTAAAGCAGGCTGATAAATCGATAAATCGATGAATAAGAAATTGTAGACGACGCATAATTCATCTATTAATCGATACATCCATTTATCCACTTTTAGGTATATCATGTTCCACAAACTACTCGGCATCGCCTCGTCCGACATGGCGATCGATTTGGGCACCGCCAACACGCTCGTCTATGTGAAAGGCCGCGGCATCGTGCTTAACGAGCCGTCGGTGGTGGCGATGAAGGACCATCACGGCATCATGACGCCGTTTGCGTTTGGCAACGAGGCCAAGCTGATGCTCGGGCGCACGCCGGCGAAGATCGACGCCATCCGCCCGCTCAAAGACGGCGTCATCGCCGATTTCCAGTCGGCGGAAGAGATGATCAAGCACTTCATCCGCCGCGTGCACAACACCAACAGCTTCCTGCGCCCGCGCCCGCTGATTATTATTTGCGTGCCGTCCGGCTCGACGCCGGTAGAGCGCCGCGCCATCCAGGAAGCCGCCGAAAATGCCGGCGCGCGCGAAGTGTTCCTCATCGAAGAACCGATGGCGGCGGCGATCGGCGCCGGCCTGCCGGTGACCGAGCCGACCGGCTCGATGATCGTCGATATCGGCGGCGGCACAACGGAAGTGGCGGTGCTCAGCCTGGGCGGTATCGTTTATGCGCGCTCGGTGCGCGTCGGCGGCGACAAGATGGACGAGGCGATTATTTCCTACATCCGCCGCTACGGCAATCTGCTCATCGGCGAAACCACCGCCGAAAAAATCAAGAAGGAAATCGGCGCCGCCTGCGCGCCCGAAAACGGCGAAGGCAAGATGATCGAGATCAAGGGCCGCGACCTGATGAACGGCGTGCCCAAGGAAATCGTGCTGTCGGAATACCAGATCGCCGAGGCGCTCGTCGAGCCGGTCGGGCAGATCATCGAGGCGGTGAAAGTCGCGCTCGAATCGACGCCGCCGGAGCTTTCTTCCGACATCGTCGATAAAGGCATCGTGCTTACCGGCGGCGGCGCGCAGCTGCGCAATCTCGACCTGGTCATCTCCAACGCCACCAGCCTGCCGGTCTTCGTCGCCGAGCAATCACTCAACTGCGTGGCGCTGGGCTCGGGCAAAGTGCTCGAGAATCCGGAAACGCTTAAGCATGTGCTGTTTAAGCAGGAGTAACTGTCACCCCGCACTTGTTGCGGGGTCTCCATCTATTGCACGAGATCCCGCAATGCGCTTCGCTTATGCGGGATGACATTTGTTTCAAATGCGCGTGAATAAAAATGTGCGCGCGCGCATTTTTTAGTTGCGGTTGCGGATGCGAAAAGTAAGAATGGTCGCGTAAGTAACATTTTACATCGGCTGATCATGGCCTCCAAAAAAACCGGCTCTCTCCATCTCACGGCAATGCCCGCCAGGCATTGGTTCTACCGCGCCAGCGTCATCATGATGATGACCTTCGCGGCGGTGATGCTGATGATGAGCAAGACCGGCAACCCGGCCATCGTGAAGCTGCGCACGAGCATCGCCGACATCGTCGCGCCCGTGCTTGCCGTTGCCGCCAGCCCGATGAACGCCGTCGCCGATATAGGCGCCTGGTTCGGCGAAATGGCCGACCTGCATGCGCGCAACATCGCGCTGAGTAATGAGAACCGCCAGCTGCTGCAATGGCAGGCGGTGGCCAAGCGGATGGAAGCGGAAAACGCCTCGCTGCGCTCGCTGCTCAATGTCGTGGTGGCGCCCAATAACCGCTACATCACCGCCCGCATCGTCTCCGACCTGGGCGGGCCGTATGCGCATTCGGCGCTGCTGGGCGCCGGCAGCGAGCAGGGCGTCGCCAAGGACCAGGCGGTCATCAATGAAAACGGCCTGATCGGCCGGGTGATCGAAACCGGCAAGACCAGCGCGCGCGTGCTGCTGCTGGGCGACATGAATTCGCGCATACCGGTGATGATCGAAGGCAGCCACGAGAAAGGCATATTGGCGGGAAGCGACGGCAGGCTGCCGGTGCTTACCTACCTTGCCAAGGATTCCACCATCGCCGTCGGCGACCGCATCGTCACTTCCGGCGACGGCGGCGTTTTCCCACGCGGCATCGCCGTGGGCATCGTCAGTCTCATTGAAAAAGACACCATCGCCGTGCAGCTTTTCGCCGATCCGGCGCAAGCCGAATATGTCAGCATCGTCGATTATTCCCTGTAATGACCGCCTCGGCTTAGGCACTGTTCTCATATTATTTACCTCATTGCGACGGAAGGATTTTTTGATGACGAAGTGCAAAAAATTTGCAGAGCGTAGCCGGGACTACGGTCAGGAATTTTTTGCACTTCGGGGCAAAAAAGCCTCCGTCCCTTCGGGTTGCGTTTTCGCGGGCATCCGCTTCGTTGCCGCCCTGGCAGGTAGTTACCGCTACCCGCTGCGGGCGTCGCCTTGCGGTCTGCTCCGCGAAAACGGCAACGCAATGGATCAATAATATGAGAACAGTGCCTAAACGCCTCGAGCTGCTATTTTGGGCGATGACGCCCTGCCTGGTTACCATTCTTTTGCTGCTGCTGTACCTGGCGCCCAAGCATGTCGAGGGCTTGAGCTATTTCATGCCGCTTTTGCCGCTGATCCCGGTGTTTTTCTGGGGGCTGCTGCATGCGCGCGACATGCCGTTTTGGTTCGTGTTCCTGCTCGGACTGGTGATGGATGCGGCGCAAGGCCTGCAGCTCGGGCTGTCCTCGCTGCTCTATGTATTTTTCCTGCTGCTGCTGCACGCGCAGCGCAAATACATCATCAAGGAGGGCTTCGCCGTCAAATGGGGCTATTTCGGGCTGCTGCTTGGCATCACCTGCCTGCTGAGCTGGGCGGGCTATTCGCTGCTTTCCGGCCAGGCGCATCCGATCGTGCCGGTGCTGATCCAATATGCGCTGACCATGTGCTGCTACCCGTTTTTCCACCGCCTGTTCGACATACTCTACGAGCACACCAACCACCGCCGCTGGCAGATACAGCATGGGAGATGACAGGTATCAGGTATCAGGGATCGGTTTTTAGTTTTCCTGATACCCGATACCTGATACCTGATACCTGTCATGCCCAAAGAAAACGATAAACAACGCATTTTCTCGCGCCGCGCCGTGCTGCTGGGCGGCTTGCAGGCGGCGGTGTTTTCGGCGCTGGCCGGGCGGCTTTACTATCTGCAATTCATGAAGGCGGACGAGTTTGCGACGCTTTCGGAAAATAACCGCATCAAGCTGCAGATCATCCTGCCCGAGCGCGGCAATATTCTCGACCGCTTCGACCAGCCGCTGGCGACCAACGAAAAAAACTACCGGCTGTTCTTCGATTACAGCTCGCTCGACCAGCCGACCTTCCGCGCCACGTTCGAAAAACTCACCGGCCTGATCGCGCTGCCGGAAAAAAAACGCAAGCTGCTGCAATCGGCCAAGGTGACGGCGGCGACGATGCCGGAAATGCTCAAGGACCATTTGACCTGGGAGGAAGTGTCGCTGATCGAGCTGCATCTGCTGTCGCTGCCGGGCGTATTCATCGATACCGGGCAGTTGCGCCATTATACGCTCGAGGAAGAGGCGGCGCATCTGCTGGGCTATATCGGCGCGGTGACGCAGGAGGAACTGTCGGAAGACGACCAGCCGCTGATGCGCTTCCCGGATTTTCGCATCGGCAAGATCGGTGTGGAGCGCATGCTGGAGACGCGCCTGCGCGGCACGGCGGGCATCCGCCAGATCGAGGTGAACGTGCATGGCGTGCCGGTGCGCGAAGTCGGCAAAACCCAGAGCGCTCCCGGCGAGACCGTGCGCCTGACCATCGACAGCCGGCTGCAGCGCGAGGCGGCGCAGCTGGTGAAAGGCGAAAGCGCGTCGGTGGTGGCGATGGAGATCGATACCGGCAACGTGCTGGCGCTGGTGTCGCTGCCGGGATTCGACCCGAACAGCTTCAGCCGCGGCATCAGCACCGAGGAATGGGACGCGCTCAATAACGACAAAAAAATTCCGCTGATGAACAAGGCCATCGGCGGCCAGTATCCGCCCGGCTCGACCTTTAAGATGCTGGTCGGGCTGGCGGCGCTCGAAGCGCGCATCGTCACGCCCGACGCGACGGTGTTCTGCCCGGGGCATTTCATGCTCGGCGACCACCAGTTCAATTGCTGGAAAGAAGGCGGTCACGGCCATATGGATTACCACGAGGCGGTCGCGCAATCCTGCGACACCTATTTTTACACGCTTGCCGAACGAATGGGACTGGAGCCTTTCGCGAACATGGCGCGGCGGTTCGGTCTGGGCGACATCTGCAATATCGGCCTGGCTGGCGAGAATGCCGGCGTCATTCCCAGCCAGCAATGGAAGCTCGAGCGCTACAAGCAGCGCTGGACAACCGGCGATACCATCAACAGCGCCATCGGCCAGGGCTATGTGCTGGCCACACCGCTGCAGCTGGCGGTGATGACCGCGCGCATGGCCAGCGGGCTGGCGGTGACGCCGCGCCTGATCGTGGGCGAAGACGGCGAAAAGCCCGCGTTCAAGCCGCTGGGAATTTCGGCGGGGCTGTTGCAGCTAAACCGTGAAGCGATGGCGGCGGTGGTCAATAGCGACACCGGCACCGCCTACGGCAAGCGCATCGAGGAACCGGCCTTCGCCTTTGCCGGCAAGACCGGTACGTCGCAGGTGCGCAAGATCGTACAGCGCGGCATGGACCAGAATTTATTACCGTGGGAGGCGCGCCATCACGCGCTGTTCGTGGGCTATGCGCCATTGGCCAAACCAAAATACGCCTGTTGCGTCGTCATCGAGCATGGCGGCGGCGGCGCGGCCGTCGCAGCGCCGGTTGCGCGCGACGTGCTGCTTAAAGTGCAGCAGCTGGAAGAACTAACCTAACTACGCGCTAGGCCGGTATCGTGCTTGTAGAGATGCATGGTGCCGTCGGCATGAAAATCGGGATCGAAGCCGCGATCGTGGAACCATTTCTGCAAGATGGGCTTGCGGATGGCGGGCGCTTCGTTATAGACATCCACCCAATCTTGCTGCTGCGGCGTGATGAAATGGTTGGGATCGCCCGCGGCCAGCGTTTTGTTCGCTGTCGGCGTCAGCGCCGGCACGAGCAACGGAAAGGATGCCGCGACCGCCGGGATGGCGCAAGGCAGGTGCGCGCCCAGCGTGCTGAGGCCGCCCATGATGCCGTTGCTGGTGGCCACCGACGTGCAGCTCGACGTGTTGCCGAGGAATTGCGCGATGCTGACGCCGAATTCGTCGAGCCCGGCCAGGCGCGTGAGAAACTGCACGCCGTGGCCGACGGCGGGCAGGATGACCGGCAGCGACAGTACGACGCCAAGCCCCAGGCTCGTGATGCGGATGGCGCTGCCGAACGTATCCTTGCGGCCGGCGGCTTTCTCGAAATGCGAAACCAGTGAGCCGGCGGCCTGGCCGCCGAGGATGGTGACGGCGGGAACCAATATGTTCTTGCCGCCTTCGGTGGAGATGTAGCTGCCGATGACCGGAATATTTTCGATGAAATGTGCGAGGCTGCCGGCAACGCCGGAATTGGTGCCGACGATGGTGCAGCATTCTTCCGACAGCACCGCCGCGACGCCGCCGCCGATGCCCAGATAAGGCAATATGACGGGCGCAAGCACGACAGCCGCCGCCGCCAGGCCGCCGACGAGCAGCCATTTGCTGATGCCGCCTTCGAGCGAGCTTAGCGCGCTGTGATTATGGAGGGAGTGAAGGTCGGAAGCGTTGTGGGTGAGGGTATGGACGCTCATAGGGGACGTTTATTCCTCGTCGATATACTGCTTTTCCTGCTTCTCGTGGCGTTCCTGCGCTTCGATGGTCATGGTGGCGATGGGCCGCGCCTCGAGGCGCTTGATGCCGATCGGGTCGCCGGTTTCCTCGCAATAGCCGTATTCGCCGTCGTCGATGCGCTTCAGCGCGGCGTCGATCTTGCCGATGAGCTTCAAATAGCGGTTGCGGGTGCGCAGCTCGACGCTGGCTTCGGTCTCGAGCGACGCGCGGTCGGACAAGTCCGGCTCGCGCCAGTTTTCTTCCTTGAGGTTGTTGATGGTTTCCTGCGATTCGGCGATCAGCTCCTCGCGCCAGGTCGCAAGCTTCTGGCGGAAATATTCGAGCTGCTTGGCGCTCATGTATTTTTCGTCTTCGGACGGTTTATAACCCTTGGGAAGCTTGGCCATTTCTAACCCCTGATTGCTATTAAGAAATAGTTAAGAAAACGATTCTAGCGTTAAGAGAAGGGGCTGTATAGCGAAAAGAAAGGCAAAAGGCAAGAACCTATCCCTCAATTCTACTATGGCTGCCAAAAATGGTGGATTTTCTGCGCTTCCGTTGCTCATGTATTCAAACATACACTCCGCTACGGTTCTCAAAAATCCACCATTTTTGTTTGCCCTAGCGAATTGCCGGATAGGTTCAATTATGGCTTCATGCTACCGGTGAATTACACAGGAAGTCTATAATCGAATGTGGCTCTTATGGGAGCGCGCGACCTTCGCCGGTGGTTCGGTCGGTGGCCCGCCGCCCGCCTCCTTCTCTTTCGGCCCAAGAGCTTGGCGGTGCTGCCGGCGGCGCCATTTGCCTGAGCAAAGCAGCCGCATCGAAAAATGCATCGGCGCAAGGGCCATCTTTTTTGAGTTCGTGATATTCATTACTAGGCGGCGGCTCAAGCGATATTTCAACAAATTTCTTCATCGTGGCCATCGAGAAACTCTCAATGTTCATTTGGTAGGTAGCCGGGTCTGTGCCCGGAGGAATTTTAAACGCGCTGCCAAGATGGTTATTGAGCAGCTTGAGGATGTGGTCGATGCCGTCCCCTTCGTAGTTTTTTACATTCATTTGTCCCAGCAGTTCTGAGACACAACAGCGCCTGATCAGCGCCTGCGTGTTCATAAACGTCAACACGCCTTGATTTTCGTTGGCACGCCGCACTTCGTCAATGGACTGGCAGAAGCTTCCGTCATTTGCCAGGGCAATTACCAGCTTGTCATCCTTGGGCAATTGCTTGGCCCAGGCTATGGCGGCCTTATCCATGATGCCTTTACTATCTTCGCCGCGGCTACCCTCGACTTTTCGTTTTTTGGCGTTTTGATTGGCCTGTTTAACGGCTTCGTTGGCACTGTCGATGGTTGCCATCGCACCGTCCTTGTCCCCGGTTTTTACTTGCTCGGCGGCTTTATGGATTTCGCGTACATATTTTGCGGCGTCGCTATCATCGTCCGCCGCCGGCGGCACGATGCGCATATGCGGAAATTTCCCTGCCGCCACCGCCTTTAAAAACGGGATGGTGTTGGTATTGCCGAAAGCCGGATTGTCTGTAAGCGCCGAGGCGCGGTCGGCGAATCTGGGCTCGCTGAGCCAGCTATTGCCCATTTTTGCAAACGGATCGACCATGTGATCGTAAAAACAGAACCCGTCGGCGGTCATTTGCGCATTGGCCAGCGCGACAATTTCGGGGATCTCGACTTCGAACCCGGCCTTGGCCAGCGCCGGCAAAATATCGATCCACTGCGGCGGGCGGCTTGCATCAAACAGGGAAGGGGGGCGCTCATCTTTTCTGTAATGATCGCTGATATCGAAACATAAATTCCGCAACACTTTTGGGCCGATGACGATCGTCCCGAGTTTTTTTCGGGGCAGGACGGCGGCTTCTGTCGATGCGTCTGAGGTCATGATTTCAAGGAGTTGCAGGAATATTAGTTAATTCTGGCGGGTTGCCGGGAAGATAGCAAATGAAGAAATTGTGACAATCGCTATTTACGCCGTCGGGTCGGTCGAGCGGGCGGCGTTGGCCATCTCCAGCTTGGCAAGCTCGACGGCGGCGCGCAGCTCGATATCGCCGATGATGGCAAGCAGCGCCGGATCGCTAACCATCTGTTTTTGCGCAGAAAGCCTGTTTCCAAGATGTTGCAGCGTGTGCAGCGGCACCTCGCCCGCGAGCAATTGCTGGCGCAATTCCTCGAGGCTGTCGAGCAGATCGTTGCCCCTCTGTACCATTTTGCGACGCTCATTTATTTCGCCTGATACTTCCTGAAGGGAGAGTAAATTGGCGACGGCGCTGGGGGCGGCCACGTCGGAAAGTGTTTCGGGAGAGGTCGCCTCGCGCGTTTCCGCCGCCACCAGGAATTCCGAAAAAATGCCGGATGCGGACACCTTCCGGCGCTTTTTAATGTCGCTGGCCGATTTGATGCTGGAAAATTCATTGATTTTAATCATGACGCATTATTATAACAAGTTTTAACCGTGAGTAAACAAGGCAAACTGCCCTGATTCGAAGCAGGAAAAAACTGCCCACCCACCGGCGGGCTTGTATGCGCCGCGCAAATGCGCTTTGGCATAACTTGCCATGATCTATGCATAATACACGAAAAAATAATCGAAAGGGCAGTTGGCACGCTATTCGCTTTCATAGAGGGGTGACATAACGAGGTTCGCCATGACGCCCACTAAAGCATTTCCGCTTCTTTCCTTGTCATTCCTGCGAAAGCAGGAATCCTGTCTTTCCCCAGGCCCATACAGGATCCCTGCTTTCGCAGGGATGACAAAAGGTTGCACAGGGATGACAAAAGGTAAGCGGGTAAATCGAAAATGCTCCAGCCACTCCATGACCACCCAAAGCCCGTCGCCCTCGCGCATTTGCCGCGACGAGTTGATTTTGCAGTTCGTCCTCATGCCGCTGCTGTTCACATGCATCCTGTTTGGCTACCTGCTGGCTTTTTCGGCGCCGGCGCGCGCCGAAGCGCGCGTCAAGGACATCGTCAGCTTCGAAGGCGTGCGCGAAAACATGCTGATGGGTTACGGGCTGGTGGTCGGCCTCAAAGGCAGCGGCGACAAACTCAAGAACAACGTTTTTACCGCGCAAAGCCTGATCGCTTTTTTAGAGCGCCAGGGCGTCAATACGCGCGGCATCGAGCTTAAAAGCAAAAACGTCGCGGCGGTAACGGTGACGACGATGCTCCCGGCTTTTTCGCGCAACGGCAGCAAGGTCGACGTTACGGTCAGTGCTATGGGCGACGCCAGCAACCTAACCGGCGGCACGCTGCTGGCCACGCCTTTATATGGCGCCGACGGCGAGGTCTATGCGGTGGCGCAGGGCGCGGTATCGATCGGCGGCTTCAAGGCGGCCAGCGAAGGCGGCGGTACCACCATCACCAAAGGCGTGCCGACCTCGGGCTTCATCTCCAACGGCGCCATCGTCGAAAAAGAAATCGACTTCGCGCTCAACAGCCTGCCCGAACTGAAAATGTCGCTGCGCAATCCCGACATCACGACGGCACATCGCCTTGCCGAGGTCATCAACGCCAATATCGGGCCGGGCATCGCCAACGTCTCCGACCCAGGCACGCTGGTGCTTTCGGTGCCGGCGGTCTATCAGAACAATACTACGCAACTGCTTGCCGAGATCGAAAAACTTTCGGTCGAAACCGACCAGGTGGCGCGCATCGTCATCGACGAGGCGTCGGGCACGATCGTCATGGGCGAGAATGTGAATATCGATACGGTGGCGGTGGCGCAGGGCAACCTCGTCGTCAAGATCGAGGAGACGCCGCTAGTGTCACAGCCCAACCCGCTGGCGCCGGAAGGCGCGGAAACGGTCGTCACCACGGCGGCGGCGGTTTCGGTCGATGATGGGCCGGGCAAACGCATGGCGGTGCTGAAGAAAGGCGCGACGCTGCGCGACCTCGTGGCCGGCCTCAATGCGCTGGGCGTCACCCCGCGCGACCTGATTACCATCTTGCAAACCATCAAAGCCGCCGGCGCCTTGCAGGCGGATATCCAGACACGGTAGGAACGCATGACGATTCCGGCATCGACGACCGTTGCGTTGACCAGGGGCGCCGATAGCGACTCGGCGCTGCTCTCGGCATCGCTGGCCAGGCTCGGCCTTGCCGGCCACCGCTTCTCCAAAGGCGCGCTCGACCCGGCCTATGTCGAAAAGGCGGCGAAGGATTTCGAATCGCTGTTCATCGCGCAGATGGTTGAGCAGATGTTTGGCGAATCGATCGGCGAAGAAGCGTTCGGCGACGAGGAATCCGGCGAGGTGTATAAAAATTTAATGACGCAGGAATACGGAAAAATCATCGCCGACGGCGGTGGCATAGGAATTGCAAGCTATGTCAAGACGGAATTATTGCGGTTACAGGAGGTAGGATCATGACGATGCAGGCTACGCAAGGCGCAGCGCCCGTAAATGGCAGTGAAGCCCAGACCATCAAAATCCAGGACGTCATCACGCTGACGGCACGTCTTGCCCAGTTGCTGGCCGAAGAGGTCGATCTGCTTGCCAACATGAAGGTCGCCAAGATCGAATCGCTGCAGCAGGAGAAGTTGTTTTTGATCAGCGCGCTGCATGCGCATAAAAAACTGATCGACAAGCATCCCTACGTCGTCGACACGATTCCCTCGCAGGACAGGCAGGATTTGCAGGAAGTGGTGAAGGTATTCAACAACATCCTGGAGGAGAATCACCGCAAGCTGCTGCTGGCCAAAGAGGTGAACCATAAAATCGTCGAGGCCATCACCTCGGTCGTCGCCGAAAGCAACCGCAGCAAATCCTACGACGACAAAGGCATAAACGGCGCCGCGCCGTTCGAAACGATTTCGGTAACGCTCAACCAGACTATTTAGGAAGTCCCATGAGTTTATCGCTTGCGCTCAATAATGCCCTGGCCGGTTTGAATGTGAACCGGCAGTCGCTGGCGGTGCTGTCGCAAAATATCGCCAACGCCAATACCAAGGGCTATAGCCGGCAAATCGTCAACCAGCAATCGCTCTATCTCGACGGCAACGGCGTCGGCGCCAGCATCCAAAGCGTCTCGCGCAAGGTGGACGACTACCTGACGCGCGCCATCCGCTCGCAAAACGCCACCGTCGCCCAGACCGCCAGCGCCAGCGACTATTACGACCGCACCCAGATACTCATCGGCAAGCCCGGCAGCCAAAACAGCGTCGACGCCTATGTGCGCAACCTGTTCAATTCGGCGCAATCGCTGGCGCTAACGCCGGAAAGCTCGACGCTGCGGGTGGCCACGGTCAATGCCGGCGTCACGCTGGCAAGGCAAGCCAACCAGCTGGCGCGGGGGCTCCAGGATTTACGTTTCCAGGCCGACCAGGACATTGCCGTGGCGACGAGGGCGATCAACAGCAATATCCTCGATCTGCAAACGCTCAACGGCAGCATCGCCGATGCGGTGGCGCGCGGCAATTCCATCGGCGACCTGCTCGATAAGCGCGACCTGCTGCTTGCGGACATCTCCCAATATGTCGATCTGCATACCAACCTGAAAGCCAACGGCACGGTGGACGTCTTCACCACCACCGGCGTCAGCCTGCTCGACAGCAGCGCCTACCAGCTTACCTACAGCGCGGCCGGCGCGGTCGATACGTTTATCGACAATTCCACCTTGTCGTCGTTGCAAGTCTACCGTCTCGATGCGACGGGCAATCCGGCGGGCCAGCCGGTCACGCTCGTTTCCAGCGGCGTCGCCGGCTCCATCACCCACATTCTCGGCGCCGGCAAGCTCAAAAGCCTGGTCGAACTGCGCGACACCAAGATTCCCAACATCTTAAGCCAGCTCAATTCGCTGACCGCCAATCTGCGCGACCAGTTCAACGAAGTGCATAATGCCGGCATCGCCTTTCCCGGCGCCAACAGCTACACCGGCACGCGCCCGCTCAATGCCAGCGATTTTGCTCTGTGGAACGGCAAAGCCACGTTTGCCGTGCTCGACCAGAACGGCCGGCCGATCGCCTCGCCCTACGCCGACGAAACCGCCGGCCTCAAGCCGCTTACCATTGATCTTTCCACGCTCGATAACGGCTCCGGCGCGGGCTATCCGTCGGTGCAAGGCATCATCGACGAGTTCAATCATTATTACGGCTCGCCCGGTAACAAAGCCCAGGTCGGCAATCTTAACAATATACGCCTGGTGTCCGACAGCGCGCGAATCCCCGACTCGCCGCCGCAGCTGGATTTCGATTTCGACCTCGACAATATTTCCGCCAACGGCTCGAATTTTTACGTCACCGGCGTGACGGTGGTCGATAATAACGGCAACAACCTGACGCCGGTAACCTCTACCATACCGACTATCAATCTGGCATCGACCAGCACTTATGTGACCAGCAACGGCAGCAGAACGGTGACGATCAATACCCAGACGGGCGTCGATAACGGCCTGCAAGACGGCGACCGGATCTATCTTTCCACGCCGCCGGGCGTTGACATCAACGGCATTCCGGTAGCGGAGCTGAGCGGGTTCGTAACCGTCAGCAACGTGACCGACACCAGCTTCGAGATCACGGTGGATACGGCCGCCGATAACAGCCCCGCCGCCGACGTCGCGAGCCAAACGGCGCTGCCGCCTTACGTCGAACTGCCCGCCGGCGAGGCGCTGCGCACCAAGGGCGACGGCCTGTTTACCGCTACCCTTAACACCACCGCCGATTATTTTACGGTGACCGCGAACGTTGCGGTCGATGACGGACAGGGCGGATTCAGCACGGCGCAGGTGAGTTACCGCATCAATAATAACCTGTCGCGGACGCTCAATAACCGGTTCTCGGCGTCGGCGATTTCCGGCCAGGGCACGCTAGTGGCGCCGACCACCAATACTCCGGTGGCCAGGGCGATGCTCGTGGATGAAAACGGCGTCGAGCTTCCGGTTACTAACGGCAAATATTCCACCCTACAAACCGGTTATTTGAAATTCGTCGCGACCGGGGCTACCAATAATATCGGCATCGACAGCAAAGACAGCAGCCATCAGGGACGGCCCAACGACGTGCCGCCGCTCGATGCCACTTACCGCGGCTTCTCCTATTATTTCGAGCTGAATAATTTTTTCGAAAGCAATAACGGCGATGCCAGCGGCGACACGCTGAAAAACAGCGCCCTCAACCTGGCGGTCGAGCAGCGGCTGATCGACAACCCGAATCTGATTGCGCTGGGTACGCTTACGCAAAGCACTCCCACCGGCGATACGCCCGTTTACACCTACGAGCGCGCCTCCGGCGATAACAGTATCATCCAAAGGCTGGCGCAGATTGGCATCAGCGCCTTCAATTTTCAGGCGGCGGGCGGCCTCGGCCAGAGCCGGCAGACATTTTCGTCCTATGCGGCGCAGATTGTCGGGTTCACCTCGACCACCGCCGATTCGGCGCAATCGGCCAAGAATAACGCGCAGGTGTTGCTGGACGGATTCCAGCAACGCTCCGATACGATCAGCGGCGTCAATCTCGACGAGGAATTGGCCAACACGGTGATTTACCAGAACGCCTACAGCGCCTCGGCGCGGGTGATTTCGGTGGCCAGCGAATTGTTCGATACGCTCATACAGGCGTTTTAAGGGATGAATGACATGATGATGATGTCGAGAGGATGGAGAATATGTCGATAGGCCGTATCAGCACCTATGGGATGCAGCAGATCACGCTCAAAAATGCCTCGCAACTGCAGGCGAATCTCGCCGATCTGCAAACTCAGCTTTCCAGCGGCATGAAGTCGCAGGATTTTACCGGCATCGCCAGCCAGACCGAGCAGTTTCTCTCGCTGGAAAACCGCATCGCCCGCACCAAGCTGCACCAGGACAATAACAAACTCGCCGAATCGCGCCTGAACTCCACCAGCAACGCGCTGGAGCAGCTCATCACCACCGGCACCGACCTGAAAAACCTGGTGCTGCTGCGGCGCAACCAGGCGGCGGCAAGCAGCTTGGCGTTCGGGCAGCAATTGCAGAATTACTATTCGACCATCGCCACCCAGCTCAACACCAATGCCGAAGGCCGCTACCTGTTTGCCGGCGCCAAAACCGACACCCAGCCGGTAAGCGTTACCGAGCTGCCGTCGCTCAATACCGACGGTACGCTCGATACGACCTATTACCAAGGCGGGACGCAAAATATTGTCACCCGCGTCGACGAAGCCGTCGATTTGACATTGAACGTGCGCGCCGATGCGCCGGCCTTTCAAAAATTGATGGAGGGCATCGCCCTTGCCAAGCGGGCCGACATTGAAAATAACGATGCCGATCTGGCGCGCGCCTATGACCTGATCGATCAGGCCGTCAGGGGCGTGACCGACCTCCAATCTTCGGTGAACGCGAATAAAGTCGCACTCAACCAGCTTGAGGAGCGGCAGACGACACTGACACTTTACTGGACCGGTCTCAAGGAAGAGATCGGCAATGCGGATTTAGTCGCCGCATCGACGCAGGTAGCGATCAACCAAGGCATCCTGCAGGCCTCGTTTCAGGCCTTCGCAAGGATTAATAGCTTGAAGCTTTCGGATTTTTTAAGATAAACTAACTGACATCGCGCTGCGATGAGAATAGGAAGACATATGATGAATCATCAGGTTTCAGTCGCCGGCAATGCCGGCATGTCGGAGTTGCCGCTCATGGAAACCATCCAGTCGCGTTTCGGCGAGATCAGCGTCGATCTCAGCAAGGCGATTGCCTTCCCAAAAGGACTGCTCGGCCTTCCCGACAAATCGAACTACATACTGGCAAACTTCCCTTCCGAGAAAATGCAGCAGTTCAAAATCCTGCAATCGCTCGACGAGTCGGCGCTGGCGTTCATCGCGCTGCCGCTGGAAATCCATAACGCCATCCTTTCGCTCGATGATATTCGCGCCGCCTGCAATGAATTGCAGATCGCCGAAGCCAATCTCGCCATGCTGCTGATTGTGTCGGTGCATCGCTCGCCGGGGCAGGTGAAGCTTTCGGTCAATGCGCGCGCGCCGCTTCTGGTCGACGTCGAGCGCCGCGTCGGCATTCAGCATGTCTTCCAGTCCGACAGTTATAAAGTGCAACACATGCTCAGCTAGGATATTCCCATGCATGCCGCCCCCCAAACCCAGAGTCTCTACGCCCAGGCGCAGCAATCCTTCGCCGCCGGCGACCTGAAAAACACCGTCGAGCTATGCAGGCAGATGCTCGACGTCGATCCGCAATTCGCGCATGGCTACCATATGATGTCGTCACTCTTTCGCGTTACCGGCAATTACGAGAAGGCGCTGACCTTCGCCGACATGGCCATCAAGCTGGCGCCGCAAGTGTGCGATTTTTATGTGCAGCAGGGGCAGATCTGGTTTGCCATGGGCAAATGGCAGGAGGCGGCGCAGGCGTTCAAGAAGGCCGGCGACGTCGACCCGACCAATAATCTTTCGCTGATATTGCTGGCGGATTGCCATTCGCAGCTGGGCGAGTATGACGAGGCGGTGCGGATGTTCACGCGCGCCCGCGCCATACAGGACATTCCGGAAATCGACGAGCACGAGGGCATCTGCCTGCTGATGCAGGGCGAAACGACCACCGCCGAGATGATGTTCGACCGTGTGATCGCGCGGCGCCCCGATTATTATTGGGGCTATATCCATAAAGGCAAGCTGCTCGTGGAACGCAACCAGGGCGACCAGGCGGCGGCGTATTTCAGGAAGGCGCTGGCGATCCAGCCCAATGCCGAAGATGCGTTACAAGGCCTGGAAGCGTGCGGCAAACACTCTATCCACTAGAGCATTTTCATTTTAGCCCTGCACGGCGTTAACGTTCGGACTCGTCTTGCTCATGTACTAATATGTACACTTCGCTGCGACTCGCCTCCGTTGCCTTGTGCAGAACTAAAAGCAAAACGCTCTAGGAATCCTAAAGGGTTTACCTATGACCGAGATTTACCAGGCGCCGGTGCTGGCGGCATTTTCCTGCCTAGGCGATAAATGCGCCGATACATGCTGCAAGGGCTGGTCGATGCAGATGGATGAGACCACGCTCGCCCGCTATCGCAGCGATGCGCCGGAGTTGCTTGCGGCGGTGGAGCCGGGCAACGGCTCCGACTCGGATGCGCCGTGGATCATGCGCAAGGATCCGCAAAGCGGTTTTTGCGTCAAGCTCGAAGGCGGGCTGTGCGGCATCCATAAAACGCACGGAACGGAGTTTCTCGGCGATGCCTGCCATTTTTATCCCAGGGTCACGCGCGCGCTCGGCGAGAAGGCCGTCATGACCGCCTCGCTGTCCTGCCCGGAAATCGCCCGGCTTGCCTTTGCGCAGGAACAGGCGCCCGCTTTTAATAAGGTGGATGTGGAGCGATTGCCGCATACGCTCAAGAACCGTTTGCCTGACGGCATGAGTAGCGACGATGCGCTGGCGGTACATCAAATGTTCCTCGCGGCGGCGACGGATGCAAACGCTCCCTTCGAGACCATATTCGCGCGCATCGGCAGCGTTGCCCGCTCGCTGGACCGCGTCGATAAAAAAGATTGGGTGCAAGCCACTCCTATATATATGTCGCTCGCCGAGGGCAGCCTGCCGCCCGCGCAACCAAATATCAACGACCCGTTCAACCTGCTGCATGCGCTGTGCGGCCTGATCGTCGCCACGCGCAAGCCGCCGTCGGAACGCCTGCGCCAGACCATCGCCGAAATGGAGCAGGCGCTTTGCGCGTCGCTCGACTGGAAACAGGTATTGATTCACACCGATGAAAACAGCCTGCCCGCTTACCAGAAAATAAGCGCGCTTTGGAAAAAGGAAGGCGCGCAAACATACGATCCCATCCTCAAGCGCGTCCTCGCGATGCAGCTTTCGCTGGCGCTGTTTCCGTTCGCGGGACTTGGAGATTCACTGTCAGAGCGCATCACCATCATCGGCGTGCGCATGGCAACTTTTAAGCTTGCACTTAT
Organism: Alphaproteobacteria bacterium; assembly: GCA_020054105.1. GTDB lineage: Bacteria > Pseudomonadota > Alphaproteobacteria > Rickettsiales > SXRF01 > JAGVLW01. Next base: position 23,095 of record JAGVLW010000082.1, on the reverse strand, counting down.
GTGCGCATGTGCTATTCATGAAACAGGGCTGCCATCAGAAATGGTGGTGCGTTTGGTACAAGCCCTGGCCCGTTTTCTGGATCACCTCGGCGATCCGGCTTTTTCTTTGCAAATCTATGCAGAGACTGGCTGGAACCAGGAAGCCAGGATGCGGGGACTTCTTGAAATATAATTATAATTCAGGAGGATAGTAGAATTAAGGCGCCGGAATGCTTGTTAACGGTATTTTAATGAGTTTACGGTAATACTGATAGTAATGTCGGTCGTAGTGCCTTCATTTACGGTTGAAAGCATGTAGCTTTCGAAAATGTAACATCCATGTAGGAGTCCTTTATGGCTAACTCAATCAACACCAATATCTCCGCGTATTTCGCGCAAGCGAATATTACGGCAGCGGCCAATGCGTCGTCCAGTTCGGTCGCGCGTTTGTCGAGCGGTAACCGCATCGTACAAGCATCCGATGACGTCGCCGCGCTCTCCATCGGTACTTCGCTGAAAACCAGCGTCGCTACTCTTAGAACCGCTCTCACCAACTCCGCCCAGGCATCCTCGCTCTTGCAGGTGGCCGACGGCGCGCTGGCGCAGGTCACCGAAATTCTGCAACGTCAAAAAGCGATCGCCGTGCAAGCGGGTTCCGGTTCGCTCGACGCTGCGGCACGCGGCTTCCTCAACCAGGAATTCCAACAGCTCTCAGCGGAAATCGACCGCCTTACCGGCTCGACCAACTTCAACGGCGTAAAACTGCTCAACGGCACGCTGTCGGATACGGTCAAAGCGGTGACCAACACCAATAAAGCGACTTCCGGCACGCTCGTCTTCAACTTCGACGATGCGGCCAACGCACTTCCGGCTGTAGCCCAAACCTTCATCATTAACGGCGTCACCTTGGCATTGGCCATTTCTACCACCACGGCGGCCGCCAATAACGTGGTTGTCGGCGACACGATCGTAAGCCGCGAAGCAGCGGTAGCGGCCATCGCCCGTTATATCAACAACGTCCAGAACGATTCGTCCGCCAACGCGCCGACGGCTGCCAACAAAGCGTTGCTGGCCGGCCTGAAAGCGACCGCTAACGGCACGCAGCTGACCATCGAGTCCCGCGCAGGCGGCACGCTTGGCCAGAATGCTTATGCGGTTCGCGGCACCACGGGTACGTTCGTTAACACCGTAACCGGCAACGGCGACCAGCAGATCTATTCTTATGGCGCTACCGCCGTAACCAGCCTTGATGTGAACGCCACTGCAAGCTCGGTGAACGACTTTGCAACGGGTGCTATCACGCTTGGCGGTGTTACGCTTTACACCGTAGTCGCCAGCGATTCACTCCGTAAAATCGTTGCGGGTGTGAATGCAAACGCAGGTACTACCGGCATCACGGCTTACATAACCGGCACCAGCGGCGCATATGTCGTCAACTTCCGTACGTCCGCCAACGCTACCGGCACATTGTCGGCCAGCGGCGATCTGGCGGCGGTAGCCTCGGGTACGACCACGCTCAACGTTGTCCTTAGCGGCGCCAGCCAGACCGGCTTGCAGCAAGGCGGCGTAATCGGCTATGGTTCTACCGGCGATGCATCGAGCCTGATCACTTCGCAATCGCAAAAAGCGAATATTTCGCGTATCGCTTTCAGTGAGCCGGCAACCCTGGCAAGCCTTGCCTCGCAATCCGTCACTATTGCCGGCCGTGCGTTCACCTTCTCCACTAACGTTCGTTCTGCGACCGCGCAGTCGGAAGTGGGTATTGGTACAACGCTCCAGGAAACGCTTGATAACCTGGTGGAAAAGCTCAATACCTACCGTGGTAACACAGCGGAAAACTACACGTTCGACCAGTTCGAGGCCGTTCGTGAAGGTACCGATGTGGTGATTCGTACCCGTCAGGCTACCAACAACGCTACGGTGATTGCCGCCGCTACCGGTATTACCATCGCTGTCTCGGGCAGCAATATCACGACGCCGACTAACGTCAGTGCTACTGCGCTGGTTGCCCAAACCAATACGGGTATTGACGCAGGCAGCGTGACCAACACTGCCTTTGCCGGTGTGATTCAGGGCTTCACGGCTAGCTATGCCGGCGCCTCGAACCGTGCCAATCTCAGTGTGATAGTAGGTGGCATCACTTACACCGCCCTGAGCGTCAACACCACCCCGACTGCCGATGGCGACATCCTGTTCTCTTCGGATACGGGCGGGTCGTTCAAAGTGCGGCTGCGCGGCGGTACCGGCCTTACGGTTGACAACACTGCCGATGCTGTGGCTTATGCCAAAGCACTGGATGCGGCGTTTGCCGGCGTGACCTTCTACCAGAAGCGTGACGTTTCCAGCTACAATGCCACCGGTTCGCTGCTTGGCACTTCGGTTCGCTATCAAGGAGCCGATTTCAGCAAGCTGAATGTGGATAGCATTTCTGTTCAGGCGCCTACGGGCTCCTCGACCAGCGGCACCATAAGCTTTACCATCAACGGGGAAGTTTACGCAGCTTCCAGTTTTGGTACGCAGATCGGCGCCAACTCTGTCACGCGCTTTATCAGCTCGTCGGATCCCAACAAGTATCTGGAGTTCCGCAATGCCGGTAACGTGCTTTCCCTGGCTAACGCAGACTCGGCTAAAACGCTGCAGACCGCCCTTAAAACGGCGTTCGGCGTAGGCACGGGTCAGGCGTCGCTGTCGTTCCAGGTCGGTGTGACCGCGAGCGACTCGCTAAGCGTCAGTATCGGTAACGCGACCACCTCCAGCTTGTTCGACGGTGTAACGCTTAACGTGCTCGACCAGTTGAGCGCGTCGGATGCGAGTGTTGCCTTAGATACTGCGCTGGCAACGCTTACCAGCCTGCGTGCCAACGTGGGTGCCTTGCAGTCGCGGTTTAACTTCGCGGCGGCAAACATCCAGACCAGCGTCCAGAACCAGGATGCTGCGAGGGCAGGCCTGCTCGATACTGACATCGCGTTTGAATCAACCAATTTTGCAACCAACCAGGTGAAGCTGCAGGCAGGTATCTCGGTACTCGCCCAGGCGAACCAGCAGGTGCAGAACTTGCTGAAACTGATTCAGTAACAACCTTTTAAAGGGAATCCCGGGGTGGCATAATCCACCCCGGGCTATCCTGAAAAGGAGGAGATTATGAGCAGTATTATTGGAACACAACCGATTGCGATACAGGGCTTCTCGTCGCCGCAAGCTGCGCCGGCAGTGAAGTCCTCTCCGCAACCTGCTGCACCATTACCGCCCGCCAATCTTTCGGCCCAGGTGGATATACAGGTGCAGACGGCTGAGCAGAATCGTTATGAGGCGGTGAAGCAGGCGTCGCAAGAGGCCCCGAACGTTTACCCGCTTGGCGATCGTACCTTTACGATCTTCAAGGATGCGTCGGGACAGTTTGTTACCCGCTACACCAGCCTGCGCGATGGACGAGTCACTTACTCGCCGGAGCTTGTAACGCTGAAGCCAACCAGCAGTGCTTACAAACTGCCGAGCTTCAGAATTAAGGCCTGAGTCCGGCACGGTTTTTGCATGAACTGTATGAAGTAATTGCATGCTCATACGGAACAAAACAAGGGCTGGGTAAGGGGGAGTTATGGTATCGCAAGTAACGCTTGGTAACTTCTTTTCCAGCGGCGGTAGAACCATTCTTGGTGGGACTGGGGGGTCGGGTCTGGACACCCAGTCCATCATCAAGGGGCTGACCGACGCTAAGGCTTTTCCCGCCACGCAACTGCAAGACAGGATCAAGATCAACGGAGAAAGAGCTGCGGTACTCGGCGAGTTTCAAACACTGCTTAGCAAACTCAAAGATGCCGCCAATTTTTTGCGTAATCCTCCCGGGATCAACAACCAATCCAGCAATATTTTCACCTACACGAATACCAGCGTCACTTCCAACACGGCGGTTACCGGCGCGACCTATGTCACCGTCGCTACCAGCCCCGGCGCGACGCCGCAATCCTATACGATCGATTCGATCACCCGCCTGGCCAAATCCAAGAAACAGGCGACCGGCAGCTTCGTCATCGCCAGCGCCGATACGGCAGTGGTCAAAACCGCGCCGGCCGCCGGCGAATTCAAGGCCGGCACCTTTACCTTCAAGGGCGTCGATATTACGCTTAGCGACGGCGACACACTCAATAACGTCGCAGCGAAATTCAATACCGTTTCCGGCAACACCGGTGTGGTGGCAAGCGTCATCAAAGTCGACAGCACGCATTACCAGCTATCGTTCGTGGCGACCCAGTCCGGCACCGCCAATAATTTTGACCTTACCAATGTGGAAGTCGTGTCGCTCGTCGACCCCGACGATGTGTTCGACCTGGTGCCGACCATCACCGATACGCAGGAAGTCGATGATGCGGAATTTTCGCTCAACGGCACCACCATTATCCGCTCGAGCAACAATATCGCCGACGTGGTGAGCGGGCTGACATTCACCTTGTTCCAAACAACGCCGGCGCTTACCGAGCTCACCGTCGACGTGAAGCAGGATACCGATCTGATCAAGGACGGCGTCGTCAATTTCGTCAATAGCTACAACGATTTCAGAACGTTTGTCGCCAAGTAGACGGAGGTCGACGATAGCGGTCAATATGTCAGCACCGCCCTGCTCGCCAATAATGCCTCGTTCAGGCAGGTCACCAATGACATTACCAGCCAGGTCACCAGCATCACCTCGCGCATGATCGTCGCCGCCAGCAGCGGGTCGCTGGCCAAATCGGCGATTACCTTTGCCGATTTGCCCAAGAGCGCCGACAGCCCGCTGGTGCGCAACGTTCTCAACATCGACGAAGGCACGCTCGACTCGGTACTCGCCACTGACCCCGACGAGGTACGCGAGGCGTTCACTTTCAGCTTCGCGTCGAACAATTCGAATCTGCAGGTCTTCTCGCGCACCAATGCGCTTGCGGTCAGCAATTTCAGCCTGAGCATAAACCAGTTTGCAACTCAGACGACGCAAGTATTGGTGCTGGCCGATGAGGAAGATCCTTTCGTGTCGGCGACCCCGGGGCCGGGGCAAATAAAATCCGGCTCGATTACGATCAACGGACAGACCATCGTTTTGGACGCAGGCTATACGCTTGGTGAGGTAGTGGGTACGTTCAACGATGTGCAGGCATCAACCGGGGTGACAGTTGCTTTGGAAACCGTTGGCGCCGGACAGTTCCGGCTTGTCTTTACCAGCGCGATTGTCGCCGGCCAGTCCAATCAATTCAATTTAAAATCGAGTGCGTTGGATACGAACGGGTTATTTTCCACTGTCGGCATCACCGCCACCGGCAGCTATTCGGCTTCCTATACGCTTGCCGGCGTGCCGACGACGGTGCAGCTTAGCGCCACCGTCAATGCCGGCGGCAGCGTCAGCCTGATCGCGCCGAACACCAGCGCGCTTTCCGGGCTCAACCTGCTCTATTCGAGCACGGCGGCGGCCAATATTACGGCAACGGCCACCCAGGGCTTCGGCGACCGCGTCTATAATGCCGTCGAGGCATCGCTTACCCGCGATACCGGATCGCTTGCCGTGGCGCTTAATGCGCTCGCTGCCAGCGACGACCGCTTGAATGCCCAGATCATCAAGATCAACGAGCAGGTCGACCGGCTGCGTGAACAATTGCTTGCGAAATTCGGGGCATTGGAGCAGGCTATCGCCCGCGTCAATAACCTGCTGCAAAGCATTACCGCCACGAACGAGGCAAGAAATAATTAGGATATAAAAAATATGCGGCCTTCACAAAAGCACAAATACCAGGCCTATGCGGCGGCAACCCAGACGCTGGCCAAAACCAAGCAGATCATATTGTTGTACGATGGCGTCATCCGCTTCGTCCAGCAGGCGAAAACCGCCATTGAGGAAAAACGCATCGAGGATCGCTTCAACCTGCTGATCAAAGCCTCGGAAGTGATTGCCGGGTTGCAGGCCTGCCTCGATTTTGAAAAAGGCGGCGACATCGCCAAGGTGCTTTATAATTTTTACGCCTCCGTCGACAGCCGCATTTTCTCCATCCATCGCTCCAACAGCACAGAAACCTGCGATGAAATTGTTGCCGAGCTGAAGCAGATGCGCGAAGCCTGGCAGGAAATCGATGCCAGGATGACGGCGGAAGAAACCGTTGCGGCCGCTGCCGCTGTCGTGACCGGCGATGCCACGGCGGCGCCTGCCGCCGGCGAACAAAGCATCACTTTCTCAGCTTAGTTTAGTCCATCAAAAATCGTCATGGCCCGAATTCCGCAGGAATTCTAGGGCCGTCCAATATTGCTTACGACCGGGTTCCCCTAGAATTTGCAAGCAAATTCGGGAGATAAGAGAGGTTTGGCACAGGGCTTGCATTACAGATGTTTCGTAAGAGTTTGCGCAAACGCATATACGGGACAATGTATGACCTCAGTATCGACTCAGCAATTAAAGGCCGCCGCTTCGGCGATCAATGCTGCTAACCAGCCGGCCGTAAAAACATCAACGCAACGGGAGAGTTTTCTTGAGCTGCTGAACGCCGGCGACGGCGCGCAAGACGGCGGGCAGGCGCTCGCCAAACAGGCCGCCGCGAAAAGCACCCAGGCCGATCCGGTCGCTTCGGTGCTGGCCGTAGCGAAGACATCGGTGGATGCTGCCGGCAAGAATGACAAGCGCAGCGGGTCCAGGCCGCAGGATAACGAGGTCCGGGCGCAGGCGCAAAAGCGCGCGCCGGCCGAAAAACCCGGCAAGAACGCAGCACCGCAAAAGGAAAAAACCTCCGTCGACGATGATCGCGCCCATACCGCGCCAGCTGCAAAATCAGGAAAATCTTCGGCGAAAGCCGCCACTAAATCCGCTAAGAATGGCGACGCACAAGCGGAAGCAACGCAAGATGCCGCGCCGGCGGACGACGGCAAGGATGTGGCCGTGGTCACTTCGGAAGGCGGCAACAAACAGCTTGTGCAAGAACTGCGCGATAAAATTTTTGCACTCAAGCAACAGCTCAACGATCTAATCAGCGGCCTTACCAACGGGACCATCGAAATCACCTCGATCAAAATCGTGCAGACCACCACGGTGCTTTTCGGCATTACGGCGGGATTGTCGCCTGATGCGGCGCAAGCGTCGGCGCCCGTGCGCTCGCCGGTGGATTTCTTCAACGCCTTGCTCGCCCACCTCAATCGTTTCGACCAGCTGCTGCAAGATCATGGCGGCAGCGAAGACGCGGCGGCATTTTTTGCCGGAGCGAAATCGGGCATCGATGCGGTATTGCTGCAATTGAGCGATAGCGGCGAGCACGCACAAATCAAAGCATCGCTGGAAAATATTCAAGCGGCGCTGGCCGGCACGCTGGATGCGTTTAAATTGCTGTTGGCGAGAGCAAACGGCGAGGCACACAAAGCCATTGCCCATGATACTACCGTTAACCCAACCGCCTCCGATCCGTTGGTAAGCACGCAGGCACTAGCGCAAACGCTTGGGCTTAACAAAGCGACGGTTCAAGAGGAAACCGCAAATACGCTCGCGGCGCGCGTGAGCGCGGAAAAAATTATCGCCGTGCCGCAAACGGCGCCGGTTCAGGACGCGGCAAAAACGCCCGCGCTTACTGCGCAAGTGGCGTCGGCATCGGCCAATCATTTCTCCGGAAATCAAGGCAGCCAGACCGGCGGCGGCGATAGTAAGGAAACGTTCCAACAGCCGGCTTCCATTGCCGGCGTGTCGCCCGGCGGCGGCGCGAAATCGGCCGAGGCGACCAATGTCGCTGCCTTTTCACGGCTCCTGAGCCATACGGCGCAAGCGCCGGTGGCGGAGCAGGTACTCTTTCATATACGGACGGCGCTGCGCGACGGCAGCAGCCAGATCCAGATTCAATTGCATCCGGAATCACTCGGCAAGCTCGACATCCGGCTGCATGTCGCCGCCGACGGCAAGACCGGCGTCACCATCATCGCCGATAATAAGCAGACGCTTGAGATGCTTCAGCGCGATTCGCGCGGCCTGGAACAGGCGCTCAGCGATGCCGGCCTCAATGCCGATAGCAGCAGCCTGAGCTTCAATTTGCGCGGTGGCCAGCAGGAAGCGCAGGAGCAGGCCTGGGCGCGGCAATCGCTGCCTGCGATGCCGATTGCGTTGCCAGAGGAAGAGACCATCGATCTTAACGTCATTTCGAGAAGCTACGCGGTGCAGGTCAACGAAGGCTTGGACATTACGATATAGGAGACAGTCATGATAGACGTCAGTACATACGACAATATCAACCGGGTGACCGGCAGCCAGTCGCAAAGCGAAACCGATGCGGCGCGCAGCAAGCTCGGCAGCAATCTCGACGATTTTTTGAAATTGCTGACCACCCAGCTCAAGAACCAGGATCCGACCGCGCCGGCCGACACCAACCAGCTGACGCAGCAGATTGCCTCACTCAGCCAGGTCGAGCAGCAGATCAACACCAACAAAAACCTGGAGCGGCTCATCAGCATCTATAGCGCGACACAATATAACAGCGTGGTTTCCTACATCGGCAAGCAGATCGAAGCCAGCGGCAATGTCGCCGAGCTGGCAAACGGCGAGGCGACGTTCGTCTATTACCTGAACAAGGAAGCGACCACCGCCAACGTCACCATCACCGACAGCACCGGCGCAACGGTTTATACCGGGCCGGCCCTCAAGGCCTCCGGCCGCAACGAGTTCGTGTGGGACGGCAAGGGCAGCAACGGCGAGCCCATGCCCGCCGGCACTTATAGCATCAAGGTTCTAGCCAAAGACGGCGCGCAAGAAGACATCGCCGTGGCGAATTTTATCTCCGGGGTCGTCACCTCGGTCGATAGCGCCAACGGCAGCGTCTATCTCTCCATCGGCGATATTTCGATACCGATTGAAAAAGTGGCGTCCATCCGCTTGGCGCCGACCACCACCAATAACAATACCAACAGTTAACAGACAGGAGCAGGATTATGTCATTATATGGAGCGTTATTTTCGGGCGTATCGGGGTTGACTTCGCAGAGTAACCGCATCGGCATCATCTCCGACAATATTTCCAACGTCAATACGATCGGCTATAAAGGCGGCTCGGCGCAGTTTCAGAGCCTGGTCACCACGGCGGCCAGCTCTTCATCCTATTCGCCCGGCGGCGTCATCGGCGGCAATCGCCAGCAGGTCGATAAGCAGGGCTTGCTGCAATCCACCGACTCCTCCACCGACATCGCCATCTCCGGCGAAGGCTTCTTTGCCGTCAACACGGCGGCGGATCAGAGCGGGCAGGTATTATTCACCCGCGCCGGCTCGTTCCGTCAGGATTCCACCGGCAATTTTAAAAACTCCGGCGGCTTCTTCCTGCAAGCCTGGCCGCTCGACCGCGACGGCCGGCTTCCCGGCGAGGCAGGCAACATCAATACTACTTCCAACGCCAACTTAAGCAGCTTGCGCACCGTCAACGTGCAAAACCTGACCGGCGTTGCCGCCTCGACCTCGACCGTGGCGATCGGCGCTAACTTAAATTCCGCCACCTCCATTTTCCCAGGCACGGCCGGCACGGCAGCGTTCGATTCGGCTAACGCGGTGAATTTCGGCATCAAGGCCAAGGATATTATCGTGCCCGACAGCCTAGGCCTGACCGCCGCGGTAAACCATATCGAGCGCGGCGATAAATTCACCGTCAGCACCGGCGGTGGTCTTACCTATACCTACCGCTACGGCGGCTTCACCTATGGCCGCAACATCATCGCACCGACCGGCTCGGGCGTGGGCGATAATGCGCGGGCGGTGCAGCCGGCATCCGACACGATCGGGCCGGAGGCATTTGGAACCGGCGCAGCGCCTTCGCCGACGGGTGCCGCTCCCCTGGAAATTATCAGCAAGACCGGCGCCGGCCCTTATACGAGCATCGTGCGCGTCACCTCGACGGCGCACGGCTTGTCCAACGGCGACGCCATTACCTATGCCAACGTACCGGCGACCATCGGCGCCATTACCGCCGCAGAATTCAACACCACACATCTCGTCTCGAACGTGACGACCAACACTTATGACATCACCGTAGTCAGTGCGGCCGATCCGACCGTTGCGGCGACCGGCGGCGGCACCAACGTCATCACCTCCACCGTTCAGCCCTTCGCCACCACCGACGACAGCACGACTGTGCTGGTGCGCCAGGCCGATCATGGGCTGGTCACCGGCGAGGTGGTCACGATTTCCGGCGTCAGCTCGGCCATCAACGGCATCCCCATCACCGACCTGAACGATAAATTCATCGTCACCGTCATCGATGACGATCATTACCAGATCTCGGTCGAGACGGCCGCTACGGCAAGCGGCGGCGGCGGCAACGCCTCGACGACCGTGAACATGCGCCCCTTCACCGGCGGTATTTTGGATGCGACCGACCCGACGAAGATCTTCATCTCCGGCGATGTCGGCTCGGGCCATAACATCAACGATTTTACCGCGGCGGCCAAGACCTTTGAAATCGCTACCGGCAGCAATACCTACACGTTTACCTACACCTCGTCTTCGCCCAACGCCCAGCTCGGCCAGTTCAACAATTTGAACACCCTGGCCACGGCGATCAATTCGGTCGCCACGCTGTCGGCACGCATCGTCAATAACCGCCTGTTCGTAAGCGCCGTCGATGCCAATGCGGCGCTTAGCTTCACCAACGGCTCAAACATTGCCACCGGCTCCGGCAGCAGCATTCAGTCGGGCATCGACTGGGTGCGCGAGCTTGGACTGGCGCAGGTGGCTGTCGGCACCGACCGCTTCTCGTCGCTGCAAAGCCTGGCATCGCTGGTCAATAATTCCAGCGGCCTGTCCGCCAGTATCTCCAACCCGGTCGGCGCGGCAAGCCTTGATATCAATGCCGACGACCCGCTGACGACGATCACCTTTGCCGACCGGTCGCCGCTTTCGCCGACCACGGTGACATTGTCCGCATCCGTCGCGCCGTTCACCATGACGGCAGGCAGCGGCGCAGTGCAGATCGCACATGCATCGCACGGCTACACCACCGGCGACGTTATTGAGATCACCACCACCGGCGGCCCCTATAACGGCCTTACCGACGCCAATCTTACGGGCCTGTTTACCATCCGCGTGATCGACACCAACACCTACGAGATCATTGCGAATAGTTTGGCGGAAGCCAGCACCTCCGTCACCAACCCGGCCGGCCCGCTCAGCCTGGTGGTGACGCAGCCGATCAACTCCGGCTCGGTGGTGACTGAACTCGGCCTGGTCGACCATGCGGCCTTCGGCAGCGGCTTTACCGCCAGAAGCACCGGCCCGCTCGGGCCCGCTTACGGCGCGACCGACAGCACGAAGAACATGTCTTCGGGCAGCATTCCGCCGCAGTTCAGCCGCCCGCTTCGCGTGTTCGACGCGCTGGGCACCGGCCATGACCTGACGGTGGCGTTCATCAAAACCGCCGTCAATACCTGGGCGGTGGAAGTGTACGCGGTGCCTGCCGACGACATCATCAGCTCGCTGCCTAACGGCCAGATCGCCAACGGCATCGTGACGTTCAACGGCGACGGCAGCTTGTTCGACATCAGCGCCGGTTTGACGCAGGAGCTGAACATCACCTGGACGAACGGCGCTGTGCCGAGCGACATTACCTTCGATTGGGGCACCGCCGGCGAACCGTTTGGGACGCCCGGAGCTACCAATATCGGTAAGTCCGACGGCCTCAGCCAGTTCAACAGCGATTTCAAGGTGAACTTCGTCAACCAGAACGGCGCGCCGGTGGGCGACCTGCTCGGCGTGACGATCGACGAGAACGGCTTCGTGGTCGCGAGCTTCAATAACGGTGAAACGCAGCGGCTGTTTAAAATTCCGCTGGCCAAATTCGCCAACCCCAACCAGATGGAAGCGGTCTCGGGCAACGTCTATGCGCAGTCGTCGCTTTCGGGCGAAGTGAACTTGCGTCAGCCCGGCTCCAGCGGCGTCGGAAAAATCGCGCCGTCCTCGCTCGAGCAGTCGAACGTGGAATTGGCGGGACAGCTGACCGACATGATCGTTGCCCAGCGTTCCTACCAGGCGAACACGAAAGTGATCTCGACCGCCGACAATTTGCTGGAGGCGCTCAACCAGATCATCAGATAGGGTAAATAAGTAAGACCCTTTAAAGCCCCCCTCGCCACACTTGCGCTACTATGCAAGTGTGGCATTTTTTTGCCATTTTAGACTGGCCAGTAGATTTAAAGGTTAATAAACGGGATATAATAGTAAATTCTCTCTCGATATATATTGACAGTCCGGGTAAAATTTCCTAAGACAGATAAGTGGCAAAAATGCAGAGTTATCTCATGTTTGCAACGCATGGCCGGGAGCGGCATAGGCAATTGACAGATTCCGAAAAACACGACAACGACAAAAATTTTAACCATTGGCGCAATAAGGTTACCCCATGAAAAAGATCAACCTGACATCCAAGCATTTCCTGCCGTCAGCCCCCCGCCGCAACCCCGACGCCGACCCGGAAATCACCAATATGATGCTGGACCCGCGTTACCTGCGCCAATCGTCCTCGCTCATCCAGGAAGCCCTGCAAAAAGGGTTCGACGTGCTCCAGCTCGCCAATGGCGATATCGTGACCACCGGCACCAAGACCGTCGTGTTCCAATATCGCTGGGATGAGGAAAAAGGCAAACTTGTCAAATCGAAGCCGCAGAACGACCGCAAGCGCCGCAGCGACGTTTCCGACGAAGAAGACGAGATGGAAAGCGAAGACAACTAGAGCATTTCCATTTTAGTCCTGCGCGTCGTTATCCTTCGGACTCGGCGTGCTCACGTACTAAATGTACGCTGCGCGCGCCTCGCCTCGGCTGCCTAGCGCAGAACTAAAAGCAAAACGCTCTAGATTTCCCAGTTTTGTCATTCCCGCGAAGGCGGGAATCTCTCTTACCACTTGCGCAAGCATAAAAAGAGATCCCCTGCCTACGCAAGGATGACGGTACCTAATAGTCTCCGGGATTGTTTAGATGTGCGGTTTAATGCACGTTGAGCTCGCCCTTGCAGAATACGAACCGCGCCGGGGCGATAAGCTGGACGCTGGCGACCTTGACCGAATGCAGCTTTCCTTCCAGCTGCGTTTCCCAGAAACCGAGGAATTTTTCCAGCACCGGAAATTTCGGCGCAATGTCGAGATCCTGCCAGACATAGCTTTGCAAAATCACCGGATGGTCGGGAAGATGGTAGAGGATTTCGGCGGTGGTCAGGCGGTAATCCTGGAGCATCAGCTTTAAATCGGACATCGGGTCTCCTTTTTATGCTAATTTCAGTATAGCAAAAATAGCGCCCTAATTCAGCAAATTAGATGCGAATTACGGCAGCAAAACCAATGGATAATTTTTGCAGATCATGCTATAATGCTTTTCCCCAATACGGCTTAAAACAGTTTACTTCCCCCGCACAATCGCCTATTACCTTGCATTCGCAAGGCGATGGGTAATTAGCTCAGATGGTAGAGCAGCTGACTCTTAATCAGCGGGTCGCAGGTTCGATTCCTGCATTACCCACCACCCTTCGCCTACGGCTTCGGGTGGCTTACGCCTTCGTAAGCCGCGTGAAGGCCGTTCTTAGGCGAAGGAGTGCGCTACGACGTAAGTCCACCGAAGCTTTAGCGAAGGTGGAAGCTCACGAAGTGAGCGTAGGAGGGCGGGTACAAAATTTACGGTTTTGCTTCGGATGGTTTATGCCATGCGAGTGTACAGAAGATTTTTATGACCGCATTGTGCATCACGGATATTTTCAAGGCCTTGAAAAGCGCGCAATCGCTCGGTGAAACGTCGGGCTTGGCGGTAACGTCGCCTGTCGACGGCAAAACGGTGGCGACTATCGCGCAAGACACGCTGCCGTCGCTTTCCGAAAAAATCGCCAAAGCGCATCACGCGCAAAAACTGTTCGCGGCGCAGACGCGGGCAGAGCGCGCCGCGCTGGTGGAACGCTATGCTGGCGCGCTGAAAGCGCATCGCGAGCTGCTGGCCGACATCATCCATATCGAAGCCGGGAAAACGCCGAAAGAGGCGGCCGGCGAAGTCGACGCCGCCGCCGACATACTGCTTAAAACCATCAACGATGCGACACTGCCGGAATTGAATGGGATGCTGCGCCGCAAGGAGCGCCCGCCGGTGGGCGTGGTCGGGCTGATTACCTCGTTTAATTTTCCCATCGCGGTGGCACACTGGACGTGCGGCCCGGCGTTGCTGGCGGGCAATGCGGTGGTGTGGAAACCTTCGGAAAAAACGCCGCTGACTGCGCTGGCCTGCAAGGCGATTTTCGACAGCGCCGCGGGGGCGCATAATGATTTGTTGCAGTTGGCCATCGGCGGCCGCGAGGTCGGCGAAATACTTGTCGCGCACGAGCAGGTGGATATGATCAGCGCCACAGGCAGCGTCGCCATGGGCCAGGGCATCAAGGCGCTGCTCGCCAAGAAACGCAACCATGCGGCCCCGCCCATATTGGAGCTGGGCGGCAATAACGGCGCGATTATTTCAAACGCGCTTTCGGATGCGCAGCTCGAATGGTCGCTGGGCGCGCTGATGGGTTCTTTCCTGGGCACCACCGGCCAGCGCTGCACCAATACGCGCCGGCTGATCGTGCATCGCGACATGCTGGAAAAAACCGTTGCGATCCTGGAACGATCGATCGGGCAGTTTTTGTCGGCGCATGTCACGGCGTCGCTCGTCAATCCCGAGAATCCTTATGGCTACCTGGCGCTGATCGACGCCGACGCGTTTACGCGCTTCGAACAGGCCAAGAAGCAGGCCGCGCAGGAAGGCGGGAAACTTATTTTCGGCAAGCGCCTGCTCGAAAAGCAAGCGCCGAACGGCTTTGTCGTTGAGCCGGCGCTGGCGGTGATGCCCGACCAGACCGCCATCATGCATAAGGAAACTTTCGCGCCGCTGCTGTTCATCGCGCCTTACGCCGGCGACGTCGCCCAGGCGGTTGCGATGCTAAGTGCGCCTGACAATGCCGGGCTGGTCGGGGCGATTTATACGCAAAGCCAGCGCGAGGCCGATGTTTTCGCGGCGCATTGCGACGCCGGGCACGCGCTCATCAACCCGCCCAAAGGCACGGGAACGCCGGCGCATGGCATGGGCTTCGGCGGCAACAAACATTCCGGCGAGGGCGAAATCCTAAACAGCGCCGACCCGCTGCAGGCTTTCACCAGGCCGGGAAAATTCACCCGCATTGCGCAAAATAAAGAAATAAAGATGGATCAGGCCTAAAGCGCAATCTTCATCACGCTCACATCGCACGGATAGCAGAATTTCGTCGCCTTGATTTGCTCAGCCGTAAGCGGCCAGGGGCCGACGGCCGGGTCTTTGTCGTAGAGCGATCCGGATTTGCTGAAAAAGATGCCGGAAAAATCGTGCGGCGCGCGCAGCTCGATGCCCGACGGCAGCGCCACGGCGACGACCTGATCTTTCTTGATCGCTTCCATTTCCTCATATTGGTAGACGCAGTAGGCGAGCTTTCCCACCGGCGAGATGATGTGCTCGAGGATGGTCTGCTGCGTGTAGCTGCCGTCCTTGCGGCGCACGATCACGCGGTCGCAATGCTCGCCGATGGTCTCGAGCGATTTGCAGATTTTCGCCATGAAAATTTTATCGGTCGGCTCCGGCTCTTCCTCCATGTGCAAGTCGATATAGTGCAGGCGCGGCCTGACGCTGTAGCGCGTGAACTTGTTGTCCTTGCTTTCATAGAGCGGCGCGATGGGCGTGATGCCAAGCGTATGCAGCAAGGCCAGCGTGAAAGCGGCGGCGTTGTAGGGCGTTTCGGCGGCCTCGTGCCTGCCCGCCTCGATGCCGACCTGGCAGGCGATGTTGGCAAGCGGTGAAAGCAACGTCTTGAGCGTTTGCACGGTGACCTCGCCGGAGCTGTGGGCGGAAATCGCCTCGGCCAGATCGGTGAGCACGGCGCGGATGGGCGAATGTTTTAAATCGGCGTCGCGCTTATGGTCGGTGATGCAGACCATGTTTCCGCGGGCGGAATGAATATCGAGGATGCCGCTGGCGTGCGTGCCCAGCCGGTAGAGTTCGTTGGCGCGCTGTATGTGCGGCGTGGCGTCTTTGCGCTCGCGGAAATCGACGGGGATGCGGTTCATGTCGGGCAGCAAATTGCCGGCGCGGTCGACACCGCAGCGAAACGCATCGCGGGTTTCCTGCTTGGCGCCGGGGTTTTGCGCCCAGTCGGCGAAATATTGCGCGGCGGCGAGCGGGTTGCCGATGACGCCGATCACGTCGTGCTCCAGCTTGCCGGCCTGGGCAAGCGCCATTGCCAGCGCGATGCCGGCCAGCCCGGCCGGTTCGTTGCCATGCAATTGGGCAAGAATGACAAACGGCGCGCTGTTTTTATTCCTGCCGGGAATGCGTATGGAAGACGGAATGCGCTGGCCGTCAATCTCGATTTCGCTGCTATTCACCAGCGCGAATACCTCGGCCAGCAGGTCGATATCGAGGGCGGCGTCAAAAAAAACCTGATGAAAATCAGCCTTATCGCCGAGTGCGGCAAAATCGTGGTTGAAAAGTTTAGCAAGGAGGTGTCCGATAGGGGCCATATGGATACAGATCAGGTCAAAGAAGTCATCTTCGTGGGGTTACCGGGGCCGACGCATAATTATAGCGGCTTGGCCAGGGACAACGTTGCCGCCAGCCTCAACCGTGGTTCTACCTCTAACCCAAAGCAGGCTGCACTGCAAGCCCTTGAGTTGGCGCGGCTGCTATGTACGCTTGGCATCGAGGCGGCGATCTTGCCGCCGCAGCTGCGCCCGCATCTGCCGCCGCTGCGCGAACGCTATACGGGGCGCGACGAGGAAGTCATCATTCAGGCGGCGCGCGACGATCTGGAGCTGCTGGAGAAAATGTCGTCGAGCTCGGCGATGTGGGCGGCCAACGCCGCGACCATCGTCGCCGGTCCCGACAGCCGCGACCATAAGCTGCATCTGACGTCTGCCAACCTGCACACCAATATGCACCGGCGCATCGAGGCGCAGGCAACGCACCGTGTTTTATCGGCGATATTCGGCGATGCGGAGCATTGCGCGGTGCATGCGCCGCTCGATGCCGCCAAGGGGCTGCGCGACGAGGGCGCCGCCAACCATATGCGCCTGGCGCCGCAGCATGCGCAGGCCGGGCTGAACGTGTTCGTATATGGAACCGACGGCAGTCCCGGCGACCCCGAGACCGCCCGCCAGACGCTCGCCGCGTCGAAGCAGGTGGCGCGGCAAAGCGGCCTGGATGAGACGGGCGCGCTATTTGTGAAGCAAAACCCGGCGGTGATTCGCGAAGGCGTATTCCATAACGACGTGATCGCGGTAAGCAACGCGTCGGTGCTGCTGGTGCACGAACAGGCTTACGGCGGCGGCAAGGCCGACATCGCGCGCATCGAAAAAGCTTACGCGCAACGCACCGGCCATACGCTCACCACGCTCATTATCGGCGATGGCGATTTATCGGTGGAAGAAGCGGTGCATACGTATTTTTTCAACAGCCAGATCGTCACCAGGCCTGACGGGAGGATGGCGATCATCGCGCCCGTCGAGGTGAAGGATTTATATGCCGGCAAGGCGGCGAGGCTGATGGAGGCGATCCGCCTCGATCCCGGCAACCCGATCGCCGAAATCCATTTCGCCGATCTGCGCCAGAGCATGAATAACGGCGGCGGCCCGGCCTGCCTGCGCCTGCGCGTGCCGATGTCGGATGCGCAGATCGCGGCGGTGAAAAAACATACGAACGTGCTGGCCGATGCGGCGCTGCTGACACAGCTGCGCCTGCTGATCGAGGCGCATTACCCCAACTCGCTGGAGTCGGAAGCGGTGGCCGACCCGGCGCTCTATCGCCGTTGCCTGACGCTGCTTACCGAGCTGTCGGTGCTGATGAAACTGCCGCTGCTTGGGTAGGCCATGCGGATATTTATAATTAATAAGTAATATTCACACAACCCGGTTCAGTATATGCCGCCACGCGCCGTGCGTCCGTGCCGCGTGGGCTCCGCCCGCGCCCTGGCGTGCTTTTCGCGGATGGCTGCGTTGGATTTTGCCGCCACCTCCCGGAAACATTCCGCATCGAAATCGCCGGCGTTCGGTTGCCCCTCAAAAGTTGTTATCAGATAGGGCATGAGCCTCTCGGATATTGGTCTAACGCCGATTTTCCACGTTGTAAGTTCGCGTTGGCTAACGCCGAGCGCAAGTTCCAGATGCTCGTCCGTAACACGGTAATGCATTTGTAATGCATCCAGAAGGAAGCCCGCCTGTCTATAAGTATCCATGGAAGATCCTGCGCGTATGTTTTCGCCCCAGTTTTCCGCCAGCCTGCCTGTGCGCCAGTCTACCCATCGCGGCTCATAGCCCATTTTGCGAAGGAGTTTCTCGGCATATTCGTCCCTTACATAATCGTCCTTGCCCACCGGCCAGTGAAAGGGATTATTAAGCAGGAGTTTATTCAGGCGGCAATAAGGAAGAATACCATTGCCTCGCTGTTTTTTCTCATATTGGACATATGTCGTCTGTCGGCTATCCCCTTTAAAGCCCAGTACGGGAGCTATTTCATCTCCTGAAAGACCGGCGTGCGTACGCAGCGAGCGCATCCAGTCATGCGGTTTCTGCCTGTCCATAGAATGCGTGAAAAGAATGTCCAGCCAGAACTGCCACTGCTCAGGATCGTGTATGCGCATACGCCTATGGAGATACAGATCTCCGTTAGTGTTTTGTTGTTTCTTGCTTGGATCCGGACCATCAACGAGATCGTAAGGCGACCGGAATATGCCACCAAGCTGAAACCCTGTGTTCTCGTCATCGCCGCTATGTTCTACCGCGCGGAGGGGTTTGCCACCGTGGGTTTTTTCCAAATCCGCAGCGGAGATTTTGTCGTCCAGGCTATGTAGATATGCAATAAGCAGCTTATGTATTTCTACGTCGGCATCGGGCGTGTCGATAGCGATGCGTAGGATAGGTGTGTCATTGCGATAACCCAACTTACCCGGCTGGCCATCGGGCAGCATTTTTCCTGCACAGACCTCCAGCTTGGGCACCGGCGCGCCTGCGGCAAAGGTGATCTCTTCGATCAGGTCTAACTGTCCTGTATATAATGCCGTGCCTCGTTCATACACTCGCATGCGCTCGGCTTCCTCCGTAACGGCGGGGTCGATTTGCACGAACAGCTTGCCGAATTGCCGACGCTGACTATCGTTGAGTTGGGATATCATACCTTTGGTTATTGCCGATTGTTAACGCCTTGCCAAGCGCAGTTGCATGACAATTGTGTTAAAATAAGAGGCACTAGCTGTTTAGTTCCATTTTATAATGAGTAAGGTTGAGTTTAATCGGTTTGGTTTCTTTTCGCGGGCAGGCGCGAAAAAATCGCGTCAGTGAGTATGGGCGACAAACAGCTTATCCACCAGAGCGGCAGATAAAGCGGCAGCGGAAAAGCGATGCGGCCTTTGTTTTTGGCCAGCCCGCGCGCGATGATGGCGGCGGCTTTTTCCGGCGACATCAGAAACGGCATCGGAAAATCATTCACCTTGGTCATCGGCGTGTTGATGTAGCCGGGGCAGACGACCGAGACGTGCACATTCGAAGCGGCAAGCTGGCCGCGCAGCGCCTCGCCGTAATAACGCACGCAGGCCTTGCTCGCGCTGTAGGCCGGGCAGCCGGGCAGGGCGCGGATGCCGGCGAGCGAGCTCATGATTGCGATCTGCCCGCGCTTTCTTGCCGTCATCGTCGGTAGCAACGGCTGCACCGTGCTCACGACGCCGTCGATGTTGGTGGCGAAAATGCGCTGCACCTGCTCGGCAGTTTCGCCGCCGCCGCCGGTGCCCGCCGAGATGCCGGCATTGGCGATAATCAAATCCACGGGCGCGATGGCGTCGGCGGCGATAAGCCAGGCCTGCATCGCCTCGCGGTCGGTCACGTCGAGGGCGCGAAAATAGACCTGGGCGGATTTTTGCCGGCAGCGTGCGGCGACCTGCTGGAGGCGGTCGAGATTGCGGCCCTGCAGGTGCAAGATCACCCCCGGCGCCGCGTAATGCTCGGCCAGGGCCGCTCCCAGCCCGCTGCTGGCGCCGGTGATGACGATGGAAACAGGGGAAAAATAGGGCATTTTCATAAAGTAGTAACCATTTTGGGGCGATAATAGGGGAAATTGCAGAGAAACAAAAATAATAAAAGCGGATATTCAATGACGGACAAAAAGTCTTTATGCGTCTTTTGCGGCGCATCCAATGCGGTTGACAAAAAATATCTCGAAATCGGCGCTCAATTCGGCCAAATGCTCGCACAAAGGGAAGTCACGCTGGTCTATGGCGGCGGCGATTGCGGCGTCATGGGCGCAGTGGCCAACGCGACGATGAAAAGCGGCGGCCATGTCACCGGCGTGTTCCCGGTTTCCTTGCACAATATCGAAAACGAACACCAAAGCCTAAGCGAAATCATCATCGTCAACACCATGCATGAGCGCAAGCAGAACATGTTCGAGCGCTCCGACGCGTTCATCGTGTTCCCCGGCGGCTTCGGCACGATGGACGAGATGTTCGAGATATTGACCTGGAAGCAGCTGCTGCTGCACGACAAGCAGGTGGTGATTTTCAATTACCAGGGCTATTGGGATCCGCTGATCGCGCTGATGAAAAACATCATCGAGCAGAAATTCGCCAAAGCGGAAGTCGCGACCTATTACCACGTTGTCGACGAGCTGGAAGGCATTTTCGACGTACTCGGATATTAGAGCATTTTCCATTTAATCGTGCGCGTCGTTATCCTTCGGACTCAGCGTGCTCATGTACTAAGTGTACACTCCGCGCGCCTCGCCTCGGCTGCCTAGCGCACAATTAAAGCGAAAACGCTCTAGAGCCTTTTTATTGCCACGCTTAAGCCCTCGGCGGTTGGGATCATCATCGCGAAATAGTTTTTCTCGTCGGCGAGGCGCTCGTTGAAGCGGCGCATGGCGTTCCAGGTGGCCGGCGCGGTGCCTTCCGGCGGTGCATCGAGCGCGGCGGCGTCGAACAGCAGCGTATTATCGCCGACCACCAGCCCGCCCGGGCGCAGATTCGCCTCGGCCCAGTCGAGATAATCGGGGTAGGCGAGCTTGTCGGCATCGATGAACACCATGTCGAACGGGCCTTTGCTTTGTAGCGTCGGCAGCGTGTCGCGCGCATCGCCTTCGATCAGCGTGATGCGGTCGGCAACGTCGGACTCGCCGATGAATTTTTTGGCCAGCGCGTTATGGGCCGGGTCTTTGCCCAGCGTGTAAAGATGGCCGTCTTGCGGCAGAGCCCGCGCCATCCAGATCGCCGAATAGCCCGCCAGCGTGCCGATTTCCACGACGGTCCTCACGCCGCGCAAGGTAATGAGCAGCTGCAGCAGCTTGCCTTCCTCGGGTGCTACCTGCCAGCCGGCGAACTCGGCGGGCAGCGCTGCGGTGAGGCGCTCTAAAAGCGCGTCTTGCTTCGCATACAGCCTGCGGATATAGTTTATGTTCGGGGTGACATTTTCACGCGGCATAGGATGACCAGATGACTAGATTACCAGATGACCAAACAGGGCAGGGCCATGACTAACATATCGACATCGCTTAGTCATCTTGTCATCGAGTCATCCGGTCATCTTTCCCTGACCGGCAAAAGCTGGGAGCTGCGCGCGGCGGACGAGCGCGGGCAGCTGGCGCTGATGCAGGCGCACGGGTTGCCGGAGCTGTTGGCGCGCATAGTGGCGGCGCGCGGCGTCGGCTGCGACGAGGCGGCGGATTTTCTGAGCCCAAGCCTGAAACATGCCATGCCCGACCCGTCGCATTTGCTCGACATGGATGCGGCGGCCGAGCGCGTGGCGGCGGCGGTGATGGGCGGCGAGCGCATCGCCATTTTCGGCGATTACGACGTCGACGGCGCTACCTCGAGCGCGCTGCTGGCGCGCTATTTGCGCGCGCTGGGCAGCGATCCGCTGATCTACATTCCCGACCGGATGAAAGAAGGCTACGGCCCCAATACCGAGGCATTGCTGGCGCTGGGCAGGCAGGGCGCGGCGGTGGTGATTACCGTCGATTGCGGGACGCTGGCTTTCGCGCCGCTGGAAGCGGCACACGCGGCGGGCATCGACGTGATCGTCATCGACCATCATCAGGGCGAGGCAAAAAAACCGAAATGCTTCGCGCTGGTCAATCCCAACCGGCTCGACGAGACCTCGCCGCACCGTCAGCTGGCGGCGGTCGGCGTCGCGTTTCTGCTTTGCGTGGCGACCAACCGGAAATTGCGCCAGGCGGGATTTTTTACCGAGGAAAAAAAAGAACCCGACCTCAGGCAATGGCTCGATATCGTTGCGCTCGGCACGGTGTGCGACGTGGTGCCGCTTACGGGCGTCAACCGCGCCTTCG
This sequence comes from Alphaproteobacteria bacterium, assembly GCA_020054105.1. Lineage (GTDB taxonomy): Bacteria > Pseudomonadota > Alphaproteobacteria > Rickettsiales > SXRF01 > JAGVLW01. The sequence continues at coordinate 800 of JAGVLW010000082.1, read as the reverse complement.
TCGCGCAGGGGCTGAAAGTCATGGCCGGCCGCGCCAATACCGGCATGCGCACGGTGATGGATCTGGCCGGCGCCGGTGAAAAACCCAGCGTCTATGGTTGCGGCTTCGTCATCGGCCCGCGCATCAATGCCGGCGGGCGCGTCGGCAAATCCGACCTCGGCGTGCGGCTGCTTATCAGCGAGGACGAGGCGGAAGCGCTGGCGCTGGCGAAAGAATTGGAGCAGCATAACGCCGAGCGCAAAGCCATCGAGGCGCAGGTGCAAGAGCAGGCGTTGGCAATCGCGCAAGGCAGCGATCTCGAAAGCCCGCTGCTGATGGTTGCGGGCAAGGGCTGGCATCCGGGCGTCATCGGCATCGTCGCCGGCAGGCTCAAGGAACGGTTCCATATGCCGACGGCGGTGATTGCCGTTAGCGACGGCATCGGCAAGGCGTCGGCGCGCTCGATTTCCGGCGTGGATTTCGGCGCGGCGGTGATTGCGGCGATGGAAGAAGGTTTGCTGTTGGCCGGTGGTGGCCATGCGATGGCGGCGGGTTTTACCGTCGAGGAAGCGAAAATCCCGGCGCTGGAGGCGTTTTTGCGCGCGCGCATCGGCGCGCAGCGCGAAGGCGTGTCGCGCCAGCGGCGTCTCGTGCTCGACGGCCATGTCAGCATTGCCGGCGCGACGCCGGAGCTGGTGGAGATGTTGGAGCGCATCGGGCCGTTCGGCCAGGGCAACCCGTCCATCCGCCTGTGCGTGCAAAATGCGGTGAATCTGCGGCCGGAAATTGTCGGCGAACAGCATGTCAAAACACTGCTGATC
>JAGVLW010000060.1 GCA_020054105.1 Alphaproteobacteria bacterium | reverse complement strand
TGCCGGGACCGACGATCTTATCGACGGCAGGGATAGTTTGTGTGCCGTAAGCGAGCGCGGCGATCGCCTGCGCGCCGCCGATTTTATAGATGGCATCGACGCCGGCGATATGGGCGGCTGCGAGCACCGCTGGGTTCAAATTTCCTTCCGGGGCCGGAACGACCATGACTAATTTTTTAACGCCGGCGACTTTCGCGGGCACGGCATTCATCAGCACTGAGCTCGGATAGGCCGCCTGCCCGCCCGGCACATAGAGCCCGACCGCGTCGATGGCGCTCCAGCGATGGCCGAGCCGCGTGCCGTCCTTGTCGCGGTAATCGAGGTCGGCGGGCAGTTGCTTTTCGCTGTAGTCGCGGATGCGCGCGCAGGCGAGCTTGAGCGATTTTACCAGCTCCGGCGAGCAGAGGCTAAGCGCATGGGCGATGTCGCGGTCGCTGACTTTCACCGTTTCGGCATCGGTGTCGAAACGATCAAAACGCTTGGTGAGTGCGAATAACGCAGCATCGCCTTGTGTTTTAACTTGCGTGATAATGTCGGCAACCGCAGCGGCGATGTCTTGCGACTGCCCGTCGCGCATATGCAAAAACGCATCGAAGCGGGTTGCAAAATCGCTTTGGGAAGCGGCAAGCCTAACCGGCATGGACGGCCTCGCGGAAACGCTCGATCCAGCCGCTTACCTCGAGGCTGCGCGTTTTAAACGCCGTGCGCCCGACGATCAATCGCGACGAGACTTTCATGATGGTCTGGGCCTCGACCAAGCCGTTGGCTCTGAGCGTGCTGCCGCTGCTGACCAGATCGACGATGCGACCGGCAAGGCCCAGCGCCGGCGCCAGCTCGATAGCGCCGCTTAGCTTGATGCATTCGGCCTGGATGCCTTTTTCGGCAAAATACTGCCGTGTGACGTTGGGGTATTTGGTGGCGACGCGCACGTGGCTGGCGCGCGCCATGTCGTCGGCCGGCGCCATCTGCTCCGGTTGGGCGAGCGACAGGCGGCAATGGCCGATATCGAGGTCGAGCGGCGCGTAAATGTCGGGATAGTCGAATTCCGCCAGCACATCGGAGCCGCACACGCCCATATGCGCCGCGCCGAACGCCACGAACGTCGCCACGTCGAACGAGCGCACGCGAATGAGCGCGACGTCGCCGCCTTCGCAGGCGAATTGCAATTGGCGCGCCTCGTCGTCGAAAAAAGCTTGCTCCGGCACGATGCCGACGCGCTTCAGCAGCGGCGCGACTTCTTGCGAGATGCGCCCTTTAGGAAGCGCGATGACCAACGGTTTTGCGGGCATTACGCCGCCTCGGAGGTGGCAAGCGTAAGCGGCGCGCGGGCGGTGATGCGCTCGATGAGCGCGCCGCAGCCGGAGAGTTTTTCTTCCAGCCGCTCATAGCCGCGGTCGAGATGGTAGACGCGGTGGATGATGGTTTCGCCCTGGGCGGCGAGCGCGGCGATCACCAGCGACACCGAGGCGCGCAGATCGGTCGCCATCACTTCGGCGCCGCGCAGCTCGGGCGCGCCGCGCACCATCGCCGACGCGCCGTGCACGTTGATTTTCGCGCCCATGCGCGTGAGCTCCGGCACATGCATGTAGCGGTTCTCGAAGATCGTCTCGGTAATCATCGACGCGCCCTGCGCGACCGACAGCAGCGCCATCATCTGCGCCTGCATGTCGGTGGGAAAACCCGGATAGGCCTGGGTCATGATGTCGATGCCGTGGATGGGGCCGTCCACGCAACGCACGCGCAGACCGCGCGGCGTCTCGCTGATCGCAACGCCGGCCTCGGCGAATTTCTCGACGACCGCCTGCATCAGCTCGATGCGCGCGCCGATGAGCTCGACGTCGCCGCCGGTAATCGCCGCGGCGGCGGCGAACGTGCCGGTCTCGATGCGGTTGGCGATCACCGCATAATTGCCGCCATGTAATCGTTCCACCCCCGTAACGGTAATCGTGTCGGTGCCGATGCCTTCGATTTTCGCGCCCATCATCTGCAGGCAATGCGCCAGGTCGCATACTTCCGGCTCGCGGGCGGCGTTGCCGATGGTGGTGACGCCCTCGGCGAGGCTGGCCGCCATCAGGATATTCTCGGTCGCGCCCACCGATATTTTCTCGAACTGGATGTTGGCGCCGCGCAGGCGGCCCGCCACCTCGGCGTGGATGTAGCCGTCGCGCAATTCGATGTGCGCACCCATCTGCTCGAGGGCCTTAAGATGCAGATCGATCGGGCGCGTGCCGATGGCGCAACCGCCCGGCAGCGATACTTTCCCGGCGCCGAAACGCGCCAGCAGCGGCCCGAGCACCAGCACCGAGGCGCGCATGGTGCGCACCAGCTCGTAGGGCGCGGTGAGGTTGTTCACGTCGGCGGCGCACAGCGACAAGATGCGGCCGGTCTTTTTGCCGTCGCCTTGCATGTTGAGCGCCACACCGTGCTGCGCAAGCAGGTTGGCCATAGTGACGATGTCGGCGAGATAAGGCATGTTGGAAAGCGCCAGCGTGTCCTCGGTCAGAAGCGACGCCGCCATAAGCGGCAGCGCGGCATTCTTCGCCCCGGAAATCTGGATCGTGCCTCTAAGCGGCACGCCGCCGGTGATTTTGATCTTATCCATCATAATTCCTTCAGGTACCAGGCATTGCAGGCATAATGGCCGGTATTGCCCATCGGGCCGTCAATCGGTTTGAAACCGGCACGCTGGTAAAGAAAGGTCGCCGTTTTCATGAAAGGCAAGGTTTCCAGGTAGCAACGCGCGAAGCCGAATTCTTTCGCCGCCGCCAGCGATGCATTCAATAATATTTTTCCATACCCCATGCCGCGATATTCGGGGAGAATATAAAATTTCTGCAGCTCGCAAATATCGGGCGCTCCGCCCTTGAGCGGGGCAACGCCACCGCCGCCCGCCACCACGCCGTCCTGCTCGATGACAAAGAAGCGGCTGCGCGGAAGCTGATAGGTCTCGTACATGCAATCCACCTCGGGGTCGTGAATGGCAAAGCCCGCGCCGGTGCAGCCATGCTCGGTGAGCACGGCGCGGATGATCGCGGCCAACGCCTCGTTATCTTGCCGCTCCACCGGGCGCAACGCATATGACGCCGATTGGCTGACGGTCTTAACTGCACCCATGCCGCATACCTTGAAAATAATGATTTTAACTTTCTATCGGTAATGGTAATAAAATCAAAGAGAAATTGTTGCCCTGCAGCATGTGCAAACGAGGGAAATTGCCATGCATAATGGGGCTTTAGAGCGGGAATGAATCGGTTTATATGATTATAAAACAAAGCATTATATGTTTATTGCTCCTCGGCGCCATCGCCTGCTCGCCCAAGGTCGATAATCGCGGCTATGTCAGCGATGCCGACTGGAAGGACCAGATTACGGTCGGAACCAGCACCATGGACGACGTGCTCGTCAAGTTCGGCTCGCCTTCCAGCCGGTCGAGTTTCGGCAGCGAATCGTGGTATTACATCTCGCAGCGCAAGGAAACCACCGCCTTCTTCGCGCCGGAAATCGCCGATCAGGAAGTGATGCATATCGCTTTCGACAGCAATGGCGTCGTGAGCAACGTCGAGAAATTCACCAAGGCGCAAGCCCAGGAATTCGCGCTGGTCAAGCGCACCACGCCAACCGAGGGCCATTCGATGAGCTTCGTCGAGCAGGTGCTCGGCAATATTGGCCGCTTCAACAAGGCCGGCGGCGAGACGTTGGCGCCGGGGCGGCAGTCAAAAAGATAAAGGCCTAACCGGCAGGAGTGCTGACATGCAGCACGTCGTAGCAGGAGAAGCTGTCGCTGGCGGGCCGCGCGCAGCAGGCCTTGTCTTTCCACAGGCTGAAACGCAATATCTCCCAGCGGTCGGCATCGAGCGCGACGAGATGCATGTAGAGATTGTCGTCGCGAAGCAGCGCCTGCTGCGCCTGCCGCTCGTCGCCCAAAAAATGGTCGAGCCGCTCCTCCGGCGCGATCATGTCGGTCTCACGCATGGCGTGGGTGGGCGCGATGCCGCGATTGCCATATTCCATGTGGATGACGAACCAGCTGCGCACGCGGTGGCGGCGGAACGTCTCGATCACGCCTTTGAATAAATCGTCCTGCAGGAATTTCCCGGCCTCGACCACGTCTTTCCAGACGTAAAATGGCGCATAAAGCTGTTCCTGCGCATTATAAAGGAAGGATTTATGCACCAGCCCCTTATGGTGGTCGAACAGGCCGCTTCGCGCCTGCACGCGTTCGCGGATTCTGGCGGCGTCGTAATCGTGCGGCAGCGGGATGGAATATTGCATGGCGAGCATACGGCCAGTGTTAGAAAACCCTGCTGTTAAATCAAGCAATTTAAGCGTTAACGGCCGGCAGCAACGCTCTATACAGTTTTTGGTTGACTCCCGGCCCGGTTATGCGGATATTACGCTTCCTTTTTTGCGACCCCTTCGTCTAGCGGTTAGGACACTGCCCTTTCACGGCGGTAACACGGGTTCGATTCCCGTAGGGGTCACCACCCTACGCCCTTCGGGCTTCGGGTGGCGCAGCCACCCGGAACCGAATCTGGGGCGTGGGAGTGTCTCCCGAAGCTTTAGCGTAGGGAGGCTGGAGAAGCGTATGTGGTATGTATATTTCCTTGAACTTAGTAACGGTACTATTTACGTTGGATCGACGCCCGACTTAAAGCGCCGATTTAATAGCCACCAGAATGGTCGAGTTCTTTCAACGAAAGCACATATTCCTGTAACACTAAAATCGTATGTGGCCGTTGAAACAGAGTTAAAGGCAAGGCAACTTGAAAAGTATTTTAAGTCTGGTTCTGGTAAAGCCATTGCTATTAAGAGGTTTCTATAGGCAAGGCCATTTGTCATTCCCGTAGAGATCATATTGGTTTAATAAAGCGAAAGTATAACCGACCCATTCGTCTAACGGTTAGGACACGACCCTCTCAAGGTCGCAATACGGGTTCGATTCCCGTATGGGTCGCCAATACTCAGATTAAATCTCACCACGTTGTGATTTAATCTGGTGATGCAGAAAATTCAAAAAGCCAAGTTTTTTCAGTTAGCCGAACTTTTAAAGTCCTAAGCTAACCATACGCCGCACCATTGGGCTAGGATCGGTTTCGGGTTTCGTCCAATCAGCAATGCTAGGATGCGTCGCTACAATAACCACGATTCCATTTTTTGAATTAATATAAGGAATATTTTCCCAACGCCGATGGTTGTTCTCTCGAAATATATCGTCAATACGCTCTTGGGCACCCAATTGGTTACAAACCCATTTGCCAGAACTTTTTCCAAAACAAAGTACTACCCGTACCCCCAGTCGCTCGATAACAGTTTTGTGAAATGGCCAGCATAGTTCTGCAAATCGACTAAATTCACCTAGGTCTTTCTCTCGTTTTGAACGCACAAAAATAACATTACTGGCAGGAACATGCCCAGCATCAAGTCTTAATTGGCGAAGCATATGGATAATTCTTGGCTGCATGCCATGAGTGCCTGCAGACTTACCTTTCCATTGTTCATCGCGATAGGCCGACCAGTCAGGCGATAGCTCCTTCAGAACTTTATCGGTATGCTGCTCTACTGTTTCGTGAGCTTCTTCTTGCGGAGAGCCACCTGGATTTAGCCCAAGCATATATAGCTTAGATGGAGTACTGAAGGCTGTCCTGCCGGAATAGAAAGCTTTGCCAGAACTCGTCCTAAGCTCCTTAGGTATTAAATTGGAAAATTCTCTTATCACGCCCAGGTCTGGTTGATGGATTTGACGAAATAGCGGTAGTCGGGCGGCTGGTTCATGCTGGCTTTCATGACGCCGGTCAGCAGCAGCGTCGTCAGCGTTAAGATGCCCGTCTGCAGCATGATGAGCAGGAACACGCCGATGATGACCGAAAACCAGCCCGGCGACGATAGGCCGATGAATTTGAGCACGATGGCGGCAAGCGAGCCGAACGCGGCGGCGAAGGCGGTGATGCCGCAGAACATTCCCACCCGCACCAGCACGTCTTCGGCAAACACCATCAGGCCGCGAAAGCCGTGCAGCACCAGCGAGACGAAATTCATCTTGCTCTTGCCGGCATAGCGCGGGCCGCGGTCGATCGGCTCGTAATGGATGCGAAGCCTGGAGCAAAGCACGGTAGCGGCGACATGCACCCACAGCTCGGCCATGCGCGACAGGCGCTGCACCGCCGCCGGGCTGTAAAGCGCGAAATTGCCGAAATTGATCCGCCGTCCCGACAGCAGCCGGAACACGCGCTTATAGATGACATAGAAAAACTTGAATTGCAGCGTCTCCACCCGCGCCTGGCGCTGGGCGACGACGATGTCGGCATGACTACCCATCTGCGCGAGCAGCGCATGGACGGTGGCGGGCACGTCCTCGCCGTCGGAATCCATGGTGACGACCGGCAGGTCGGGGAAATGCTCGGCAACGTGGCATATGCCCACGGCGATGGCGCGCTGGTGGCCGACATTGCGCGCCAGCGTAATCACCAGCCCGGCCACGCCCGCCCCGGCCAGCCACGACACCTCGACCGGCTCGCGCACCGAGCCGTCATCGACCGCCACCACGAACACCGACTGGCCGAACTGCGCCGCCAGCTCGGTGAAAAGCTGCCTGGCCGCGAGCATGTCCTCATAAACGGGGGTGACGACGATAAAACGCTGGGTCATGAGGCGGCTCCATCTTTGCTTAGCACGGTTTCAAAATAGGCGATGGTTTTGCGCAAGCCGTCATCCAGCGCGACTTTCGGCTCCCAGCCCAGGAGCCGACGGGCGCGGGCGATGTCGGGGCAGCGGCGCAGCGGATCGTCGCCGGGCAGCGGCTTTTCGACGAGCTTCGATTTCGCGCCGGTTTGCGCGATCACGCGCCTGGCCAGCTCGCGGATGGTGATCTCCACCGGGTTGCCGATATTGATGGGGTCGGGGCCGCAGCTATCGGAATCCATCATGCGCGCGATCACTTCTATCAGATCGTCGACATAGCAGAAAGAGCGCGTCTGGCCGCCATCGCCGTAGATGGTGATGTCCTGCCCGCGCAGCGCCTGCAAGATGAAGTTGGAGACGACGCGGCCGTCGTCGGGATGCATGTGCGGGCCGTAAGTGTTGAAGATGCGCCCGACGCGGATGTCGATGCCGTGCTGGCGGTGGTAATCGAAAAACAGCGTCTCGGCGCAGCGCTTGCCTTCGTCGTAGCAGGAGCGGATGCCGATGGGGTTGACGTGGCCCCAGTAATCTTCCGTCTGCGGATGGCGCTCGGGGTCGCCATAGACTTCGCTGGTCGAGGCCTGGAAAATGCGCGCCTTGTTGCGCTTCGCGAGGTCGAGCATGTGGATCGCGCCTTGCACCGAGGTCTTGACGGTGCGGATCGCATCGCTCTGGTAATGCACCGGGCTTGCCGGGCAGGCCAGGTTGAAAATGCGGTCGGCCCGAATCTCGAGCGGCACGGTAACGTCGTGGCGCAGGAAGGTGAAATTCGGATGGGCGCGCAGCGCATGGATATTGGCTTCGCTGCCGGTGGACAGGTTATCGGCGCAGATGACTGCATGACCCTCGTCCAGCAATCGCTTGCACAGATGCGAGCCCAAGAACCCGGCGCCGCCGGTTACTAGTATCGTATGTGTCATTCGATTGGCCCGCCCGCGAAATATTTATAGCCTTTATACTCTCTTATTACGGGGCGGACGTCCGGCCCACAATATTTTTTTGTAAAACACATGCAATCCGGGCCGGAGCGGATGCCGAAATGCTCATCCACCTTTGTTTCTACCGCATCGGGCACGGTCAGCATGTCAAAACCCAGGCGCAGATTGGCATTGGGCTCTAAAAACCCGAATTTCACCGTCAAAAGCAGTACGAGCGCACTGGCCAATGTTGGCGCCGGCAGGCGGGCTTTTTGCTCGTCGAGCGCGTTAAAGCCGAAGATGCCGACGGCCACCAGCATCGGCAACAGCACGAACGAGCCGATGCCAAAGCGCGGCGTCGGCGCTTTGAGGAACCAGGCGACGAGCGTGATCGCCAGGAAGATCGCCGCCGGAATCACGATGTCGCGCCGCTTGGCGAGCGGCTTGCGGAAGAAATAGCCATACGCACCCGCCGAAATGAAGACGGCCATCGCGATGCTCAGCAGAAACGTCGCATTCTTGGGCAGCCACCAGGCGGTGAACCACCAGTCGGTCGCCGCGCCCCGCCCCGGCCACTGCGCCCAGTAGGTGATGCCGAAGCTGTTCTCGACGGCTTTTTCGACCGCCGACCACGGCACATCGAGGCAGGTGGCGGCGAGCGGATAGAGCAGGCAGCCGCTGACGATCACGCTTTTTACCGTCCAGATAATCACCAGCAATGCCGGCAGCCAGGCGCCGATAAACAGGTCGCGCATATTAAGCCTGCCCTGGCGCCAGCCTGCCAGGAGCACGAACGCCACCCACAGGAAAATCAGCACGCCGGAAAGCTTGAACATGAAGCTCATGATTGCGCAGGTGAAAAAAATCGTCAGGGATTTTCTGTCCAGGCGCGCCTCTTCAAGCAGCAGGCGCATGCCGTAGAGAAAGGCGATGACGAACATGAGGCCCATCGGCACGTCGGTGGAGGTGTAGCTGATCTTGAAATAATGGCAGCGCAGCAGCAGGCCGAGCGTGATGAGAAATCCTACCGCCAACGTGTAAGGATTTTTCGCGCGCGCCAGCTCCAGCAAAAACAGCACGAGGATCAAATCGAACGTCGCCATGACGTACGAGAGCAGCTTGAACTGCTCGCCGATCCATATCGGCGCGCCGATATATTCGAGCAGCGAGCTAAAGCCGTAGCGGCTGTGGAAATTGGCAAGGCCGAAGACGATCTTCTCGTCGCGCAGCCATAGCTGATGCGGCAGATGGTAGAGCCCGGCATCGGCCCCCATATCCATCGCCGAGGCGAGCGGCGATAAGAGGGCGGCAAGCAGCATACATTGCGCCAGGCCCGAAGCATCGGCGCGGCGCAGCCTGGCGCAGCCCAGCAGGAACAGCGCGCCCAACGCCAGGTAAGAAATGGGCGCATTCACACCCGAGAAAAAATTGACGAGCACGGCGATAAAGCCGATGGCAAGCAGCGCAGCCGCCAGTTGGAACCAGGCGGGATAGTCTTGGCGCAACACGCCTTTGCCGAGAATGTACAGCAGGCAAATGAAAATCGGGTAAAGCAGCGCGTCTAGGAGCATGGCGCTACGGACAACGGAATCTGCCCAGCTGCGAAGGCTGGCGGAACGGGTCGGTCAGCGCGTCGGAATAGTGGCCCATCAGCAGGCGCTTGCCGGGCAGCATATGCTGGCGGTACCAGCGCGCGAACGACGCTACTTGCTGGCCTCGCTGCGTCAGCACGACGCAGCCATTTTCGATGCGGATAGTGCCCGATTCGAGCTGCTCGGTCAGGCGGACGTCGCTTAGGCGGTGCTCCCGCATGAACTCCTCGGTGACGGCATGGTCGAACGCCGATTGCTTGAGCCTGCCGTCATATTGCTGGAGTTTTTCGAGCAGATAGATCGAATAGGAACGGTCGATGACGGTGGGAACGGTGATCGCAAACACATAGCCCAGCAGCGCGAAAATCACCAATTGCTGGAAAAACACCAGCGGCGCGACCTGCCGGCGGAAAATGCCATACCAGCTTATCAGCCCGGCGATGACGATGGCGATGGCGGTGTCCTGCAGCGCGCCGTAAAACACGACATCGACCGGCAGCAGGCTGAAATGCGCCCAGTTGACCGCAAGCAGCGTGAGCACGAACAGCAGGCAGGACAGCAATAATTTGAGCGGCAAAATCAACTCCCGGATTTTTCGAACACGACAATAATGGTTTTTCCGAAACTTCGCATGCATAAAACATCGAGCAGGCGCGAAAGCGGGATAATCGCCCGGTCCCAGAAGCGTATCTGCGACAGGGTCGGCAGCGATTGCTTGAGCAGCCAGCGATTGGCAAAAGACAAGGCGCAGCCGGCGCTGTCGAGATAGAAAGCAGCTTTGATGGCAGCGTTTTGCGGCGCAATCGCCGTCAGGGTTTTTTTGCTGTAGCGGCGGAAATGACCGATGGATTTGTCGAAGGGCGAATACAGCGCCTGATAGGCCGGGGCGAGCACGGCTATCACGCCGCCGGGCCCCAGGCGCGCGAAGGCCGCTTCCAACTCGGCCTTGTCATGCTCGATATGCTCGAGCACGTCGATATAGAAAATCGCATCGAATTGGCCATCGATGTCGCCTATCGTCTTGGCAAGCACTCGCACCGCCGGAAAGGCCTTGGCGATAGATGCCGCCTGCAAGGCATCGGGCTCGAGCACCGTCAGGCTTTTGCAGTGAGCGGCAAAAAAGCCGGTATTGGCGCCGATGCCGCCGCCCACCTCCAGGCAATCGCCGAACGCGTAAGCGGCGAGCTTAGACTGCCAGTAGCTTTTCCAGTTATGCGCATAGCTGAACAGTTCCAGCTCCGAGCCGACATAGCTGGCGTCTTGAGAAGTCGCGTGCTGCATAGGCTAAGGCTTAGCGCGCTATGGCCGAACGCGCAATAATATATAGCACCCTTAGGCTTGACCTTTGCGCCAATACGCGGCATAGGAAGGCTGGCATTCTCATCCACCAGCACACGCCAGCGGACCGCCTATGATTTCGCGCTTGTTTCGCACGCCAGGCCTGCCCCAGACCGGCAAGGAAAATGCCGCGACCATGCTGCTGCTTGCCGCCAGCCAGATGACGCCTGACGCGCTGGCCGGCTCGCTCGATACCAGCCTGGAAGGGCTTTCAGCCGCGGCCGCGCAGCAGCGGCTCCAGGAGCAAGGCAGCAACGAGATCGCCGCCGAAAAACCCAGCCCGTGGTATATGCAGCTGCTGCATTGCTTCCTCGACCCGTTCAATTTGCTGCTGCTCGGCCTGGCCGTCATTTCCGGCGTGACCGGCGATTGGCAGAGCGTCGCGGTGATGCTGTCGATGGTGGCGATCAGCGTGTCGATCCGCTTCTGGCAGGAATATCGCTCGGGCATGGCGGCGGAAAAACTCAAATCGCTGGTGCAGACCACCGCCACCGTGCTGCGCCGCAACGAAGACGACATTCCGGCCTCGCTGGAAATTCCCATGCAGGAGGTGGTGGCCGGCGACGTGGTGTTGCTGTCGGCCGGCGACATGATGCCCGCCGACATCCGCCTGATCGCCTCGCGCGACTTATTCGTAAGCCAGGCGATGCTCACCGGCGAGTCGCTGCCGGTGGAAAAAAGCGACCAGCCCGGCTCCGACCGCCAGCGCGCGCTCGAGCAACCCAATTTATGCTTCATGGGCACCAACGTCATCAGCGGGACGGCGCGCGCGCTGGTGATCGCCACCGGCAACCGCACCTATTTCGGCTCGCTCGCAAAATCGATCACCGGCCGGCAGGTGCAAACCAGCTTCGATAAGGGCGTCAAACGCATCAGCTGGGTACTGCTGCGCTTCGTGTTCGCGCTGGCGCCGCTGGTGATGTTCATCAACGGCTTTTCCAAGGGCAATTGGGTCGAGGCGATGATGTTCGCCGTGTCGGTGGCAGTAGGGATGACGCCGCAGATGCTGTCGATGATCGTCACCGCCAACCTTGCCAAGGGCGCGCTGCGCATGGGCAAGCACAAGGTGGTGGTCAAGCGCCTAAGCTCGATTCAGAATTTCGGCGCGATGGACGTGCTGTGCACCGACAAGACCGGCACGCTGACGCAAGACAAGATCATCCTGCATAATCATTTCAACACGCAGGGCGACGAAGACCCCGACGTGCTCAAATATGCCTATCTCAACAGCGCGCACCAGACCGGCCTCAAAAACCTGCTCGACGTCGCCGTGCTCGAGGAAATCCACAAGAGCGAGCAAGGCAGGGAACTGTTCGCCACGCTTAGCGCCTTCCGCAAGATCGACGAGCTGCCGTTCGATTTCGTGCGCCGGCGCATGTCGGTGATCGTCGAGGATGGCGGCGGGCGGCATACGCTGATCTGCAAGGGCGCGGTCGAGGAGATGCTCGCCATCAGCACCCAGGCCAGCATCGACGGCAAGCTGGTGGCGCTCGACAAGCCGATGCGCGACCAATTCCGCAAGCTAACGCGCGACCATAACGAAGACGGGTTCCGCGTGCTGATCGTCGCTTACCGAGAATTGCAATCGGCGCAGTCTACTTACACGAAAGACGACGAGTGCAACCTGATCGTCAAAGGATTCCTGACCTTCCTCGACCCGCCGAAGGAATCGGCGCGTTACGCCATCCCGGCGCTGATCCATCACGGCGTCGACGTCAAAATTCTCACCGGCGACAACGCCATCGTCACCCGCCGGATCTGCGACGAGGTCGGGCTGACGGTGGAGAAGGTGTTGCTGGGCCGCGACATCGAGCAGATGTCGGATGTCGAATTGCAAGAGGCGGCGCACATCACGCAGGTCTTCGCCAAAGTGTCGCCGCTGCAAAAATCGCGCATCATCGCGGCGCTGAAGGCACGTGGCCATACGGTGGGGTTCCTGGGCGACGGCATCAACGACGCCCCTGCCCTGCGCGAGGCCGATGTCGGCATGTCGGTGGATACGGCGGTCGACATCGCGAAAGAATCGGCCGACATCATTTTGCTCGAAAAAAGCCTGATGGTGCTGGTTGACGGCATCATCGAAGGGCGCATCATCTTCGCCAACATCATCAAATACATGAAAATGGCGCTGAGCTCCAATTTCGGCAATGTGCTCAGCGTCGTCGGCGCCAGCCTGCTGCTGCCGTTTCTGCCGATGCTGCCGCTGCAATTGCTGCTGCAAAACCTGCTCTACGACATCTCGCAGCTCGCCATCCCCTTCGACAGGGTCGACGGCGAGATGCTGAAAAAACCGCGGCAATGGTCGGCGCGCGACATCGTGCGCTTCATGCTGTGCGTCGGGCCGGTGAGCTCGCTATTCGATTACCTGACCTTCGCCGTGCTGTGGTTTTATTTCGCGGCCAACACCGTCGAAACGCAAAGCCTGTTCCATACCGGCTGGTTCATGGCTGGGCTCCTCACCCAGACGCTCATCGTCCATATGATCCGCACGCGTCATGTGCCGTTTGTGCAAAGCCGCGCCTCGTGGCCGCTGCTCATCACCACCGCCTGCGTGATCGCGGTGGGGCTGTGGCTGCCGTTCTCGCCGCTGGCGCCGTCGCTGAAATTCGTGCAGCCGCCCGCCGGATTCATGGTGTTTCTGCTGCTGGTCGTGGTAGGCTATTGGGGGCTGACCAGCCTGCTTAAACGCCTCTATATCGCCCGCTTTGGAACCTGGTTGTAACAATGCCTATAATGAACCCAAATAATTCCTCAATATTCTCCCCCCGCCTGCAGGGGGAGTTAGAGGGGGGTGATATCTTACAAAGAATCACCCCCACCCAGCTCCGTCTAAGTCGCTTCGCTCCTAAGACTGCGCAACCCTCCCCCGCAAGCGGGAGAGGGGAAGTATGAGTATGCAAAACGCGCCCGAGCTGATTTACGATTGCTGGTATGTCGCAGGCGCGAGCGGCCAGGTGAAGCGCGGCAAAACGCTGGCCAAGACGCTGCTCGGCCAACCGCTGCTTTTCGCGCGCATGAATGACGGCACGCTGTTTTGCCTGCGCGATTTCTGCCCGCATCGCGGCATGCCGCTGCGTTACGGCAGCTTCGACGGCAAGGAGATCGAATGCTGCTATCACGGCTGGCGCTTCAATTGCGAGGGAAAATGCACCGCCGTCCCGTCTTTGACCGAGGACGACACGTTCGACATCGCGCGCATCAAGGCGATGCGTTTTCCCGTCCGCGAGGCGCAGGGCGTCGTTTGGGTGTATATCCCCGCCCCCAAAATGCGCCTGCCGGAGACATTGCCGGAGCTTGCGGCCACTCCCGGCCCGGAAGAAAAACATTTTTACCACGTCGATAGCGTGACTTTTCCCTGCCATGTCGACCATGCGGTGATCGGCCTCATGGACCCGTCACACGGGCCGTTCGTGCATAAATCCTGGTGGTGGCGCACGAAAAAATCCATCCACGCGAAGCAAAAGCAATTCGCGCCCGAGGGCCTCGGCTTCAAAATGGTAAGCCACAAGCCGTCGGCCAATTCGCGCGCCTATAAAATCCTCGGCGCCGGCGAGCGCATGACCGAAATCGCTTTCCAGCTGCCGGGGCTGCGCAGCGAGCATATCACGGTTGGCTCGCGCCATATCGTGCTGCTGACGGCGCTGACGCCGGTCGATGATAATCATACCGAGCTGCACCAGTTCATG
>JAGVLW010000052.1 GCA_020054105.1 Alphaproteobacteria bacterium | reverse complement strand
AGCCTGCCGCCAGCGTTCGTTCTGAGCCAGAATCAAACTCTCAAGTTTTGAATTTGATTCCTAAACTTCAAAAAGAAATCTAGCTCCCCATCCTTGCGGATGAGGTCTTTATTTCGGAAACACGCACAACATCATCCATACATAATGCACCTTGGACTTATATATGTATGTTTGCGTTTATGTGTATTTTTACATGGTTCGCTGATGACATTGTGTTGTTGATTTCAACGACGCCCCAACTCCGAAAAGTTGGTTTGCCGCAACACGACGCCACCTGCGCTTAAATGCTCTTCACACTATCAACCTGCAGATTGCGCATAAAACTCAGCGTTTTACGCGCAACCGAACGACTAGCTTTTTTGAAGTCTAATCAAGAAAGGATGGCCTTTATGGCAAAACAAACATGGGGTGTCAAGCGGGAAAAAATGATTTCGCCGGTTTTTTTACCCAGGCCGCGCAAAAGCTTGGCCAGGCTTGGTTTGGCGTCACCGACCAAGCTCTCTGGCGGGGATGCGTTTTTCCAATTTAGCGAGTACCTCTTTGCCTGCGTCAGTCGCGGCACAGGCCGGATCCATGTGGACGTTGAGCATTGCTTTTCTCGGTAAAACCGCCAATACCGCATCGATCTGTTGCGGCGTCAGCAAAACGCCATCGATATCGAGCTGCGCAAGCTGGGGATATTTTAGGCCGGCCGCAGCCTGGGAATCCGCGCCATTTTCGACGCTGAATTTTTCGACGATATGATCGGTAATGGCTTGCGTCGATATGCCGCCGGTCGCATAGCAATTAATGGATAGCCGTTTGAGATTGCCCGCCAGGCGTTGCGCCTGTGGTTTATCGAGTTCCATGAGAACACCGTAGCTTATATCCAGATGCTCAAGCCTGCCGCACTCTTCGAGAATGGTATTGAACAAGGACGCGTAATAATCCTTTTGATGCTGGGCATCATGGCAATAGGACGGATTGAATTCCCCTAAATCCAGCCGTGTGATGCCGCGAAATACCGAATTGGAAAAAAGCATGATAAAGTCGGGAAAAGAATCTTTCGACGCTCTCGCATCATCGATGATTTGCCCCGCAACCATATCCGCCCTGGCGTCGGAGAGCAATTTAACGGTTTTGAGGTTTCTCGCCCGCTTTGCATATTGCAGCAACATCGGCGCGCCTTCGCCAATCACATCGCCGATGGCAATAAAATTAAGCCCGGCAACCACCTTAGAAAGCATCAATTCCACCAATGCCTGCTGCACATGGTCTTTTTCGCTACCGACATTCACACCCAGCTTGTCCAATTTACTAAATAAGGGGTGAATGCTGATGACACGCAAATCTTTCTGTTTCGCCACCAATATACGATCCGCCAGCGCCTTGGGGCTGATCTTAGTGTCGGCGATCGCCTGCGCAACTAATTCATTGGTTGTTTCGTCGGTCTGGGGACAATGCAGCCTGAGCGTTTCCAGGCGCCGCCATGTCAGCGCGACATGCGGCCGCGGCCCCTGCGCGATACGCGATGTGGACACGGGCTTAGGCGTCGTTATCGCGTCGTTATGCTTGGTAAGCGTGTGGGTAAGCGCGTCGATAAACCCAACCACATGATCGATATCCAGCTCCCGCAATGGCACGGTATTTACAAAAATTGCCGGGGCATGCTCCAACACCGCTTTATAATTTTCTATGGTTACGCTCAGGCGCGCAGGCATGCCCTTATCGAAGGTAAAATCCTGCTTCAGATATGCATCGATGAAATTTTCGGGTAACTCCGGATAGGCTTCGGCAATCCAGAACACACGGTTTTCTGCGGTCAGTAATGCATCGGCCTTTTCTTTCAGAGCCTGGTACTGGCTGGAAAAGGCGGGAAGGCCTTCCATGCTCAATTGCGTTTCGATTAACTCAGCATGCTGCTTATCGGCGCTGGTCGCGCCGGGATGCGTGCGCAACCAGTGCGCATATTTGCTGTAATGGGCGCTGTTTTTGCTATCCTTGCTGATAGCCGCCAGAAAGCTATGCCGAGGATAGGCGCTTTCGCCAAGATTGCCCGGAAAGGGATCTACTGGTCTGACCATAGGCTCAAGAAAATACAGTGGAAAACACCATTAGCCTACCATAGGTATTTACCTCTTTATATTAATGTTTTGTTACGATTGCTTGCCGGTAGGCGAAACGGGATAGCCGAATAATTCCAGCAATAATTTCAATGCGTTACCCTTGACGCTGGCGAGGGCGGGATCGGCGGCGAGCAGCCCGTCGACTTCCTGGCGCGACTGTTCCAGCAACGATTGATGCTCGAACAGATCGGTAAAGATAAAGCGCGGCAGGCCGCTTTGGCGCACGCCGAGCAAATCGCCGCCGCCGCGTTGCGCCAGGTCGGCCTCGGCGATTTTGAAGCCGTCTTCGGTTTCACGCAGGACGGAAAGGCGGGCGAGAGAAGGATTCGGGATTCGGGATTCGGGATGCAGAGAAGAAAAATTACTGCCTGACTCCTGAATCCTGACTCCTGAATCCTCACTATAAAGCAGCACGCACGCGCTCGGCTTATCGCCCCGCCCTACCCGCCCGCGCAACTGGTGAAGCTGCGCCAGACCGAAACGCTCGGCCTGCTCGACGACCATAATGGTGGCGTCGCGCACATCCACGCCCACCTCCACCACCGTCGTCGCCACCAGCAGGCGCGTCGCGCCGGAGGCGAATTTCTGCATTTCCTCATGGCGTTTTTCCGCCGGCATCCGCCCGTGCATGAGACCAACCCTGTCGCCAAAACGCGCTTTGAATTCAGTGTGGCGCGAGGTGGCGGCGGCTAAATCGGAGTTTGGAGTGTAGAGTGTCGAGTGTGGTAAAAAAGTATTTTCCGGGCTCTCTTCTATCAAAGGGCAAATCCAATACGCCTTTTCGCCGCGGTCGAGCGCGGCTTGCAGGCGCTGCATCACTTCCTCGTAACGTGACGACGGAATGACGCGGGTGGCGATCGGCTTGCGCTCGGCGGGCTTTTCTTTCAGCAGCGAGCAATCCATGTCGCCGTACAATGTCATGGTCAGCGAGCGTGGAATCGGCGTGGCCGTCATGTGTAGCACGTGCGGGCTGGCGCCTTTGGAGGTAAGCGCCATGCGCTGGTTCACGCCGAAACGATGCTGCTCGTCGATCACCGCCAGCGCCAGGTTTTTAAATTCGACCTTATCTTGAAACAGCGCGTGTGTGCCGATGACGATCCGTGCCTCGCCCGAGGCGATCGCCGCCAGCGCTTGGCTGCGCGCCTTGCCTTTGACGCTGCCGGTAAGCAAGACGGTGGATGATGGAGGGTGAAGAGTGGAGAGCAAGGAAGTAATGACTTCAAAATGCTGGCTGGCGATGAGCTCGGTAGGCACCATCAATGCCGTTTGCAACCCCTGCTCCACCGCCCGCAGCATCGCAAGCAGCGCGACGATGGTTTTGCCGGAGCCGACATCGCCTTGCAGCAGCCGCCCCATGCGCCTGCCGCTTTGCAAATCATCGTAAATTTCTTTGTATACTTGCTCCTGCCCTTTCGTGAGCTTGAAGGGCAACGCCGCTAGTAACTGCGATGTCAATGCGCCGGTGCCGGTGATAATCTCGACGGCCTGCGCCTGCATGTTGCGGCGAAGCAGCGCCAGATGCAGCTGGTTGGAAAGCATCTCGTCGTAGGCCAGGCGCAGCCGCGACGGCGCAGTCGGCAGCAAATCCTCCTGCGACGTCGGGTGATGAGCCCGCATGAGTGCTTGTTTCCATGAGGGGAATTGTTTTTCAGCGGCGATCCATTCCGGCAGCTCGGGAAGTTTCGCCAGCGCGTCATTCACGATTTTTCCGATGCGCCGCGAGGTCAACCCGACGGTCAGCGGATAAACCGCATCGGGCTTTTGCACCTCGGCCAGCTGCGATACCGGCGCGATAATGTCCGGATGCGTCATTTGCAGGCGCTGGTCGAAATGCTCAGTGCGCCCGCTAATGACGCGCATCTGCCCAACGGGCAGCGATTGCTTGAGATAATCGGTGCTGGCGTTAAAAAATACCAGCGTGATGTCGCCGCTGTCGTTCGAGCAGAAAACTTTATAAGGCTGCTTGCCGTAGCGCCGCTGCTTGGGCGGCAGATGCTCCTCCACCTTGACCACGAATGTCGCGATGACGCCGTCGGGCGCTTCGCGCAGCTTGCAGGTAAAGCGCCGGTCGAGCAGCCCGACCGGTAAATGGAACAGCAGATCGCGGATGATGGGAACGCTGCCCCCGGCCAGAGCGGTAGCGGGCGGCAGCAGCCGCGTCAGTGCCTTGGCGGTTTCGCCGCCGACGCCCTTGATGCGGGTGACGGGCGAAAAAAGAAAGAATAATGATTCCGGGCGCATGGAAGTAGATGACTAGATGACCAGATAACTAGATGACTAAGTTTATTTCTTTTTAGTCATCCGGTCATCTAATAATCTAGTCATCCATTATCGGCCTTGCGCTTATCGGCTTCGTCGATTTCGACCAGCGCGTTGGCGATGCCGGCGCCGAGCTTGTCGAGGGCTTTGTCGCAGCCGTCGATAAGTTTCTTGTCGCTGACGAAGCCGCCGATGCGCGCGAAGCTGATGCTCACCGACAGGCCAATCGTCGTCTTGTCGGGCAGCAGGAACGGGTTGGCGGCGATCTGCCAGCGCAGGCGGTTGAACACCATCCGCGCCGATTCCGGCGTGGTGTCGAGCAGCAATACGCCGATGCGCTTGTAGCTGATGCTGCCGACGACGTCGTCGGGACGCAGATTCTGGTGGCAGACCGAGGCGATATGCTTGATGAGCGCGTGGCAGACGTCGCGGCCATATTGCGAGAACAAATCATCGTAATGGTCGAGCTGCAAAATGGCAAAGCAGGTGCGCAGGTCGCTCTTGCTGTTGTAATAGCCCATCAGCTCGATGTCCTTGCCGAGCGATTTGCGGTCGGGCAGGCCGGTGTCGGGATCGAGCGATTCGTGGCCCTTGAAATTTTCCTGGATGATCTTGCGCAGCTCTTCGTTCTTGCGCAGGCCCATCTTGTCTTGCAGCACCAGCTTGAAGATGATGTTGCTGCCGCTGGATTCGGCGCGCACGACTTTCAGCCGGTAGCCGGTTTCCTTGCCGTTCTTGCCGATGACCGAAAAGCTCTGCACCTTCGCCAGCACGTTGCCGACGTCGTTGGCGTCGTTCTCGAACTCGACATATTCGCGCAGCAGCTCGGCGATGCGCGGCGGCAGGATGCAGGTCAGCGGCTGGTGGGTAATATCGGCATTGCTGTAGCCGAGCAACTCCTCGGACGTCTTGTTGATGTCGCTGATTTCTATCGACTTCGCCTGATTGTTCTGGCAAATGGTAATCACGGCATCGTTGCTGCGGTAGCCAAGAAGCATAGGGAGCCTTTGCTTAGAATAGATGGACGCACGGTTAGATTAGCGCCATAAGATGAAAAAATAATTAATACTTGCGAAACAATACGCTATGGACATGCAACCCCACCTCAAGCGCCTCTATTACCGCAGCTGGCATCGCGGCTGCAAGGAGACCGACCTGATCCTGGGCAGCTTTGCCGAACACCGGCTGGCTGAGCTGTCGCCCGAGCTGCTCGCGGTATATGAGCGGCTGCTTGACGAGGACGACGTCGATATCTGGGATTGGGTGATCGGGAAAAAAACTCCCAAGGCGGAGTATGGGGGATTGATCGATATATTGCGTGCTTCGTGCCTAGTGCCTCGTGCCTAGTAGTCAGCATTGAAATTCTCTTTTGATTTCTCAATAATGTTTTTATGGCCCTCATCCCATCCCAACAACCACAAGGCACAAATCACGAGGCACGAGGCACGCTCTCCGGCGTTGCGCATAGCGCCCAGCCGCTGCTGCTTTCCGAGCTGACCTCCGGCAAGCACGGCGCGGCGGCGCGCCTGATCGTGCATGTCGCCAGCCACGACCGCGACATGGAGATGCTGGCGCAATGCCTGCCGTTCTTCGCGCCGGGCGTGGAGGTGCTGACATTTCCAGCCTGGGACTGCCTGCCTTATGACCGCGCTTCGCCGCAAGCCGCCATCATGGCCAAGCGGATGCAGGTGCTAAGCGCACTTGCCAATCCGCTGCCCACGGGTCTTATCGTCCTCACCACCGCCAATGCCATCTTGCAGAAGCTGCCGCCCAAAACGGTGATGCAAAGCGCCTCGCTTACCTTGCGCCCCGGCCAGACCATCGCCTTGGATGTGCTGGTGCGCTTCCTTAGCGAACAAGGCTACCGGCGGGCGGGCAAGGCGATGGAGCCGGGCGAGTTTGCGCTGCGCGGCGGCATCGTCGACATCGTGCCGGCGGGCGGCAGCGACGGCGTACGCATGGATTTTTTCGGCGACGAGATCGAAAGCCTCAAGCCCTACGACCCGCTCAGCCAGCTTTCGCAAGGTACGCTTGCTAGCCTTAGCTTGCATCCGGTCAGCGAAGTGATTTTGAATCCCGAAAATTGCGAGCGTTTCCGAAGCGGCTACCGCGAGCTGTTCGGCGCCGTCGGCAAAGACGATCCGCTCTACGAATCCATCGCCGCCGGCCGCGCCTATATCGGCATGGAGCATTGGCTGCCGCTCTTTTACGAGCAGACCGCGACGCTGCTGGATTATTGCCCCGGCGCGCTCGTGACCATGGATGCGCAGGCCGAGGCCGCCATCACCGAGCGGTTCGAAGCCGTCTTGGAATATTACGAAGCGCGCACAATCGCCCTTGGCGCCTCGTCGAAGAAAAACAGCAACGCCTTCGGCGCGCTTTACAACCCGCTGCCGCCCGAGCGCCTGTTCCTGATGGAAGCAGCGTGGGAAAACGAGCTGGTGAAACATCCGGCGATGCATTTTTCGCCTTTTGCCGATGCCGCTTCCACGACGCTGCATTACCGCCCGGCTTTGGCTTTTTCTAAAGCGTCCGACCAGTCCTCGCCGTTCGATCAGCTGAAGGCGCGGGTGGATGCGGCGGCGGCGAGCGGCAAGGCGATGCTGCTGGCTTGTTACTCGAACGGCTCGTGCGAGCGGCTATTTACTTTGCTGATGGAGCGCGGCTTCCATTGCCTGCGCATCGAGCAGTGGCAGGCGATGAAAGACGTGCGCGGCAAAACCGTCGCGCTGGCCGTCCTGCCGCTGGAAAGCGGATTTGAAACCGACAAGGTGATAGTGCTCAGCGAGCAGGACGTGCTGGGCGAGCGCATCGCCCGCGCGGCCAACAAGAAAAAGAAATCCGACGTGTTCTTGCAGGAAGCCGCCAACTTCGCCGAGGGCGAGCTGGTGGTGCATAAAGAGCACGGCATCGGCCGGTTCGCCGGGCTGGTGACGCTCTCCGTGCAAGGCGCATCACACGATTGCCTGAAACTGATGTATGACGGTGACGATAAATTATTCCTGCCGGTCGAAAACATCGAGATGGTGTCGCGCTTTGGGCTCGATGAAGAAGGCGCCAAGCTCGATAAGCTCGGCGGCGCATCGTGGCAGGCGCGCAAGGCGCGGCTCAAGGAGCGCATCACCATCGCCGCCGAAGCGTTGCTTAAAACCGCCGCCGAGCGCGCCGTCAAATCCGCCATCGCCATCGACGCGCCCGCCGGCAGCTACGAGGAATTCTGCGCGCGCTTTCCTTACCTGGAAACCGAAGACCAGGAACGCTCCATCGGCGACGTGCTTGCCGATTTGGGCTCGGGCAAGCCGATGGACCGGCTGATCTGCGGCGATGTCGGTTTCGGCAAAACCGAAGTGGCGTTGAGAGCTGCATTCGTTGTCGCTTCGCGACGAATTGAAGAAATGAAGAATTGGAGAAATGAAGAAAAGAAAGATTCCTCAATTCCTCAATTCCCCAGTTCCTCAATTCCCTTTCAAGTCGCCGTGATCGTGCCGACCACCCTGCTGGCCCGCCAGCATTACCGCAATTTCAAACAGCGTTTCGAGGGATTCCCGGTGGTCATCCGCCAGCTTTCGCGCATGGTCTCGGCGAAGGAGCAAAAAGAAACGCGCGAGCAGCTCGCCGAGGGCAAGGTCGATATCGTCATCGGCACGCATGCGCTGCTGGCAAAAACCATCGCGTTTAAAAATCTCGGGCTGGTGATCGTCGACGAAGAGCAGCATTTCGGCGTCGGCCAGAAGGAAAAGCTCAAGACGCTCAAAAGCGATGTACATGTGCTCACTCTGACCGCCACGCCGATTCCGCGCACGCTGCAAATGGCGTTGACCGGCGTGCGCGACCTGTCGCTGATTACGACGCCGCCGGTGGATAGGCTGGCCGTGCGCAGCTTCGTGCTGCCTTACGACCCGGTGGTGCTGCGCGAGGCGCTGTTGCGCGAGCAGCATCGCGGCGGCAAAACGTTTCTCGTCTGTCCACGCATCAAGGACATCGCCGAGCTGAAAACGCGTCTGGCCGAGCTGGCGCCGGAAATCAAGATCGCGGTGGCGCACGGGCAGATGGCCGCGAGCGAGCTCGACACGGTGATGAACGATTTTTACGACGGCAAATACGACGCGCTGCTATCGACCGCCATCATCGAATCCGGCCTCGATATTCCCGCCGCCAACACGATGCTGATTTTCAACGCCCACATGTTCGGCCTTGCTCAACTTTACCAGCTGCGCGGGCGCGTCGGCCGCGCCAAAACCCGCGCCTATGCCTATTTCGTGCTGCCGCATCACCGCGAGCTGACCAAGAACGCCATGCGCCGCCTCGAGGTGATGCAGACGCTCGACACGCTCGGCGCCGGCTTCACGCTGGCCTCACACGACATGGATATTCGCGGCTTCGGCAACCTCGTCGGCGAAGAACAATACGGCCATATACGCGAAGTCGGCATTGAATTGTATCAGCAGATGCTGGAGGAAGCCGTCGCTGCGCTCAAGGTGGCAGGTGACAGGAAACAGGAAACGGATGCTGTTTCCGACGCCCAAAACCTGACACCTGACACCTTCTCTCCCGCCATCAATCTCGGCCTCTCCGTGCTGATTCCCGAAACCTATGTGGGCGATCTCGGGCTGCGGCTGGGGCTGTATAAGCGCGTCGCCGACATGCAAAGCGAAGACGAAATCGGCAGCTTCGCCGCCGAGCTGGTCGACCGTTTCGGGCCGATGCCCGAGGAGACGCAGCATCTCATTGCCATTCTCGGCCTTAAAATCCTGTGCAAGAAAGCCGGCATCGCGCGCATCGATGCCGGGCCGAAAGGCGCGGTCATCGCCTTCCATAACAACCAGTTCGCCAACCCGGAAAAACTGCTCGCCTATATCGACCGCAACGCCCGCACCCTCAAAGCCCGCCCCGACCAGAAGCTGGTGCTGACGCAGGAATGGAAAGACGACGCCGAAAAAATGACGGCAATTAAAAAACTGGCGGGGGAGATTGGCGGGCTGGTTGGTTTATCTTAAGCGGGGCGGCACAGGCTCATTACCGATTGACCGGTTCACCTGTTCCAACGCCGACACTATAGGCGTGAGAATCTCGGCTTCCATACGATTATTAAAAATTTCATGAGCCCGCACCAAGTTGTCGTCCTCAGCCTCTTGAGGACCAGAAGGCGAAAGAGAAAAGCCTTCCATAACAGCCATTACAAGTCCATCGTTTTGCGCAATATCTTCGGACATGTCCCGTGCAGCGTTCATTTTTACAGATAAAATCAATTGTGCGTATTGCAGATCATCTTTTTCCTGCGACGTCGGCGCCTTTCCTTCGGCCATGCGCGTGATTACCGGCACGAGCTTCGGTAAAATGCGCTCCGGCTCGAAACGTTCCATCGCTCGTATTACCTTTGTCCTAATCTCTTCTCCCACATTAAAAATTAAACCATGAGGATCCATATGCATATTTGAGAAGGCCCCTCGAATCCTTTCTCCAAACGCCTTTTCTGTGGAACTCTTGGTCTCCCTTATTCTATCACTGACATAATCTTCAAATTCATAATGCCGTAGATATCTTTCCAGAAAATCCCGGTAGCTATTATCGCCATCGGCCACATAGGTCTCAAGCGCCAATGGGTCATCGGAATCCGTCGGGCGTACGATGCCATGTTGCTTCAAACTGTCCGCGGCCAGACTCATCCCGGCCCCACCGGTATTGGAAAGAGGCGTTTTCAGCGGAAGCTTCTTTTCCATCAACTCCAAAAACTCCCGCGCGGCGTCCTGCGGCGATGATCTTCTGGATGGCGTGGGTCTGGGCATGGGTATGGTTCCGTTGGTTATCGTTGCGTTGGCGGCTCAAGATCCGAATGACCGCCTTTGTTGACATGCCGCATGGCGTTGACATAGGTTTGTATTTTCTCGATCGCCTCGTCGATACGCGGATGCCCCATGTCCAGGCGCATCGCTTTGCCTGTGCTATATTCTCTGCCTTCAACGTGCCAGGGTTTTATATTTCCCGCAACGAGGGCACCTTCCCCTAAGATGTCGGCAACCTGATCGGCCAGCAGATTGGGAACGCCTTTTACCTGCAACTCGAAATGCAGGCCGCGCTCACCGAATGCGCTCAGGGTAATTTGCGGGTAAAGCCCTGCTATGGTCGGATGGTTGAAATGGCTCGCAAGCAACTCATCGGCAAGACGGTATTGCGCTTTAAATCTCGGGCTATGCTCAAGGAGGGTACGAAAAGTCGTCACATTATGTGCAAATTTATCCAATGCAGCCTCAGGCAGAATAATGGTGATGATCCGTGTCTCATAATCCGGCTTGCCGCCGCGTAACCCTTGGTATTTCTCTATTTCGCATTTTTCACCTGGTCCCACACTGCTTCTCAGCGCCACCCCCAATAAAGACACTAAAGTGCGCGCCCGCTCCGGCTGGCGATCGCCCCGCAATAGAACGGTAATGGTGCGGTTACCGCCCTGCACGTCACCCATCACCGTTTCCGGCTTTGCCGCTGTCGTACCCTCGGGGCTACAGACGATGTCCAGATGATAGGCCAGCTCATTTATGGCTTCTGTTACGCTCATTTCGCCTCCGGTGGTTTTTATCTTTGAGAAACCATATTAGCACACAGTGTTGCGTAACAAAAATTAAGGTTTAGTGACAATTGCGCCATGCCGCAAAAAACCCTTGAAAACTGCGGTTTTGGTGGTATTACTACCCCGCATTTATTGCGGGGCCAGGTGCCAATACCGACCAGACCCCGTCATTCGACAGGGCTTACATGGCAGATTTATTCACCAATAAGAAAACACCCAAGGAATCCTCCTATTCGGCCGAGGATATCGAGGTTTTAGAAGGGCTTGAGCCGGTGCGCCGGCGGCCGGGCATGTATATTGGCGGCACCGACGAGGTCGCCATGCACCATCTCGTCAACGAGGTGTTCGACAACGCCATGGACGAGGCGGTGGCCGGGTTCGCCAGCACCATCGAGTTCGAGGTCAAGCCCGACAATATCATCGTCGTGCGCGACGACGGCCGCGGCATCCCCATCGACCCGCATCCCAAATTCCCCAAGAAATCGGCGCTCGAGGTCATCCTCACCATGCTGCATTCCGGCGGCAAGTTCGGCGGCAAGGTCTATGACACGTCGGGCGGTTTGCACGGCGTCGGCATATCGGTCGTCAACGCGCTTTCGGATTATTTCGAAGCGGAAGTGGTACGTAACAAAACCGTCTACCGGCAATCTTACTGCCGCGGCGAGCCGAAGGGCAAATTGCAGAAAGTCGGGCAGGACCCGAAAGGCCGCGGCACCACCATCGCCTTCCGCCCCGACAGCCAGATTTTCGGCAAGGCGAAATTTCGCCCGGAAAAACTCTATAAGCTCGCGCGCTCGAAAGCCTATCTCTTCCGCGGCGTCGAGATCGAATGGAAATGCGACCCGTCGCTCATCCCCGAAGGCTCCGACGTGCCCGAAAAAGCTACCATCCATTTCCCCGGCGGCT
>JAGVLW010000070.1 GCA_020054105.1 Alphaproteobacteria bacterium | reverse complement strand
TTTTGACCAAGGTCACCTACAACGACAAAAAAATCTCCGCCGCCGAGTTGATCGCTTCCAGCCAGGAAGAGGAGAATGCTCCGAAAAAATCCGAGAAGCCCAAAGACAAGGCCGCCAAGGCCAAGCCAAAGAAAAAGGCTTCCTGAAACGGGTCGCAGGTTACAGGTAACAGGTTACAGAAAGGTAGTTCTGAATTTCTGTAACCTGTTACCCGTTACCTGTGCCCTTTTTACCATTCGCCATAACCTTTAATTAACCTTTGACCTTTACAGATGAGGTATAGGTTACCATATAACTGATATTACCATGCTTTATAAGGACACAATTATGGCCGATATGCTTGAGACCTACGACAATATCCTGGTGCCGATCGTTATCGAACAAACCAGCCGCGGCGAGCGCTCGTTCGACATCTATTCGCGCCTGCTCAAAGAGCGCATCATTTTTCTTATCGGCGGCGTCAATGATAACATGGCATCGCTGATCTGCGCGCAGCTGTTGTTTCTCGAGTCGGAAAATCCCGACAAGGAAATCTACATGTATATCAATTCTCCCGGCGGCGTGGTGACGTCGGGGCTATCAATTTACGACACGATGCAATATATCCGCCCGAAAGTGGCTACGCTGTGCTTCGGCCAGGCCGCGTCGATGGGCTCGCTGCTGCTTGCCGCCGGCGAGCCGGGCATGCGCTACTCGCTGCCCAATTCGCGCATCATGATCCACCAGCCGTCCGGCGGGTTCCAGGGCCAGGCGACCGACATCGAGATCCACGCCAAGGAAATCCTGAGCCTCAAGGCGCGCCTCAACCAGATTTACGTCAAGCATACCGGCCAGAAGCTGTCGCATATCGAAAAGAACATGGAGCGCGATAATTTCATGACCGCCGATGCCGCCAAGGAGTTCGGCCTCATCGACCAGATCATCGAGAAGCGTTCGGCGACGGATGAGGTGGAGAAGAAGAAATAGTGGCTCGTGATTCGTGACTCGTGACTTTTAGATGCGAGCCACGAGTCACAAACCACGAGTCACCATGACCAATAGGAGTAAAAAGTGACCAAACCGACCAGCAGAGAATC
Source organism: Alphaproteobacteria bacterium (assembly GCA_020054105.1). GTDB lineage: Bacteria > Pseudomonadota > Alphaproteobacteria > Rickettsiales > SXRF01 > JAGVLW01. The sequence goes on along the minus strand of JAGVLW010000070.1, from coordinate 2,472 downwards.
CAAAAACACCCGCTATTGCTCTTTCTGCGGCAAAAGCGAGCATGAGGTGCGCAAGCTGATTGCCGGCCCGACGGTTTTCATCTGCGACGAATGCGTCGTGCTGTGCATGGACATCATCCGCGCCGCCGACAAGGGCGTGCTGTCGAAAGAAGGCGACGACATCGCCAAGCCAGCCGACATCTGCAAAGTGCTCGACGATTACGTCATCGGCCAGGAGAAGGCGAAAAAAATCCTCTCGGTCGCCGTGCACAACCATTATAAGCGCGTGTCGCTGCTGGAGAAGAATTCCGATGTCGAGCTCGCGAAATCGAACATCCTGCTCATCGGCCACACCGGCTCGGGTAAGACGCTGCTGGCGCAGACGCTGGCGCGCATCCTCGACGTGCCCTTTACCATGGCCGACGCCACGACGCTTACCGAAGCCGGCTATGTCGGCGAGGACGTCGAAAACATCATTCTGCGCCTGTTGCAATCCGCCGACTATAATGTCGAGCGCGCGCAGCGCGGCATCGTCTATATCGACGAGGTCGACAAGATTTCGCGCAAGTCCGACAACCCGTCCATCACCCGCGACGTGTCGGGCGAAGGCGTGCAGCAGGCATTGCTCAAGCTGATGGAGGGCACGGTCGCCTCGGTGCCTCCGCAAGGCGGGCGCAAGCATCCGCAGCAGGAATTCCTGCAGGTCGACACCGCCAATATATTATTCATCTGCGGCGGCGCGTTCTCCGGCCTGGAAAAAATCATCGCCGCCCGCGGCAAGGGCTCGGCGATCGGCTTCGGCGCCGACGTGCGCAGCAGCGAGAACCAGCGCATCGGCGACCTGTTCTCCAAAGCCGAGCCGGAAGACTTGCTCAAATTCGGCCTGATCCCCGAGTTTGTCGGCCGCCTGCCGGTTATCGCCACGCTGACCGACCTCGACGAAACGGCGCTGATCTCGATCCTCACCGACCCGAAAAACGCGCTGGTCAAGCAATACGGCAAGCTGTTCGAGATGGAAGGCGTGCGCCTGAAATTCTCCGACGACGCCCTCAAGTCGGTCGCCAAGAAAGCCATCAAGCGCAAAACCGGCGCGCGCGGCTTGCGTGCGATTCTCGAAGGCATCCTGCTCGACCTGATGTACGAATTGCCGAGCATGGAGAATGTCGAAGAAGTGATTATCAATGCCGATGTGGTGGATAATAACGCGCCGCCGGTGATCGTGCATGTGGATTCAAAGCGCGAAAGCAAGAAGACAACGCACTAGTTTCAGCCCGCCCCGCCAGTCTTTTTCGCAACGGCTTCGAGTGATAAATCAAGCCGTTGTGTTATGGTTGGCTCATGAATACTCATGCATGAACACAGGCTGAGCGCGGTCTTCCAAGCGGTTTTTTTGCGATGCTTGTACGAATTGCTGTTTACAATTAGATTTTTCCGTGCTTGATTCGCCGTGTAGCTTGTAAATAAAAGCCGTGTGTTGGAGGGTTTCAGCGCATCAGGTGCAAGCGATAATCTAAAAGCAACTAGGGAGTTAATCATGAACAAGAACGAACTCATTGCCGAACTGGCAGACAAGTGCGAAATGACCAAGGCGCAAGCCGCTGAATGCATCGACGCATTCTGCTCGATCGTGTCCAAATCGATGGCAAAAGGCGAAGAAATCCGCCTCGTCGGCTTCGGCACCTTCACCACCGTGCACCGCAAAGCGACCGAAGGCCGCAACCCGCGCACCGGCGCCGTCATCAAGATCGCAGCCGCCAACAAGCCGAAATTCAAACCCGGCAAGGCACTGTCCGAAATGGTCAACAAGAGCAGCAAGCGCAAAGCAGCCTAACCGGCTCTTTCCCTGCTTTTGCAGTGATAAAAAACGCCTGGGGAAACTCAGGCGTTTTTTTTATGCATAACGGGGTTGCAATGCCGATTAAAACCCGCTAGAAACCCTCTTCTGTTTGTGGATGGGGCGATTAGCTCAGTTGGTAGAGCATCTCGTTTACACCGAGAGGGTCGGCAGTTCGAGCCTGTCATCGCCCACCAGCCTACGCTCTGCGAGCTTCGGCTGGCTTACGCCAGACGAAAGCGAGCAGCTAAGCGGAGGCTGCCCTTCGAAGCCTTGGCGTAGGAGGGCTGGTAAAAGTAGAATACATAACACTTCTTTGCGGGGGTGTAGCTCAGTTGGTTAGAGCGTCGCCCTGTCACGGCGAAGGCCGCGGGTTCGAGTCCCGTCACTCCCGCCATTTAAAAGCCCCGCAAAAAAATCTTTGAGCCGCGACTAAAAGCGTTTATACATTCTTCATACTATAACGCTAGGTTACGGCTATGAATCCGGTTGTCGAAAACTACTTCCCCATCCTGGTCTTTTTCGCCATCGCCGGCGGCTTGGCTATGATCATGGCCTTCGCGCCGATGCTGGTGGGCCGCCAGAAGCCCGACAGCGAGAAGCTCTCGGCCTATGAGTGCGGCTTCGAGGCGTTCGGCGACGCGCGTGGCAAGTTCGAC
>JAGVLW010000092.1 GCA_020054105.1 Alphaproteobacteria bacterium | reverse complement strand
TTTGGGCGTGATATTGGCGTAGCGCTCCGGCAGATATTCGATAGTGGCGATCATTTCCAGCGATTTACCCAGCGGCGCCAGCGTGGCGGGTGCGGTTTCAATGCCAAGATTCGTAAGGGCGGAATCGCTCAACGTCACGACGCCAGTGGCGGGACCGGAGGAGGCATCGCCGGGCGCTTCGTCATGCCCCTCATGCGCGAACGCCTGTCTACCCACCAACAGGGTCATCAAAAGCGATAGGATAAGGGCTTTCCGTTTCATTGCACTTCCTCTAGCTTGCCACCGATTTCCAATTCCAGTGTCAGCCGTGCTGCGTAGGCATCGATGGTGGATTGCAGCGCCGCTTCCTCGACCTGATACAATTTCTCGCGTACCTGCCAGAGATCGAGCGCCGGGATCTGGCCTGCGCGCAGCATCTGGCGGCTTAAATCATAGCTTTTCCGATAGCCCGGCAGTATGTCGCTCCAGTATTTTTGTTCACGCTCCTGCAGCCGCACGGCGCTTTGCTGCAACTGGCCAAGCATTTCCTGCGGATTCTTAACCGTCACGCTATCAATATCCGCTTGCGCCACATTGAGCGCGGCGCGCGCGCGCTGGCGCTCGGCCTGATTGGTGTCCCATAGGGGAATGCGCATGGCGATGCCGAAGCCCATTGCGCGCTCGTCATTGCCGCTGAACCCGCGATTATAAAGCAGGCGCGGCCCGAATTCAGGAAACGCATCGGCCTGCGCCACTTTCAGGCGCTGCTGAGCGGCGGCGAAATTATCGCGCGTCACCGCGCGCAATGTGGAGCGGGAATCCGAAAAAGTCACCAACTGTTCCGGCGTCGGTACAGGAGAAAAATTCGGTTTGACCGCTTCGATTTCAGCGAAAGAAAAGCCGGTGGATTTAGCAAGATCAAGCTTGGTTTGTGCCATTTCCGCCGCGATGCTGTCGATCTCGGTGCGAAGCCGCACGCTATCGGCGGTGAACAGCGTGGATTCCGAAACGGCTAACTGGCCTTGCTTCGCCGCGCCGCGTACTGTACCGGCGAGATTTTCAGCGTCCTGAGCGGATTTGTCATACAGGCTTTCACGCTCCTGCAGCAGCCATAGCTTCATATAAAGGGTGCTGACCTCGTTGACGGTCTTGAACAATTCGTATTTTTGCTGCGTGGTGGCGGCGCGGGATAGCGTTTCGGCGTAAGTGCTTCGCAGGCCTGTCAAATGCGAGAGGCGCAAAGGCTGGGTCAATTCCATTTCCAAGTCGTTACCGCCGCTATTGTTTTTCCGCAGCACATCGGCCTGCAATTCAGGATTATCAAACGTGGTAGCAGCGGTGCCTTCGGCCAGCCTGTCCTGATAATCGCGCTCTACCCGTGCCGCAGCCGGGCTCTTCTCCAGCGTGCGCGCGATGACCTGATCGAGAGGCACAACCTCGGCAAAGGCGCTGACGCTGATAAAGCAAGAGAGCAAAGCGGCGGCAGTCAATACATAGCGCATAGAGAATCCCTTAAATTAAGTAATAGTAATACGCACCAGTTGCGGTTATCCCTCAAAACTATATGAAAAAAATGAAAGGGCCTCACAATTTTTTTGCAAGCCCCTTTTAGAGCTACATTTAAGAAAGAATTAACGCTTGATGTGCGGATTCTGCACGTAGCCGCCCACCTTTTGATCGTAGGTGCAGCCAGCGCAGGGATATTGCGATACTGCCGGGTTATGCGTATCCTGTTTCATGTTGCCACCTGCCGCTTTTTTTGTCGCCATGCCGGAATCACTGGGATGCCCTTTTTGAGCAAAATACTGGGCGTTTTCCTCGGCAATGCGGCGTTGGGTTTGATCGCCGCCTGCATAGGCGGCAGTGGAAAGAATACTTGTCGCAATGGCGGCAAGCGCAAGGATTTTTGAGATTTTCATAAAAGCGCCCTTTCATATGGTTGGCTACCGCGTGATAGCGGTAAGTATTCAGTGATACGCGTCAGAAAAGGCTATCCCTCAAAAAAAGTGTATTTAATTGATTTTCTAATCAAACCATTAGAAGTTATCAATATTTTGATTCGTCTAAACCAGCAGGCGGGAAATAGCGTGGACGCCCTTGATGCCGGAGCTGAAACGCGAAAGTGTTTCGCGGTGCTTTTCCAGCTCGCTATACGGCAGGTATCGTACTTTCATATCGGCCACGCGGCTAAAGGCTGGCCGCGCCAGCTGCGCGCGCACTTCCTGTTCGCGGTTATCCGGTGCAACAAGGAACAGGCCTTCGCTGGCATGCAGGTCGCTACCAAGCGCCAGATCGAGCATGCGCACGATGCCGGAATAAATTGACGTAGTATGCTCCACCTCGAACGCCGCCATCACGCGTGTGCATTCCTTATCCAACCACAGAATGTCAATCAGCTTGACGGCATCCGCACCGGCAGTGCTCTCAATGGATGCGGGTAGCTTCTCAACGCAGCCATCGGCCAATTGCCCTTGCAGATAAGGACGGCGGCGGTCGTTGGAGGCAATCCATACCGTGTAACCAAGCGCTTTTCCCAAATCACGCAACCATCCCTGAATTTCGGTATGGGTGCGGTCATTTTCCTGCGCCGAAGCCAGCGCTTTCTGCGCGCTGGCCGCTTGTTCGCGCACTTTAGCCAGATCTTCCTCCCAGACGCGTTTGGCACTGGCGTCGTCTTGCAGCGGTGGCGCGGTATAGCGGCCTGAGCCGATATCGAACAGCAACCCGCCGATCGCACCTAAATCGTTCGACAGCAAATCGCGGTGCTTGTCGTTAAGCGCCAGAATGCCGCTGCGCATGGCGAGGTATTCACTCCAGCGGCCAAGCTTCACCTTCGCGTCGGTGAGCGCGTTATAGCCGTTCACGATGGCGGTATTAAACGGTGGCATCAGCGTCGGATGCAGGAAATAAAGCAGGTTCGCCACCGCTGGCCCCAAGCCTTTGATCGCCAGCTGATCGATGCGGTGGATGGCGGCAATGATCTGTTCCGCCGTATTGCAGCAGGCGCAGGCATGCAGCAGCTGCCCAAAGGCACGCTGATTGTCCGGGCTTTCGTAAATATCAGGGATGCGCAACTTCGGCTTCCAGAGAAACGCGTGATCGGCTCCCTTGAAGATTTGGCGCTGTTCCGCCACCGAGCTGACGATGGTTTCCAGCGACGAATCCCGATATTTATTGCCGAACGTACCTGCGTCGATTTCCTGTACCACTTGGGCAATGCCGCGACGGATCGAGCGGAAATTCTTAATGCGTTCTTCCCATAAAAACCAGCTGCGATAAGTGCCGGCAGGGTCGTCGCGCCAGCGCTCGATTAATATTCGGGTCAAGTTATCGGTCATTTTTACTCGAATTCTTTTGGATAATTAGATCAACTAACGCTATACGCTCCACAAGACTAAAACCCTCAAAAATAAACACATCGATTGTTTAAGTCACGCATGATAGGAAAACGGGCTTTAGTTAACTACATCTGTTTATTTTTTGCATGCCCAAAATTATTTCTCTTGCCACGGCGTTACCACCGTACCAATTAAAGCAATCCGATATATGCGACGCGGCACAGCAGATTTTTGGCGCTTCCATAAGCGATTTCTCACGCTTTTTGCCCGTTTATGAAAACGCTGCTATCGATACCCGGTATTCCTGCGTGCCGTTGGAGTGGTACCAAAATCCCGCCAGCCTATCCAATCGCAATGCCCTTTATATTGAAAACGCGCTGAACTTGCTGGAGGAAGCGGCCATAAAAGCGCTGGAACAAGCCGGGCTGGACTTCGACGCCATCGACGGGCTGGTGGTGGTATCCAGTTCCGGCATCGCCACGCCGTCACTTGACGCTCTGCTGATGGAACGGCTGAAACTGCGCCGGGACATGGAACGATTGCCAATCTTTGGGCTGGGCTGTGCCGGTGGCGTGATAGGGCTTTCACGCACGGCGCAATTGGCACAAGGCGCGCCAGAGAAACGCTATCTTTACATGGTAGTGGAACTATGCGGACTGAATTTCCTACATAGCGACTGCTCCAAAAGCAGCATCATCGCCACGGCTATTTTCGGTGACGGCGCGGCCGCAGCGGTCATCAGCTGTAGGGGAGTCGGAGCGCAAATCACCGGCTGGGGAGAATACACTTGGCCGGATTCGCTGGACGTTATGGGTTGGGATGTCACCGATGAAGGGCTTCGCGCCGTGTTCTCCCATGATATTCCCAACATCGTGCGCACTGATATGCGATAAGGCGTTTGTGATTTCATACCAGCGGAGGTATGTTGCGTCAGCAAGACTAAGATTTAAGCTGTTGTTTTGTAAGATGTGATTCATATTTTACTCCCGTGTTGATAAGTTGATTGCTCAACCCGTATAGGTTGAGCAAAATCAATGTTATAACAATCACAGGTTTAATTCTCAAGCTGAGTCCTTGATTATTTACTGCATAATCATAAGGTTAGAGTTCACTCCAAAGAGCTAACTCCAAGGCGTCACTCCAAGCTCGACGTGCGCCGGCGAGTGGCGTGGTGCCCCCGGTCGGACTCGAACCGACACATCCGTGAGGATAATGGATTTTGAATCCATCGCGTCTACCAATTCCACCACAGGGGCATACAATTTTTGCTCGTGCCGACTATGTGCCGACTAAGCGATTTTTGCATTTTTTTTCGGAAATCGAAAAGCCTTTTTAGGCAACTGATTTCCAATCGTAATTCACTCCTCTTTTTTTTATCTCTAGCGATAGACCGCACTGTTTTTGAGTCCGGCGCGTCTACCAGTTCCACCACCGGGGCTTTGTATTTGTCATACTCGGGCTTGACCCGAGTATCCAGTTTTTTAAAGCAGATCCCCCTTCGCTCCTGGCGGAGCTTCGGAGGACGACAGGTTTCTTACCGCTCGTGCCTTGCGGAGAAACCTAGTCGGCGCAGGCGGCCACTATAACCGTTGTTTTTGACCGGTCAAGCCGGGCTTTGCTTGCGCTTGCCGGCGCGGCGGATTAGGATGGCGGGATGCGACTATCGCCCGCCCAATTTCGCCCAAACCCGCGCCGAATCCTGCTGGCGTTGAGCGCGTTTGCCGCGCTGATGCTGGCGGCTGCGCTGGTCGCGCAATACGGGTTTGGGCTCTATCCATGCAAACTATGCATCTACCAGCGTTACCCCTATATCGCGATTGCGGCCATCGGTTTGGCCGCCGCTATTTTCTTCAAATCCGCGCGCGCGCATGTTTACGCGGTGTTGTTGGGCATCGTTTTGCTGCTGGCCGATGGTGGCATCGCCGGGTATCACGCCGGCGTCGAGCTGGGAATTTTTTCCGGCCCGTCCGGCTGTTCGAGCGGCGGTAGCGGCGAGCAGACCATCGAGGAAATGCGCGCCGCCATCATGGCCGCGCCGCTGGTGACCTGCGACCAGGCGATGGCGCATATTTTCGGCCTGTCGCTGGCGGCGTGGAATGCGATCGCCGCGTTTTGCGCGTCGCTGGCAGCGATTTTCTTTCTAAGGAAAACACGATGACGCTGCCGGGAAATCTGTCGCGCGAGGAAGAGGTGAAACGCATGATCCGCGTCAACCATGCCGGCGAATATGGCGCGCAGCGCATCTATGCCGGGCAGCTCGCCGTGCTCGGCAAAAGCGCGGTGGCACCGGTTCTTAAGCATATGGCAAACCAGGAGCAGCATCATCTTGACGTGTTTTCGCAAGCGATGATCAAGCGCCGCGTGCGCCCGACGCTGCTGTTGCCGCTATGGCATGTCGCGGGCTATGCGCTGGGCGCGGCGACGGCGCTGCTGGGCGAAAAAGCGGCGATGGCCTGCACGGTCGCGGTCGAGTCCGCCATCGACGAGCATTACGCGAAACAGGAAGCGCAACTCGGCGACGACGAAGCGGAATTGAAAGCGACGATCACGCAGTTTCGCGCCGATGAAAAAGAGCATCACGACACGGCGCTGCAACATGATGCGCAACAGGCCCCTCTTTACCATTTGTTAACCGCTGCGATTGTATACAAAACCAAGCTGGCGATTTTTCTGTCCACCCGTATTTAAAAAAAATCGGTGCGGGCATGTTGCATCGTTGTAATCTTTTGCTACTAGATATAGTAGTAAATGGTTGAGGTGTTGCATATTTATTGGTATAAGTGGTCCAAAGGTAAACGGGTGTGAAGCGCATACAAAAATTCCTCTACATAAGTTGCTGCTTGCTCCTTGCTTCCAGCTGTTCCGGCGGAATGCAAAACCCCTTCGACCCTACAAAAAATGACCTGATCGATCCCAAAGGCAAGCTCAGCCGCGGCGATTTCGAGAGTATGCGCGACCTCAAAAGCCTGCAATCCGGGCCCAGTGGCGTCGATGCCGATAAAAAAGCGGTTGGCGTTTCCGAGCCGCCCGTGCCCGAGCTTGCCGAGATACTGGCCGCACCGAGGCCGCCGAAAATCGGCGAGTCCAAGCTGGTTTCGGTCGCGGTGACCGACGACGTGCCGATCAAGGACGTGCTGATCGAGCTGGCGCGCGTCGCCGACATCGATATTGAAGTGGATTCGGGCATCAATGGCGGCATCTCGTTTCGCGCCAAGGATCGCCCGTTCAACGAAGTAGTCGAGCGCATCGCCGACCTGGCGGGCCTGCGCTATTCGGTGAAAAACAACGTGCTGCGCGTCGAGCGCGATACGCCGTACATGCAGGTCTATACGCTGGATTTGCTGAATATCGATCGTAGCGCTTCCGGAAATATCGGCGTCAATACCGCCGCCGGCGGTGGTGGTGGCAGCGGCAGCGGCGGGGCCAGCAGCTCTAGCAGCAGTAGCGGCGGTGGTGCAGCCGCCAGCACGAACAGCATCAATTCCGGTTCCAGATCAAACATTACTGCCAGTGCAGCCGGCGATTTCTGGGGAAAATTCGAAGAATCCATCAAGCAGATTATCGCCTTCAATCCTTCTTCGCGCGCTTCGGTTCCCGGCATTCCCGTGCAAACCGGCGCCTCTGCGCTGCCGTTTGATCCTGCCATGCCCGGGGGTGCGCCTGCCCCGGCGCCGGTGGCAGCGCCTGTGCAACAGAGCGCCGGCGGCAGCGGGTCGTTTTATATTTTGAACCGCCAGGCCTCGACCCTGACGATATCGGCTACCGAGAAACAGCATGAAATCGTCAAGCGCTTCATCAATAAAATTCAGCAAAATGTCGCCTCGCAGGTGCTGATCGAGGCGAAGATTGTCGAAGTCAGGCTCAACCAGCTTTACCAAAGCGGCATCAACTGGGCGAAATTCGGCAACTCCGATATTAACTTCACCAGCACATTTAATGATGTCGGGGCGACTACCGGCCTAAGCGGGCCCAAGATCGGGCCGGGAAATATATCGTTCGTCTCGAACAGCATTTTCGGCACGGGGACGGACCTGTCGGCGGCGGTAAGCCTGCTCGATGAATTCGGCACGACCAGAACCATCTCCAGCCCGCGCCTGCATGCGATCAACAACCAGCAGGCGGTGCTTAATTTTACGGAAAACCTGGTCTATTACGAGCTGCAGATCGATGTGACCGATGCGGTTGGCGGCACGACGCCGACGCCGGGGAAAACCACGATTGAGTCTACCTTGAAAGTCCTGCCTGTGGGCGTGATTTTAAGCTTGCAGCCTTCCATCAACACCGAAACGAACGAGGTCACCATCAACGTGCGCCCGAGCCTGTCGCGGCAAACCGGCGCTGTCGCCGATCCCAGCGTGTCTTTCGCTATCGCCAAAGCCTTGGAGAACGATGATCTCTCGGAGGAGGCGACGACGGCCTTGCTTGCGATTAAAAATGAAATTCCGGTGATCGAGATTCGCGAAGTCGACTCGATTCTCAAGATAAAAAGCGGCCAGGTGATGGTTATCGGCGGTTTGATGCGCGACGAGATCACCAACACGGATTCCGGCGTTCCCGGCGTGGCGGAAGTGCCGTGGGTGGGGAATTTGTTCAAGAGCGTCGACAAAGGCAAGAAACTCAGCGAGCTGGTCATATTCATCCGCGCGACGGTCGTAGGCCCCAACGGCAATGCCACCAATGCCGACAAGGCGCTCTACGAGAAGTTCATCGAGGATCCCAATCCGCTTAAATTCTAAATCCGCTTGATTTCCCCTCCGCTCAAAATTAAATAGGCCTATGCGCACCAATATCCGCTATATACTCATCACCGCCCTGCGCGACTGGTTCTTCCTCGGACTGTTGTTCGGCGTTATCTGCGCGACGCTGATTTCGGCGACGCTCGGCAGCACGGCGTTTCTCGAAGAAAAAGAAATGACGATCACCTATGCGGCGGGCTCGTGCCGCCTCATCCTCATGGTCGGGCTGATCGTATTCGTCTGCTTCCATATCCGCCATGCGTTCGACAGTAAGGAGATCGACGTGATTCTGTCGCGGCCGATTTCGCGCGCGAATCTGGTGATCGCTTATTGGCTGGGCTTTGCCTTCGTGTCGCTGCTGCTGGTGGTGCCGGTGATCGGCATTGTCGGCTATCTGGGCGTGCTGAGCTGGGAAGGCTATGCCGGCTGGGCACTGAGCCTATTGCTGGAATCGTTTCTCGTGGTGGCGCTTGCCTTGTTTAGCGCGCTGGCGCTGCGCAGTGCCGTGACGTCGGTGCTGGCCTGCATGGGGTTTTATGTGCTCTCGCGCATGATGGCGTTTTTCGTCATCACCTCGCAAGCCGGCATGTTCAACGAGACCAAATACATCCTGTTCAAGTGGGCGCTGGTGGCGATCTCCACGATCGTGCCGCGGCTGGATTTCTTCGCCAAGACCGAATGGCTGGTCTACGGTTTCGACAGCAGCCGCGACTGGTCGGTGTATCTCTGGCAGGCGGCGATTTTCATTCCGCTATTGGTTCTCGCCTCGATCGCCGATTTCCGGCGCAAGCAGTTTTAGGCGATGAGCGCGAAAGCAAAAAAGTGGTTTCGCAATTACGGCGCGCTGCTGCTGTTCGTCGCGCTGCAGTTTGGGTTTTGGCTGCAAACGAAAGACATTAGGCCCGATATGGGCATTGTCCCGCCGGTTCCCGGAAAGCAGGAAATCCATGCGCTGACCTTCGGCGACGATCAGTTTTATTTCCGCGTTCTGGCCTTTAGCATCCAAAATGCCGGCGATACGTTCGGGCGTTTCACCTCCTTACGCTATTACGACATGAACCGGCTCTATCACTGGTTCACGCTGCTCGATACGCTCGATGCCAAGTCCAACATGATTCCGTCGATGGCGACCTATTATTACAGCCAGACGCAAAACACCCAGGATGTACGCTACATCGTCGATTACCTGTACGAGCATTCCACTCGCGACATAGCGCATAAATGGTGGTGGCTGATGCAGTCGATTTACCTGGCGCAGCACAAGCTTAACGACATGGACCTGGCGCTTAAAGTATCGGCGCCGCTGGTGAACGAGAAGGTCCCGGCCTTTGCCCAGCAAATGGCGGCGGTGGTGCGCGAGAAGCGCGGCGAGATGGAAGACGCGCTGCGCATCATGGAGACCATCCGCGACCATGCCGAGGAGCTTTCCGACGCCGATTTGAAATACATGCGTTACTTCATCGAGGAGCGCCTCGACAAGCTCGATAAGTCGATGAAGGAAAAAGCGACGGATTCGCTCGATGCCGTTGCGCCGCGCGGCGCGGATAAGCCTGACACGGATCCGGCCAAAGAACTAAATTAATCGGCTGTTTATTTCTTGCCGATGCTGTGCTTATATGCAGGCTATGGCCGTTGAATCCTCTTCTTTCGACGCGGTATTGACCGTCACCCAGGCGCTGCAGCTGGTGGGGCTGGTTCCCTGCCTCTTTGTCGTTATTTTCCTGCTGACGCTGTCGTTTCGAAATCGCGAGGCATTGATCCCCGCCTGCTATTTCGCGACGCTGGCCTGCGGCTTTGCCTTGCCGCTGATGGCGCTCTACCCGCAGTTGCAAGAGAACAACTGGCTCATGGGCGCGCTGCTGTTTGGGGAAAGCACGCTGGTGGCATTCAGTTTTTTGCTGGTGCTGCAATTCATGATCGGGCGCGTGCCTTCCTGGCCGTACTGGCTGGTGCTTGCCATACCGATTATCGGCGGCGGCTCGCTGACCTATGCGATGCTGATGCGTTACGCCGATTTGTGCTTGCAGCAGACGAACTGCATCGACGTCGCCTCGATAAAAACACTCTATAATATTTTCGCCTCGGCGTTGGTATTTTTACTGTTGCTCTATTATTCCTCGCGCGCCGGCGAGCAGGCGGCCGATTCGGTGCAGCGCCGCCATAAATACTGGCTGATGATCGCGCTCATCCTGCTGAACCTGCTGGCGTTGGCGCTCGACCTCGCGGAAATTTCCAAGCATCTCAAGCACGAGGAGGCGCTGTTCGCGGCGACGATGCTGCGGCTGACATTCATTTACCTCGCCATCACTTCGCTGTTTCGCGTGTTCTATCCCGGCATGGTCGGCGAGGTCATCCAGCTTAGCGAGCCGGCGCCGGCGCCGCACAACCCCGAGCTCGACAAGCCGCATGTGGACAAAATTAAAGCACTGATGGAGGAGCAGCGCGCTTACCGCGAAATGCGTTTAAACCGCGCGGCGCTGGCCAAGCTGGTGGGCATCAGCGAGCATTACCTCTCGCGCATCATCAACCGCTATTTCGGGAAAAACTTCAACGAACTCATCAACGGTTACCGCATCGAGGAAGCCAAGCTGCGCTTAAAGAACGAGCCGGGCCGGCAAATTACCGTCATCGGTTTCGAGGTGGGATTTAATTCCATCGCCTCGTTCAACCGCGTATTCAAGGAAGTGGTCGGCGTCTCGCCGACGGAATGGCGAGAGAAGGGGGAATTGAGGAATTGAGGAATTGAGGAATTGAGGAATTGAGGAATTGAGGAAAGCGATGCATGCATCTTTCTTATTTCCTCATTTCTTCAACTCCTCATTTCTCCATTTCCTCTTCTACTGCCCCGTCAGAATCCGCTCGACGAGCTGGCCGACGGTGGGGACGAAGCCGCCCTTGTACCACGGGTCCTGCTGGAACTTGAAGGCGTTGTGGCCGGAGAACATCAGCTCGTTATCGATGCCGGCGCCGTGGGCGATGTCTTGCAACGTTTTTTGGATGCAGAAGCTGCGCGGATCGGCTTTTTTGCCGGTGGTGTAGTCGTCATGGTCTTTCCAGTTGGAGAAGCGGCAATGCGACAGGCAGCCCATGCATTCCACCTGGTCGATATGAATCTGCTCGGCTTTTTTCTTGCTTACGAAAATCAGCGTCGAGTCGGGCGTTTTCATCGGCTCGTCGTAGCCTTCGGCGATCCATTTTTCGGCGCGCGGCTTGTCGTCGGCCTGGACATAGACGGGCCGTCCGCGCGCACCCACCGGCAGCGGCTCGGAGAATAGCTGCTCCTGCTCCATGCGGTATTCGATCTGGCGTTCGCCGCGGCCGCGCAGCTCCTTGATGAAGTCGTTATTCACCGCCGAGGAATAAAAACCGGTCGGGCTGAAATGATTTAAAAACACGTCGCCTTCCTCCAGCACCATCAGCCGCTTTTTCCATTCGTCGGAGACGGGGCTTTCCTGGGTGAGGATCGGGCGCGTGCCGAATTGGAAGGCGATCATGCCGATTTCCGGGTTGTCGAGCCAGTGTTCCCAGTCCTTCAAATGCCAGGCGCCGCCGGCCATGATGATCGGCGTTTCCTGCAAGCCGAAACCGTTCATGGTCTTGCGCAGCTCGGCGACGCGCGGGTAGGGGTCTTGCGGCTTGTCCGGGTCCTCGGCGTTGGAGAGCCCGTCATGCCCGCCGGCCAGCCACGGATCCTCGTACACCACGCTGCCCAGCCATTTCGAGGTTTTGCTGTAGGAGCGTTTCCACAGCGCGTTGAAGGCACGTGCCGAGGAGATGATCGGGTGGTAATAGACGCCATGCGCCTCGGCGATGTCGCCGAGCTTATAAGGCATGCCGGCGCCGCAGGTGACGCCGTGCACCATGCCCTTGGCGCCTTCTAAAATATTCTCCAGAATCTGCTGCGCCGCGCCCATTTCCCACAGCACGTTGACGTGGATGCGGCCGCGGCCAGCCGAGATCTCATGAGCGAGCTTGGCCTGGGCGATGCCGCCGCTGGAGCTTTGCGCAATCAGCTCCTCGTGGCGCTCGCGGCGGGTGGTGGCTTTATACACATAGGGAATCGGCTTGCCGTCCTTATCGAACGTGTCGGCATTGACGCCGGAAAACGTGCCCACGGCGCCGGCAGCGGCAAACGCGCCGGCCGTGCGGCCGTTAGTGACCGACACGCCTTTGCCGCCCTCGACGATGGGGTAGACTTCCTTGCCGGAAATAACGACGTTTTTAAGCTTTTCGCTAAACGAGTGGGTAGGCATAGCCTGTAATAATTATCCTCAAATCCATGGAAAGTGCTGATTATAGAGATACGGCAACAATAACACAATCAGGAAAAATGCGCCTAATGCGCTTCGCCCCAGTGGCTGCCGGTGCCGGTTTCCACGGTCAGCGGCACCGAGAGTTGCGCCGCGCCTTCCATGGCTTGCTTAACGAAATCGGTCGCCTGCGCGATGGCTTGCGCGTCGTTTTTCACCTCGAACACCAGCTCGTCATGGACTTGCAGCAAGAGGTTACAGGAGAATTGAGGAATTGAGGAATTGAGGAATTGAGGAACTATGCTTTCTTTTTTCTTCAATTCTTCATTTCTCCAATTCTTCAATTCATTATCTATCGCAATCATCGCCTTTTTAATAATATCCGCCGCCGTGCCTTGCAGCGGGGCGTTGATGGCGGCGCGCTCGAAGAACTGGCGGCGCGCGGCGTTTTTATCGTTGATGCCGGGAACATGGCAGCGGCGGCCGAACAATGTGGCGACATAGCCATGCGTGCGGGCGAATTCCTTGCAGCTTTCCATATAGTCGCGGATGCCGGGATATTGCTGGAAATACTGGCCGATATAGGTCGCGGCCTCGCTGCGGCCGATGCCCAGGCGGGTCGCCAGCCCGTGCGCGGAGATGCCGTAGATGATGCCGAAATTGATGGTCTTGGCGCTGCGGCGCAGATTGCCATCCACCTGATTTACCGGCACGCCGAACATCTGGCTTGCCGTGATGGCGTGGATGTCGTCGCCGTTTTTGAAGGCTTCTTTCAATGTGGGAATGTCGGCCATGTGCGCGAGCAGGCGCAGCTCGATCTGCGAATAATCCGCCGACAGCAGCACATTGCCCGGCTCGGCGACAAACGAATCGCGGATTTTTTTGCCTTCAACGCTGCGTATGGGAATGTTCTGCAAATTCGGGTCGCTCGACGATAGTCGCCCGGTCGAGGCGATGGACTGCGCGAAGCTGGTATGCACGCGCCGCGTTTTAGGATTGATCTGGTTTGCCAGCGCGTCGCTATAGGTGCCTTTGAGTTTGGCGAGCTGGCGCCATTCGATGGTTTTGACGGCAATCTCGTGGCCCTGGTCGGCCAGCTCTTCGAGCACTTCGTTGTCGGTGGAATAAGCGCCGGTCTTGGCCGATTTGCGCCCGCCTTCGAGCTGCAGCTTGTCGAATAAAATTTCGCCGAGCTGCTTGGGCGAGCCGACATTGAACTCTGCGCCCGCGAGCCTGTGTATCTCGCGCTCCAACTCATGCATGCGCTGCTCAAAATCCTTAGAAAGTCCCGCGAGCTTCGCCACATCGACCTTGATGCCGGTTTGTTCCATGCGCGCCAGCACCGAAATAAGCGGCCGCTCGATGGTTTCGTACAGCGCAAGCATTTTCTGTGCTGCGAGCTGCGGCTTGAAATGCTGGTAAAGCCGCATGGTCACGTCGGCGTCTTCGGCGGCGTATGGCGCGGCTTTTTCAATGTCCACCTCGTCGAAACGCTTGCGATTTTTTCCGGTGCCGGTGACTTCGTCGAACGAAATGGTTTTATAATGCAAATAACGTTCGGCGAGCTCGTCCATGCCTTGCCCATGTTCGCCCGCATGCAGGCAATAAGACAGCAGCATGGTGTCTTCGACGGCATTGATCGCTACGCCGTAATTACCCATCACCAGCATGTCGTATTTGATGTTGTGGCCGATTTTCAAAACGGATTCATCTTCGAGCAGCGTCTTGATGAGGGCGAGGGCCCGGTCAAATGAAATTTGACCGGGTGACAGATGACAGGTAACAGGTAGCGGAGAAAAAAGATCGGGCACATGGTTGCTTTCCGTAACCCGTATCCCGTCACCCGTTACCTTATGTGCAAGCGGCACATAACACGCCGCGCCCGCCTCGATGCACAGCGAAAACCCGACCAGCTCCGCCTGCAATGCATTGAGCGATGTGGTTTCGGTATCGAACGCCACCACACCCTTTTTTTGCGCGCGCGCGATCCATGCGGCGAGCTCGGCTTCGCTGCGGAGGATGGAGTAGGAGGCATTAGGGATTGGGGATTGGGGATTAGGGGAAGAAATTTTACTCGGCTCGCTTGGAGGTGGTGCTTCCCTAATGCCTGATGCCTGATCCCTAATCCCTTGCTTTCCCTGTATCCTCGCCATCGCGGTTTTTAGGCCGTATTTGGCACAGAAGGCGATGGCGGTGGCGGCATCCATGTCGGCAACCGCGAGCGATTCGAGCGGCACGGGCAGGGGCACGTCGTCTTTCAGCCCGATCAGCTCGTAGGAGATGCGCGCCTGGTCGACATTGGCCTGGATAGTTTCGCGGCGCTTGTTTTGCTTGATTTCCCCGGCGCGCGACAGCAGCGTTTCCAGATCGCCATACTGGCCGATCAGCTCGGCGGCGGTTTTCGGGCCGATGCCCGGCACGCCCGGCACGTTGTCCGACGAATCGCCCATCAGCGCCAGCACATGGCGCACTTTTTCCGGCGCGACGCCGAATTTTTCGAGTACTTCCGGCGCGCCGATATTTTTCTGCTTCATGGCGTCGTAGAGCGCAACGCCTTCGCCGATCAGCTGCATCAAATCCTTGTCGGAAGAGACGATGACTACTTCCATCCCGGCCTCGCGCCCCAGCCGCGCATAGGTGGCGATGATGTCGTCGGCCTCGTAATCGGCGAGCTCGATGGCGGGCAGGCCGAGCGCCACGGTGGCCTCGCGCACGATGGGAAATTGTGGCACCAAATCTTCCGGCGCCGGCGGGCGGTTGGCTTTGTAGGCTTCGTAGATGCGGTTGCGGAAGGTTTTGCGCGCGGCGTCGAAAATCACCGCCATGTAGTCGCCCTTATGCTCTTGGCGCAATTTCAGCAGCATGTTGACGAAGCCGACCACGGCGCCGACTGGCGTGCCGTCGGGCGCGGTCAGCGGCGGCAGC
The DNA here is from genome assembly GCA_020054105.1 of Alphaproteobacteria bacterium. GTDB lineage: Bacteria > Pseudomonadota > Alphaproteobacteria > Rickettsiales > SXRF01 > JAGVLW01. The sequence goes on along the minus strand of JAGVLW010000092.1, from coordinate 20,082 downwards.
GCATGGTAGGCGCGGAAAATAAAACCGGAGCCGTCGATCAAATAAAGTTTAGGCATAGAAGTCGTTAGTCCTTAGTCGTTAGTCGCTAGTTATTCGGACGTTGATACCTGATAGATACTGGTATATGTCATTCATCTAACAATCAATACGCTACTAACGACTAAGGACTAACGGCTCATGACTACTCTCTCCGGCCCCATCCGCGCTCCCCGCTCCGGCGGCAAGGCAAAACAGCTCGTCGTGCTGCTGCATGGCTGGGGCGCCGACGGCCCCAATTTGATCGACCTGGCCGACATGTTCGCGCAGAACCTGCCCGACGCGCAGTTCATCGCGCCCAACGCGCCTTTCCCCTGCGAGGCCAACCCGTACGGCTATCAGTGGTTTTCGCTGATGGATCGCCAGCCGCAGCATATGTTCGAAGGCGTCGGCAATGCCGCAAAAACGCTGAACCAATTTCTCGACGAGCAATTGCAATCGCTTTCGCTCGATAATTCCAAGCTGGCGCTAGTCGGTTTTTCGCAAGGCACGATGGCGGCGCTGCATGTGGCCTTGCGCCGCTTGCCCGCCATTGCTTGCGTCGTCGGATTTTCCGGCTCGCTGATCGGCGCCGAGGCATTGGCAAAAGAAATCGCCGCCCGCCCGCCGGTCTGCCTCATTCACGGCAATGCCGACGACGTGGTGCCCTTTGCCGCGATGGGCCATGCGCAAGAGGCGCTCAAGCAACATGGCGTCGACATCGCCGCACATGCGCGGCCGTTCCTGGGCCATTCCATCGACATGGACGGCATCCGCCTCGCCGGGGAATTTTTAAAAAAATATTTGGGTTAGGCTAAACTAGCGTTCTCTGCTGCTTGCATCGGCCAGCGCAGCTACTACCGGCGCGCGCTCGTGATTTTCCGCAGATGCATCGGTCCCATTGCCGTTGCCGCGCAATTTAGAAGTAACTGCTTCGGTTGCTTGCCGCTGCGCCGAGCTAAGTACTGATTGCTCGTTGCGTTCGACCAGCGCCAGGCCGGTGGCGAGCGCGTCATCGCTTTGCATGACGCCGGCGCGGATCTCCGCCTTGATCTTGTCCAGATGCGACAGCCCGGTCTTTTCATCGGTCTCGGCCAGGCTGGGCGTGTTTTATAGCCAAACGTGCCGGTGACGGGCATGTTGAAGCCGAATTCCTTTTCGCGCTTGAGCAGCTGGTCGCCCACCGTTTCGGCGATGGCGTTGGCGCGCTCCTCTTTCGTCATGGCGGTCAGTTTTTTGCCGTCGAAGGTAAAATGTGGGTCGCCGACAATGCCGTGCGTGGTGTCGGCAATGACGTCCGCCATTTTTTTCGACGCTTCGGGCACGTCTAGCGCCCATGTGCCTAACCAGCGGGTGGTCCGGTCTTCCGATGTTGTAATCGATGCGTTGAGCCTGTCTTCGATTTGCGTAGCCAGCAGAATTTTTTTGCCGTTTTTATCGGTCGGGAATGCCACGCGGTCGCGCACCGTCTCGGCCAGTTGCGAGCGCGTCAGCATGCCCGCCCGCTCAACCGGCGTGTCCTCATAGGAAGGCGTGGCGGCGGTGGTTTCCGGCGGCAGCTCCGTTGCGCCGAGTTTTTGCCTCGCGGCGCGGTCGATGCCGGCGACGATGGAATCTTGAGTGGTTCTGCCGTTTTCATCCTTGCGGCCCAGCAGCCGCGCGGCGGCGGTGTCGTTTGCGGCAAGCGCGTCGAGGCGCTCGTTCGCCGCCTGGCTGACGTTGGGCGCGGCGTGTTGCGCCAGCGCGTCGCCCCAGCTTATCGCCGGGCCCTGGCCGAAGAACGAGCCGACAAGCGAGGCGAGGAACGTAAAGATGGCGGCGATGAAGCTACCGATGCCGCCCATGCCGCTTTTGGATTCGATGCCTTCGTCGGCTGCTTCGGCGATTTTGCTGATGGTGGTTTTGGAAGGCACGAGCGCTTGCACGCTGCCGATGCTTTCGAGCGATTGCAGTTGCTGTTCGTCGAGCATGCCGGAGGCTTTGAGGTTGTTCAGCCGGCCGTCAATCTCGCGCAGGCTGACTGATTGTTTTGTGCCGTCCCTGAGGATGAATTCCGCTTCGCCGTTTTCGATGAGCTGGCGCGAGACGGATTCCATCTCCTGTTTGGAAGGCGCTTCGGCGGGCAGGTCGATCGGCGCATAATCGCCGGTTTTGACGCTGAGCAGCGAACCGATCATCGCCCATTTTTTCTTGAGCTCGACCGCCAGCGACGCTGTCGCTTTATCGGTCATTTCCTTTCCAATCAGGTCCCTGGTCTCTTGCGTCATGGCGATATTTTCCTCACCTTGTCATAGTATCGCAAATCCCCACCCATGTTCATGAAAAGTTTGTGACAATTGAAAAAACCGAAGCAAGCCGGTGTCATGGAATTGACTTATAACTAATTAACCCAATGATTGCAGGCAATCATTGGGTGTTACGCCGCCTATCGACGCGGCCAGCGTGGCTTTCGGCCTGCGCTGGCATAACAGGCTTGAAGCAAGCCTGTTATATCAACAAGTTTACGGTTGATTTTGCGGGCAAAAAGGGCTTAAATCATTAAAAAATAACTAACTATCCGCTTATTCTGCCGCAATATCAGGGGGTTTTTATGTCTGTCGTCACCATCAAGGTCAATGGCCGCGACTACCAGATTGCCTGCGATGACGGGCAGGAGGAAGATCTGCGCCTGCTTGCCGACGATGTCGATGAGCGCGTGCGTTCGCTGACCATGCGCATGGGCTCAAATCCCGGCGAATTCATGGCACTGCTTCTGACCTCGCTGACCATGGCAGATGAACTAATTGAAAATAAAAAAGAAATTGATAAATACGCCGCCGAATTGCGCCGACTGCAATCGCTGCTGTCCTCCACGCCGCGCTCGGCCGCCGGCGATGCGAAAGGCGACGCGCGGATGGAGCAGATGGAAGCGGCGATGACCATGACGCTCGAAGACATCGCCCAGCGCATCGAAAAGATTGCCGACCAGATCGAAATCAGATAGGCTGTTAACCGAACGGTTCTGCCCGGTGCGTCAGGTACATTGTCCCTTGGACCGATAATCAAGCATCGGGGGCTGTCCCTGGCGGAAGTCTTGCTTTCGCACATATGGCTCCCACCTGTCTAACAGGTCGCATGCGGCATGCTCAACCAACGGCCAGCGGCGGTTCCGTTCATTTTTTTGGGATTTCTATGGGTGATTGCGTCGTCACCCTTCTCCTCGAATCCTCATGTAGCGATGCTACACTCCGGTTCTGCGGAGAAGGGTTCCTAGCACTCCCCTCATATAAATCCCAAAACGTAAACTTTGTCATTCCCGCCAGCCATTAGAAAGCTTTCGGTTGCTCGATAAACCTTCCCTTCGCAAAGAAATGCTCGCCCGGCGTCAGTCGCTGGAGGCGGCGTTTATGGCCGCGGCCGCGCAGGGTTTGACGCAGCATTTGCTTGCGGTCATTGGCGATGCGCCGGGCATTATTGCGGGCTACTGTCCTGTGCGCGGTGAAATCGATTGCATACCTGCGCTCGCCGCCTTGTCGGAAAAAGGCCGGGAAGTTTGCCTACCGGTGGTGCATGGGGGAATGTTGGTATTTCGCGCCTGGCGGCCGGGCGAGCTGCTCGTCAAGGGCGCCTATGGCATCGATGTTCCGCCAGACGATGCGGTTGTCTTGATTCCAAATATCGTGATCGTGCCGCTGCTGGCGTTTGACGGCAAAGGCCACCGGCTGGGCTACGGCGCCGGCTATTACGACCGCACGATCGCCGCCTTACGCGCGCAAGGCAAAAAGCCGCTGCTCATCGGCGTCGCTTATGCTATGCAGCAGGTGGAAACGGTTTTCGCGCAGGCGCATGACGCGCAGCTCGATGCGGTGGCGACACAGAAAGGCGTGATAAGGTTTACATGAATATTCTTTTTCTCGGTGACGTAGTCGGGCGCAGCGGGCGCGATGCGGTGGTGAAATACCTGCCGCCGCTGCGCAAGGAATGGGCGCTCGATTTCGTGGTGGTCAACGGCGACAATGCGGCGGGCGGTTTCGGCATCACCGGGCAGATTTGCCGCGATTTCTTCGATGCCGGCGCCGATGTCATCACCGGCGGCGATCATATCTGGGACCAAAAAGACATCGTGCCGTATATTTCGCAGGAGAAACGCCTGTTGCGCCCGGCCAATTTTCCGGAGAAAACGCCGGGCAACGGCCATATTCTCGTTGCTAAAAACGGTAGGAAAATTTTTGTGCTGCATCTGCTCGGCCAGGTGTTCCATAAGGAACATGCCGATTGCCCGTTTTCCAACGCCGACAGATTGCTGGAGCCGGTGAGGCTCGGCGTGCAGGTCGATGCGATTATCGTCGATTTCCATGCCGAGGCGACATCCGAAAAAACCGCGATGGGACAGTATCTCGACGGGCGCGTGAGCATGGTCGTCGGAAGCCACACCCATATTCCCACGGCGGATGCGCGCGTGCTTAAAGGCGGCACGGCCTATCAAACCGACGCCGGCATGTGCGGCGATTACGATTCGGTGATCGGGTTTGAAAAAACCGGGCCGCTGGAAAAATTCCTCTCGAAGATTCCCAAATTCGGCAAGCTCGAGCCGGCGGCGGGCGCTGCGACGCTGTGCGGCTTGCTTATGGAAACGGATGAAAAAACCGGCCTGGCGAAAAGCTGCAAGCCGGTGCAGTTTCCGCAGGCGCTTAGCGGCTAGCGGAAGTACTTAATCCGTTGTCTTGAGGATGCAGGTATTTTTCTACCGCTGATCTGTTGATGGATTCTTTGCGCTCTGCAAACGCATCGTGCGATATTTTCCACATCTGCGTAAATTGGTCGGCGTCAAAAGCTATGCCCGCTTTCTCAGCATGGGTTTTTAAAACGCCCGTCAGTTCCTTCAAGCGGTCCTGAGGAAGTATGAATAGAAAGTTCTCGCATTGCCCGAGGCTGCCCCTATTATAGTAAATCGCCCCTGCCAGATCATCCAACGTTAGGGCCAATCTTTCCCTATGGGCTTTTAACAGCAAGCCAAACCTGTTGACTGCCGGCTGTTGGTCAAGCCAGTCTGGTTCATCGAGGGCAGGTTGCGGCTTTTTTTTATACCGCGCTACATTTGCGGCCTTTTTTGCGGCACTGAGATCTGAAACAGCCATAATTTTTTCCTTTGAGCGATCCAGTCTAGCATAATTCGTTAATTTTGCTATAGGTTTTGCTGGAACCTATGCAATTTTGCTCATCATTGTCAAAAACCGAATCGATGAGGCTAACCAACTGAAAAATTTTAGTATTCGGTTGTTGCTTCAAGAAAATCACTCCCGTTGGAAGCGCAATGGGGCTTCGTCCGCTGATGGTTTAACCAAACTGTCACACAATACCGGAGAGTCTAACGGTATAGTCAAACCTTCGACCCATTCTGACACAGAAGAACAATGGAAGCTGCCTCATTTAAAACTGCGAACCACATGGAATTGGCAATTGCGCTCAGCGATTTGCTGATCGAAGTCATCCGTGAAAAAGGCGGTAGCGATAATCTCGCCCTTGCCGGCCGACTGGCCCGCTTGCGCGAGGTGGTGTGGCCAGGCAATACCGATACATCCGATGAAGAACGCAGGCAAAAGAAAGAAGCCGTTTTCAAGGAAGTGCTGACGGGGCTGGCGCCTGGGCAAAAAACCGAACTGCTGCAAGCCTACGCCCATATGGGGCATTTATACGAGATGGCCGGGCTGGCCGCGCGCGAAAATTATTTTACCGCCTTGACTCAAAAGGGCGAAAAAATTCCCGGCGGCGTGCAGGAGTTCATGGCGAAGCAAAGCGACCTGGCCACCGCCATCGGCAAACTCAACCAGCCGGTGTTCGAGGTGGTGATGACGATGCACCCCACCAATACTAATTCGCTGGAATCGATACAGGCACAGCGCGGGCTGGCGATGGCGCTGGAAAAAGAAACCATCGACGCCGATGAAGTAAAAAAAGCCGTCGCCAATTTCGAGGCGGCGCCGCTTTTGCACCAGGTACCCGGTCCTGACGGCAAGCCCGTCGACGCCAACATGACCGTACGCGACGAAACCAACATGGTGCTTAATTTCCTCGGCAACATCTACCATGACCTTCCGACGATCTACCGGCAATATGACGACGCCATCGCCGCGCGGTTTGGCGGCGAAACTTACGACCCGCTGCAACTCGCGTTGAACATGCGCTTCGGCTCGTGGGGTTCGGCGGGCGATAAGGACGGCAATAACAGCGTGACCGCCGAAACCACGCTCGAGGCCATTGCCATGCATGTGCATGCGGCGGTGACGTATATGCTAAGCGATATGCAGTCGCTGCCGGAAGCGATGCAGCAGGACAAAACAGTTGCGGCCTGGAAGAAGAAATTGCAAACCGCGCAATCGGCGCTGGTGGGCGAGGGCGACCTGCTCAATCGCATCGCGCAGCTCCGCGAGGACAGCAACCGCATGCGCAAAGACGAAATGAAAGCGGATGGACAGTCGCTCAACGATCGGTTCGACGCGCTTTCGTCGGAGCTGGTGGCGCTTCGCCGGCCGCTCGATGCCAGGCAGTGCGAGCGCGACCTAAACGCACTATATGTACGCGCCGGCGAATCGCAGGAAGAGAAAAAACCGCTTCTCGATTTGATCCGCAAGCTGCGCGTCTTCGGGTTCAGCTTCGGCAAGATCGAATATCGCGAGACCGCCGCAGAATATCATCGCGTGGCCGGCAGCCTGATCGAAGATTACGATACGCCGCACCCGATAGCATTAACACAAAACTATCCCGAAGCCCCGGTGGAGGAAAAAGAGCGGATGCACCGCCTGGAAAATATCGCCAAGCTGGAAAATCTGCTGCAAGGCGGCGATCTTTCTTACCTGTGGGAGCAGCGGCGGCAGGCCATCATCGCTCAAGGCGCTACAAAACTTTATAGCGAGCAGGACGCGCAACCCATCGCCTACCATACGCTCAAGCGCATGGAGTTGGCGCGCGATTTCGGCGATATGATCCGCGACAACGTGCTGGCGGAATGCGGCAAGATCGAGCGCAGAAACGGCGAAACGATAACGCCGGACGACGTTATCGCGCAGGGCAAGATGCACCTACTCGAGGCGCAGCTGTTGCAGCGCGTCGCGGCAAAAGACGGCAAGCGGCCGCTGCTTGGCATCGTGCCGCTGTTCGAGGAGCCCGCCACCATGGAGATGGCGTCGAAAATCATGCAGGGGGCTTATGATTCCAAGGCCTACAGGGCGCATCTGGACGCGCTGGCCAAAGACCGATACGACGGCAAGGCGACACAGCAGGTGCAGATTGCGCATAGCGACAATGCGCGGCGCTCCGGCCTGCTGGCGGCGCGCGCCCTGATCCACCAGGCGCATAAAGACATCCGGGCGCTCAACGACGAATACACGATCCGCACGCAGTTCTTCGAAGGCGGCAGTCTTTCCGACGCCTACCGCAACGGCGTGCGCGCGGTGTCGGCCTCGGTCAATGCCTTCGAGCTACACGATTTCGCCAAGTTCACCTTTCAAGGCGGCGATATGCTCAACTATTTTAACTTTCCTTCCTCCAACGTCAGGGTGTTTACGCGCGGCTTTGTCGATTCGGCGGAACGCTTTGAAAAAATCGGCGAGCACTGGCTGTACAAGAACCGCAGCTCCGACAACGGCACGACTCCCGGTGCCAAGACCGAAAAAAGGGATACGAATTATCACCCGATCATGGATGCGATCGCTATTGCGGCCCTCAAAGGCACCTTGAAGGATTACCAGGACAACGATTTCAAGGACACTAAAATGGGCATATTGCTCGCCGCCTTGGATTTCGAAGGGGAAAAAGCTGCCGGCACGGCCGGTTCGCGCGCCGGGCAAAGAGGCTCTGCGGCATTTGCCACAAGCGAGAGCACGCAGGCGGGGAAATTCGTCGATATGGTCAATGTCGACAAGGTGCGCACTATCACCTTCAGCAAAACCCTGCAGCATATGGGGATCGTGCCGTCATGGATCGGCTCCGAGAGCCTTGCCGCCAATTTGTTCGAACAGGCGAGAAGCCAGTGGCTGGCGATTAGTAATATGCCTGAAGGGAAAGCCAACGCCGATGAAAAATCCTTCTATAACAAATTTAAGGGCATAGAAAAAAGCTCGTCTTTGTCACCGCAGCAGATCAATTTATTTTACCATACGTCGCCGACTTTCAAGGATGCCCAGGACCGCTCGGCATTCGCGCTGGCGATGACCAACCCCGACATGCTGCACGGATTATATGAGCGCATCCAACAGACGAACTGGCGGCCGGAAGAAAAGGCCGGCATCGTCGCCCAGGGCGTCAAGTATGTCGACCGCATTCTCAAAACCTACGAGGAAGCCGGGCGTTTCGCACTGGCCGCCCGCAAAGCCGTGCCTATCGGCAACTATACGGTGCAGATGGCGACGCGCGACAAGGCGCTGCCGCATCTCAAGGATGATATCACCCGCAAGAGCGATTACCGGGATTTCTTTATCGCCGCCAAAGCGATGGGCGGGCTTGATCCCAACCAGCGGCGCATCACCCATAACGGTATCGACATTGCAATGCACGGCCGGTTCCTGCTGGCGGACGACCCCAAGTTCGGCGGGCACGTTCACCCGTACGACGCCAAGGCGGTCGCCGCTACGGTTGTAAGGTGGTGAGCATCCCCTGGCGCGGCTTGTAAAGCGCGATTTTGTAGACCTTGCGGCTGGAAAATGCCGGGACGAAGTTGGTGATGTTGAGCAGCATGGGCGTATAATCGTAATATATTTCGGCGACGACCACGTCCTGGCCCCTGAGCAACGTGTAGCCTCCCGGCAATATCGCGATGCTGTTTTGGGCGCCGATGCGGCTGCTATCTGTGCCTTGCGTGCGCCTTTGCCAGCCGATGCAGTTGGTGAAGGCATCGCCGGAGGGAGCAGGCGTATCTTCCCCGATAGCGCAGATCTGCGTCACCCCGTCTACCGTCTTTACCGAGCTGAAGATGACCGTGTCGTTGAAGGCGAATGGTCTCATGATTTCGGGAATGGTCTGGGTGAAGCTGACGAGGTTGGCTTCGCTGATGTTGGAACTTTGGGTGACGAAATCGGCCATCGAGTTGACGGCCTTGTCGACTTTCTGGTTGATGACGGTGAAGCGCGCCAGCTCGAGTGTGCCAAGCACGAACATAATCAGCACCGGCAGGACAATGGCAAATTCCATGACGGCGGTGGCGCGGCAACAACTTAGAGCATTTTTCATGTTAAAACCGTTCGTTGCGCACCGTCGTTACGGCGGTGAGGATGATTTGACCTTGCCCGAATGCTTGCCGAAAGATCGGCGTAAAAATCTGCCACGGGTAGGAAACGCGGTAAACCACGATGGCGCCGGGGCCGCCGGCATTGGTTTGCCCCTGATCTTCATCCCATTGGCCGTTGCCGTTAATGTCGACAAAATTGACCTCGGGCATTCCCGGGCAGGGAGGGCGGTTGGGAGAAATGCAAGGTTCCGGCTGCCCGATATTGCCGAAATTATTGTAAGATAAGATGGTGATGGTCACCAGATTATCGTCGAGCCATCCATTTGTGAGTCTTTGAATTTCATTGCGAATATATGTCTCACGGTTGACTCCCTGCGGCATGAAGCCGGTTTTGCCGAGCCTTGCCCCGACGCCGGTGGCGCCTTCCAGGGCGGCATAGGTAAAGAAAATCAGGCTGAACTCGATCATGGCCATCAGCAGCAGAAACAATATCGGCGTCACTATTGCAAACTCGATAGCCGTCACCCCGCCCTGACATGACGCCAGGCGGGGTTTGGGCGATGGGGCGCAGCGTCGGGACATTATCATCATCATTGTATCTTGAGGCCAATGGCGTTAAATTACGATAGGATTTGTTCGTACCATAGTAATCAAAACAGCGTAGCATTGCAAATGCCCGGAATCACCGTTTTTCACCGTTGCGAGCGCGGCACCACCATTTTCATGGTGGCGCTGATGATGCCGCTGATCGTGGTCGCCATGACCATAGTAGGGGATATCGGCCGGGCCTATACCGTGCGCAATAAAGCACAATATGCGCTGGATGCGGCGCTGCTGGGCGCGGTGACTACCGCTTCGACCACGCCGGTAGAGATGGAAATGCACCGCCTGTTCAACGCCAATTTCCCGCAGGGATATTTAGGCGCGATGCTCAACAATATTCAGGTCATGCAGACGCCGGAAGGCACCTATAAGGCGATGGCAACGCTGGAGGTGCCGAGCATGGTCATCGACGCGCTTAATGCAGATTTTACCACGCTGAACGTGTCCGCGCAAGTGACGCAAGACCAGGAAGTAATGCAGAACCGCCGCTTGGAGGTGGCGTTGGTGCTCGATAATTCCACCTCGATGGCCGGCTCGAGGCTCGCCGGCCTCAAGCAGGCTGCCAATGATCTGGCGAATATTCTCTTCGGCAATGCGCAGATGCTGCAAAATCTCACCGTCTCCATCGTACCTTACAATAACCATGTGAATATCGGCTCCGGCCATACCAACTGGGTGCAGATACCGCACCAGGCCAGCTATAACCAATACGCGGCCAGCGGCGACGGCTATGTCTCGAACCGCAACAGGGATCGACCATCGCCAAACTCGTTCAATGATATAAGCGATGCGCCCCCCCTTAGCGAGGAAACGCGTTTTCGCACACCCAGTTCCGCCGGCGCGGGCTTCGATCCGACATGGCCAGGTCTTCCAAAAATAGCATTTGCGCTTAACAGCAAGCCGGCAGTGCAGGCCGCAATCAATACGCTAGTGGCAAACGGCGATACCCGCATTAATGTCGGACTGATGTGGGGATGGTTTACCTTGTCGCCGCAATGGGCCGGCATATTCGATCCCGACCGCCCAGAGATTCCGGCGCCGGCTGACCCGCTTCGCGACAAGGTGGTCGTCCTGATGACCGACAGCGTAAACTCGGAATATAATGGCACCTGCTCCACCTGCTCCAATGACAATGTCACCACGCCGATAATGTGTGAGGCGGTCAAAGCGCAGGGGATCATTATCTATAGCATCGGGTTCGGCACGGCGGGTCAGGTCAATCAACCCTTGCTTAGAAACTGCGCCACCACGCCTGAACATTATTTCCTGGCTCCCACCGTCGAGCAGCTTCGGACGGTATTCCAGCAAATCGCCGACGACGTGTTGCTCAACGTAGTCAGGATCAGCCAGTAAATTATAGTAAACTGACAAAATACTGTCGTATTTTGACGCTGCCTACGGCGCGGCCAGCACGGCTCTCGGCCTATGCTGGCATAGCCAATAAAAAATTTATTGGCTATTAACTATCCCGGTAAATCATCGTTCCGGCGCCGTATTTGGTGAAAATTTCCAGCAGCAGCACGTGCGGCAGGCGGCCGTCGAGTATGTGCGCGGCCTCGACGTCGTTCTCGATGGCGTGGATGCAGGTTTCGATCTTGGGAATCATGCCGCCCGAGATGGTCCTGTCCTTGATGAGCTTCTTCGCCTCGCGCAGCGACAGCTCGCTGATGAGCGTCTTTTCCTTGCTGAGCACGCCGGCCACGTCGGTGAGAATCATGAGCTTGGCGCTCGCAAGCGCGGCGGCGAGCGCGCCGGCGACGGTGTCGGCGTTGATGTTGAAGGTCTCGCCGTTGCTGCCTACGCCGATGGGGGCGATGACAGGAATGATGTCGGATTCGGTAAATGTCTGCAAGATGGTCGGGTTGATGCGCACCGGCTCGCCGACGAAGTCGAGATCGAGGATTTTTTCGATGTTGGAATCGGGGTCTTTGACATGGCGGCGCAGCTTGCGCGCCTCGATGAGCTGGCCGTCCTTGCCGGAGATACCCACCGCCATGCCGCCGGCCGCATGAATTTCCGCCACGATCTGCTTGTTGATCGAGCCCGACAATACCATCTCGACGATCTCGACGGCGGCGCCGTCGGTCACGCGCAGCCCGTCGACGAACGAGCTGTTGATCTTGAGTCGGTCGAGCATCTTGCCGATCTGCGGCCCGCCGCCATGCACGACGATCGGGTTGATGCCGACTTGCTTGAGCAGCACGATGTCCTCGGCGAACTGGCGGGAAACCGCGTTGTCGCCCATGGCGTTGCCGCCATATTTGATGACGAAGGTCTCGCCGGAGAACTGGCGCATGTAAGGCAGCGCCTCCGAGAGCGTCGCCACCGTTTTCAGCCAGGCATCCTGAGATTTAAGCTCGCGCGTTTTCATAGCCCATTCCTTAGAATGTCGCGGCAAAAGGCGCAAGCTGTTCTTGCAGCGCCTCGATGCCCTGCTTGGTCTGGGAGCTGGTATAAACCGGCTCCGGATAGGCGGCGACGTGCCTGGCGATGGCGGCGTACAGCGATTCGCTCAGCGCGCTCACCGCTTTTTCGTCCAGCGCGTCGGTTTTGGTCACGACGATCTGGAACGTCACCGCCGCCTCGTCGAGCAGCGTCATATGCGCCTCGTCGGGCGGCATGACGCCGCGCCTGGCATCGATCAGCAGGCAGACGCGCTTGAGGTTCGGGCGGCCGCTTAAATAGCTGCGGATTAACGAATCCCATTCGCCTTTTTGCGCTTTCGAGACTTTCGCAAACCCGTAGCCGGGCATGTCCACCAGTATCAGCTTCTGGTCGAGCAGGAAAAAATTCAGCTGCTTGGTATGGCCGGGATGCTGCGAGGTTTTCGCCAGCGTCTTCTGGCCGATGAGCGCATTGACCAGGCTCGACTTGCCGACATTCGAGCGCCCGGCGAAGGCGATTTCCGGATGGGTGATGTCGGGCAGCGACGCCAGCGACGCCGCGCCGGCGACGAAATGGCAATGCCTGGAAAAGAGCGCGGACACGGCTACGCCGCCGCCTTGGCGCCTTTGGCCGGAGGCTTGTTTTTCGTGTAACGGTAGGTGATATATTGCTGCTGGAGAATGGACAGAATGTTGCTCCATACCCAATACAGCACCAGCCCGGCCGGGAAGCTGGCGAAAATAAACAGGAAGAAATACGGCATGAATGCCATCATCTTGGCCTGGACGGGGTCGGCGGGCTTGGGCTGCAGGCGCATCTGGATGACCATGGTGATGCAGTAAAGGATGGGCAGGATGCCCAGATGCATCCAGGCCGGATGGTTCCAGTCGATCAGCCCGAACAGGGTGAAAATATTGGACGAGTCGATGGCGGAAAGGTCCTTGAGCCAGCCGAAAAACGGCGCGTGGCGCATCTCGATGGTGACGTAGAGCACTTTATAGAGCGCAAAAAATACCGGCATCTGGATGAGCAGCGGCAGGCAGCCCGAGGCCGGGTTGACCTTTTCTTTCTTGTAAAGCTCGAGCATCGCCTTGTTCATGGCGATCTGGTCGTCGACATGGCGCTCGCGGATCTTGGTCATTTCCGGTTGCAGCATGCGCATCTGCGACATCGATTTGTACGACTTATTGGCCAGCGGGAACATCAGCAGCTTGACCAAAATCGTCAGCAGTAAAATGGCGATGCCGAAATTGCCGGCAAGCGCATAGAAGAAATTCAGCGTCAGGAACATCGGCTTGGTCATGAAATACAGCACGCCGAAATCCACCGCGCGGTCGAAGAGTTCAATAGGCGGCAGGCCGCGCTTCGCATCGCCGGTGGCGTAGCGGTCGAGCACTTTGATTTCCTTGGCGCCGGCGAACAGGCGCACGCTGTCGCTTGCCGTTGCGCCCGGTTCTATGGTTTGCGCCGGTGCCAGGTAATCGACCTGGTAGCGGTCTTTCTCGTTTTTGCTGTAATGGCTGAAGGTGGTTTTATAGCCGCTTTCGCCGGGAACCAGCGCCGCCAACCAGTATTTATCGGTGATGCCCAGCCAGCCCGACGAGTTTTCGAAGGTTTTATTGCCGTTTTCGCGCAAATCCTGGTAGTTGATTTCCTGCAGGCTGCTTTCCATCACGCCGATCGGGCCTTCGTGCAAAATGCCGTAATGCTGGGCGACTTCGACATGGGCGCGGTTGACATAGCCGTAAGGCGCGACCGATACGCTGCGCGCCGCCTTGTTTTCCACGCGCTGCTCGATGGAGAACATGTAATCGGCATCCATCGAGACGATCAGGAGATAGGTCTGGCCTTCGCCGTTATTCCAGCGCAGCGTGACGCTGTCGCCGGGGGAAAGCTGTTTTTTGTCGGCCTGCCAGAGCGTGTTCTGGTCGGGCACTTTGGTTTTGCCGTCGCCGGCGACCCAGCCGATATGGGCGAGGAACGATTCCGGATGGCCGGTGGGCAGGAACAGCGTTACTTCCGGGCTGTCCTTATCGAGCGTCTCGCGGTATTTGGCCAGCGTCAGATCGTCGAAGCGCGCGCCTCTCAGCGCAATCGAGCCGTGCAGTTTGTCGGAGCGGATAGTGATGCGCGGCGACTGCGCGAGCTGCTGCGCGTGGGTCAGGTTTTCCGCAACGCCGCTGTCGTCGTCTTTCAAGGAAAGCGTCGCGGTCTGTTTTTCTTTTTCAACGGCCTGTTTTTTCGTATAGGCGTCGGCGATCTTCGCCAGCTCCTGGCGGCGCGGCGCCTCGACGAGCGACTGCCAGCCGATGAGCACGCTGGCGGCAAGAAAGATGGCGAGGAACAGGCGGGTATAATCGGTATCTTGTTGCATGGCTACGCCCCCACCCGCTCGCTGACGCTCGCTTCCCTCCCCCTCGAGGGGGAGGGGTAGGGAGGGGGCGTTGCTTCGCACTTAGGAACGGGGTCATGGCCGCAGCTTCCATACGGATGGCAGCGGGCGAGGCGTTTGGCGGCAAGCCAGCTTCCGCGCAGCAGGCCGTGCTGCTCTACGGCTTCCAGCGCATACTGCGAGCAGCTCGGCGTGAAGCGGCAGCGCGTGCCCAGCAGCGGCGAGATGCACCACTGATAGAGGCGGATGAGCAGGCGGGCTAAGGGTTGCAGCGGGTTCATGGGGCTTTCTGGTTTTTCGAATCGTCGTTCTTATGATGGATAATGCGCGAAAATGCAAACTCCATATCGCGCTGCAGCTCACAAAAATCTATGGTCAGCGCCTTTTGGCGGGAAATGATGACATAGTCGTGGCCCGGTTGCCCCAGCTTCGGCAGGACGCCGCGCGCGGCCTCGCGCAGGCGGCGCTTGATGCGGTTGCGGATGACGGCATTGCCCATTTTCTTGGTGACGGTATAGCCGACGCGGACGGTGTCTTTCGCCTGCGGGTGGTTGCCTTCGCGCAGCAGCGCCTGCAAAATGAAGCTGCCGACCACGAATTTCTTGCCCTGCGCGGTGGCGGCGAGGAAATCGCGGCGGTTTTTGATGGTGGTGGGTTTAGTCATGAGTCGTTAGTCCTTAGTCGTGAGTCGTTAGCAGATAAGGATATACGGCCTTTTGCGCGGATGTTTGCCCATTGCAAACTCACGACTAAAGACTAAGGACTAACGACTAAATTAAGCGCAAAGGCGCTTGCGGCCCTTGGCGCGGCGGGCGTTGAGCACGCGGCGTCCCCCGACGGTGGCCATGCGCGAGCGAAAGCCGTGGCGGCGTTTGCGAACGATCTTGCTGGGCTGATAGGTTCTTTTCATCGGACTATTCCTAGAATATGCATTGTCTGGCCATTGCCAAAGGGATGCCACTTATAATGAGTGGGAAATGCGCTGTCAACCCCTATTATAAACAAAAATGCAATGTAAAATCGGGCATTTAGTGGCGCGGCGGGTCTCGTTTTTCAACGAGTTGTTTTTCAACGATTTGTTAATGTGCCTGGGCTATACTGGGTAGCGGCTAACTCACGGAAATCTTTAAAAAACCATGTTCGGCAACCTGCGTCTTTTTTCACTGTTGAGTTTTGTGGTCATCATCGTGATCGCGGTTGTGGTGGGCGTGGCGTTTCGCAACCTTGCCACCGACGAGCTGGTGCGCCTGGTCGAGCAGCACGACAAGAATATCGGCGAAGGCTATGTCGATACGGTCTGGAAACCGTACCGCGGCATCATCCATCCGCTGGCGAGCGGCGATCCCTCGCTGATGTCCGGCAATCCGCAGGTCGCTCAGTTCGCGCAGGAGACCGTGCGTTATTTTCAGCATATGTCGCTTTACCGGGTGAACATCTACGCCGCCTCCGGTTTGCTGCTGCTTTCCGTCGACATCGCTCCTGTCAGCAAGACGCAAAAGAAAATGCCGTCGCCCGATATGGCGTTTGTCAAAGGAAATACCAGTAGCATGCTCATGACCAGCAAGCTCTCGGAAATGAAGCTGCCGGACGATCGGTCGCTGGCGCTGGTGCAAACGCTGGTTCCCATCGTCGTGCCGGGAGAAAATAGCCCCGACGGCATGGTCGAAATGCTGTACGACGTCACGGCGCCACTGGAAAAGCAGGTGGATTTTCAGCTTTACGGCACCGCCAGCGTGGTGGCGTTGTTTTTGGCGTTCTGGGGGATGCTGTTTTTAAGCTCGCGCCGGTCGGAAAATATTATCGCCCGCCAGCACGAAGCGAATCTGGAGCTGGCGGCGGCGGCAGCGGCGGCGCAGACGGAAAACCGCGAAAAATCGCAGTTCCTCGCCAATGTCAGCCACGAGCTACGCACGCCGCTTAACGCCATCATCGGCTTTTCCGACATCATCAAGAACGGGGTGATGCCGCTGGTCGAAAACAAGAAATACAAGGATTACATCGCCGACATCAACGGCTCGGGCGTGCATCTGCTTTCGCTCATCAACGACATTCTCGATTATTCCAAGGCCGAGGCCGGCAAGCTGGAAATGGAAGTGTCGGAGGTCAATGCCAGCAAGCTGATCCAAAACAGCATGCGCCTGGTCGAGCCGCGCGCGGAAACCGCCAAGGTGCGCCTCCTCGAGGCGCTGCCCAAAGAGCCGATCATCATCACCACCGACAGCAAGAAATTCAAGCAGATCCTGCTCAACCTGCTTTCCAACGCGGTGAAATTCACGCCCGCCGACGGCGAGATACGCATCTCCGCCTGGCGCGACCTGGCCGACGATACGGTGACGTTCGAGGTGAAAGATAGCGGCATCGGCATCGCGCCCAAGGATATTTCCCGCGCCATGTCGCCGTTCGGCCAGGTCGATAGCGCATTGTCGCGCAAATACGAGGGCACCGGGCTGGGCCTGCCGCTGACCAAGAAATTCGTCGAGCTGATGGGCGGAAAATTCACCATCGAGAGCCAACTCAATGTCGGCACGACCATCACCTTCACCCTGCCGCGCGAGCTCAAAGAAGTCGAGGGCGTTATCATTAAACAAGTGGCTTGAAGGTAGATGACTAGATAACTAGATGACCGGATGACTAAAAAGCTATAACTTAGTCATCCAGTTATCCAGTCATCTAGTTATCCAATCTATGCGTATCTCCACCACCGACATTCTTTCGCGCAAAAACACCACGCCCATCGTGGTGCTTACCGCCTATACGGCGCCGATTGCGCGCATACTCGATAATCATGCCGACATTTTGCTCGTCGGCGATTCGCTGGGCATGGTGGTGTATGGCATGGACGACACGGTGGATGTCACGCTCGACATGATGATCGCGCATGGAAGCGCCGTGGTGAAAGCCTCACAAAAAGCATTGGTGGTGATCGACATGCCTTACGGCACTTATGAAGCGTCGCCCGAGCTGGCGCTGGTATCGGCTAAGCGCATCATGAAAGAAACCGGCGCGCAGGCGGTCAAGCTCGAAGGCGGGCGCGACCGTGCGGCCGCCATCCGCGCCATCGTGCAGGCGGGCATTGGGGTGATGGGCCATGTCGGGCTGTTGCCGCAGCGTGTGCGCGAGATGGGCGGCTACCGCACGCAGGGGCGCACGACGGAAGAAGCGGCGCATATCATGCAAGACGCGCTGGCGGTGCAGGAGGCGGGGGCGTTTGCCCTGGTGATCGAGGCAACGCAAGAAAACGTGGCGCGCGAGGTGACGGCGAAACTGTCCGTTCCTACCATCGGCATCGGCGCGTCGCCCGCCTGCGACGGGCAGGTGCTGGTGATCGACGACATGCTGGGCATTTCCGCGCGCGTGCCGAAATTCGTGAAAAAATATGCGCATCTCGACGAGGCGATTGCACAGGCCGCGGCAGCTTATGCGGCGGAAGTCAGGAACCGCGCTTTCCCCAGCGAGGAGTTTTGCTTCCCTGATAAGAATTCCCTCAAGGCGTAAGGGAAGCTTCCCTTTTTTGCCGGAGATATTCCTGCTCTAATTCGCGCTCATATTCCGCGCCAACCTTGCTTACGTCCTTATGGCCGGCAAAGCGCCTGCATACTGCTTTATACACGGGCCAGCAAACTGCAATCTCGGGATGACGGTTTTCAGCCGATACAAACTGCGTAACTACTGTTTTTATGATTGGCTTGGAACGGCCGACACGGTGATGGCGCAGCGCCGATTCGCAAAGGCCGAAATCGCGATCGGTAAGATGGTAAAGGGTTTTAAGCTCGGTAATGAATAGCGGCTGATCGCTCTTGTCCTTGAAATACTCGGCGATATGCTGGGCATCCAGGAAATGATTCGCCGCTTGCATGGCCATGCGTTGGTCGGCGAGGTCTACGTCTTTCAGCAAATCCAGCAATCGCTTGCGCGGTATCGAGCGATTAATCCATGCCTGAACGGTGGCATGCTCGACGTTGATTTTTTCTCCATATGCCCTCGGGGTATTTGCGTCGATTTCAATGAGGCCGCGCACCATCGCTTCGCGGCCGATGGTTTTTGCTCGCAACGCCTTAATCAGGTGCGGTTTATCGACGAAATGGCCGGCGGCTTGCAAAAACACCTCGCGCTGCTGATTGCTCATCGGGAAGCATGTTTGCTCGGACATTGCCATCATTTTGTCACGCGGCGGGGTCGCGCCAATATCTTCGTTCGTCCATTTGGTAAATCCGGGATAGCTCATTTTCACTTTTGCCGCGGCGTTGTATTGGCTCATGCCGTTGATGAAACACAAATCGCGAATGGCTTTGGGAAGCGATATGTCGTGGCGCTCCAGCCGTGCTATCACATGGTCGGTATCGGCGCACCAGCCGCATTGCTCGAAAAACACGTTGCGATTAGGGCCGCTGAGCGCCATGCCGTCGGCAAGGCGTTTGGCGATGGCGTGCTCACTGCATTTGCCGCGATCAAGGATGAGCTGCATGGTAGTCGTCTCGACGTCGAACAATGCGCCAAGGGAAGCTACAGTATGGGCGCCGTGCTTTTCCCCGAAGCCGCGGATCTTTTGCTGCAATGATCTGCGGTCAACGGCAGTGGCGGGCGGAGGCGGGTCGGACATTTCGAGCATAGGGTAAGATAATAATAAAAATTTACCATTTATGCCACAGGATTATTTGATTTTTTCTATCCATCAGGCGAGGGGCTATAGGTGTTTTTCCACCACCCACTGCGCAAACGGGAAGCTGGACGTGAAAGCCGGGGAGACGGCGTTTAGCACATGGACGCTGGCGGCGTCGCCTTCCACCACGAAATCTTGCACTAAATTCAGCGTGCGCTTGTCGAGCAGCTGCGCGCGGATGCCGGGGCGGCTCCATGTGTCGAATACGCTTAGATCGACGCCGCGCGTTTTTTCGGCCGCCTCGGCGAGCATGACCGAACGGCGGTATTTGCGCATCTCCGCCCAGGCCAGCGCGCGGAAATTAAACGCGTTGGTAGCCAGCAGCTTCATCTCCCAGCCGGCGATGGCGGCGAGTTCGTCGGCTTTGAAATTGGCCAGGCCGCTGTAATTTTCGCGCCAGAAAGCGGGAATGGCGGTCGGGCCGATGCGCACCGAGCCGTCCATGCGTATGCCAAAATGCACGCCCAGAAACGGATTGGCGAGGTTGGGCACGCAGTAAATGCAGGTTTTAATTGGCGGCGGCGGGCCGGAATGGGTGAGGTAAATGCCTTTGAAGGGGATGATGGTGTAGTCGCTGCAAAAACCGAAATCGCGCGCGATCTTGTCGGCATAGACGCCGGCGCAGTTGATGATTTTCCCGGCATGAATTTGCGTGTTGCCTGCCTGCACCGTATGCGTGTCGAGCTTGCCGCGATACGCATGGCCGTAGAGAAACATGACGCCCTGTGCCGCCAGCGTTCCGGCCAGATGGCGGCAGATTTCCAGCGGGTCAACGGCAGCGGTGGTCGGCGAGTAGAGCGCCTGCTTGTGCGTGCGTGCGTGCGG
>JAGVLW010000022.1 GCA_020054105.1 Alphaproteobacteria bacterium | reverse complement strand
GCTCATGCTGCCGCCATATTTATGGTCGCCGACGATCGGGCAGCCGATCGCCTGCATATGCACGCGCAGCTGGTGCGTGCGGCCGGTATGCGGCTTCAGCTCGACCAGCGCGAAGCGCCGCGCCAGCATGTCGAGCGTGCGGTATTCCGTGTAGGCTTTCTGGCCGTTTTGCTCGTCGATCGTCATGATTTCGTAATCGCGCCCGTGCGGCCCGCCCGGCTGCCCGCTGGCGCGCGGGCTTTCTTTCTTGATGAGCGGCAGGTCGACGCTGCCGGCCGGCGGCTCCGGCACGCCGTTGACCAGCGCCAGATAGGTTTTATCGACGGCGCGCGAGGAAAAAAGCCGCATCAGCACCGTCGCCGCCTTGGAGCTGCGCACCAGCAGCAGGCAGCCGCTCGTGTCGCGGTCGAGCCGGTGCACCAGCCGGGGCCGCTCGCTGCCGCCAAACATCAGCCCGTCGAGTAAATCGTCGATGCTGCGGCTGATGTTATTGCCACCTTGCACCGCCAGGCCGAACGGCTTGTTGATGACGATGACATGGTCGTTCTTATAGAGCACCGCGCGCTGGATCAGCGAAAGCTCCTCGGCGCTGATGTCGCGCCGCTGTTTGGGCTGGGTGGCGATGGTGATTTCGGGATAGTAAATCGTCTGTCCGGCATAGATGCGGTCGGACGCTTTGGCCTTATTGCCGTCGACGCGCACCAGCCCCTTGCGCAAATGCTTTTCGAGCATGGCGTGCGGAAAGCCCGGATGATGGCGCTTGAACCAGCGGTCGAGCCGGATCGCGTCGTCCGCTTCGTCTACGGCATGTTTTTGCTCGCTCATCCGAAGGTCGCCTTTACCAACATCATGCCCAGGAGTAATGCCAGCACCGACAGCACCACCGAGCCTGCGATATACAACACCGCCTGCATGTTAAGGCCGCGTTCGAGCAGCAGGAAAATATCGAGCGAGAAAGCGGAAAAAGTGGTGAAGCCGCCCAGCAGCCCCACCGCCAGCAGCAGGTGCAGATCCCTGGCCTTGGCCGGCATCATGAAGGCCACCGTCGCGATCCACGCGCCCATCAGCAGCCCGCCAAGCAGGTTGACGGCAAAGGTGCCGTAAGGAAAATCGCTAGTGTTATAGCGGGCGATAGCGTCCGCCAGCGCATAGCGCAGCATCGAGCCCACCGCCCCGCCAAATGCCACATACATCAATGCCATCGGGTTCATACGTTTTTCCAATAAAAAAGCAGCCCCTTGAGACTGCTTTTTTACCTGTTTTTCAGTATTTTGTAAATGGCTTACGCTGCTACTGCTTCGGCGTCTTGCACCGTCTCAACCGGGCCGGAATCCTTGCCCTTGGCGGTCTCGTCGCGGTCGACGAACTCGATGATCGCCATCGGCGCATTGTCGCCGTAGCGGAAACCGGCCTTGAGCACGCGGGTATAACCGCCCTTGCGCGCCTTATAGCGTTCGGCCAGCGTCGAGAATAGTTTGTTGGTCATGCCGATGTCTTTGAGCTGCGACAGCGCCTGGCGGCGGGCATGCAGGTCGCCGCGCTTGGCGAGCGTGATCAGCTTTTCGACGACCGGGCGCAGATCTTTCGCCTTCGGCAGCGTGGTCGAAATCTGCTCGTGCTTGATGAGCGCCTGCGCAAGATTGGCAAACATCGACAGGCGATGGGCCGATTTGCGGCTGAATTTGCGGCCGTTCATTCCGTGACGCATCTTTCTTCTCCTATAACAAACAATTCGTTAGTTTTAGTCGATAGTCCTTAGTCGTTAGTCGTTAGTAAGAACACTTGCTAACGACTAATGACTGTCGACTAACGACTAGTATGGATCCTCGTACTTGCGCGCGAGTTCCTCGATATTTTCCGGCGGCCAGCCTTGCACTTCCATGCCGAAGCGCAGGCCGATCTTGGCCAGCTTTTCCTTGATCTCGTTGAGCGACTTGCGGCCGAAATTCGGCGTCTTGAGCATTTCGGCTTCGGTCTTTTGCACCAGGTCGCCGACATAGACGATATTGTCGTTCTTGAGGCAATTCGTCGCGCGCACGGACAGCTCGTCGAGGTCGTAGACTTTCTTGAGCAGGTACGGCGAGAACGGCAGGTCCGGCTTGTCTTCCTTCTTCATCTCGACTTTCGAATCCTCGAAATTGATGAAGAGCTGGAGCTGGTCCTGCAGGATGCGGGCGGCGAGCGCCACGGCGTCCTCGGCATTCATCGAGCCGTCGGTTTCGATGGTCATCGACAGACGGTCATAGTCGGTGATCTGGCCGACGCGGGCGTTGTCGACCTTGTAGGTCACTTTCACGACCGGCGAGAACAGCGCATCGACGGGAATCAGCCCGATCGGCGCATCGGCGGCACGCTGGGCGCGCACATAGCCTTTGCCGGTTTCGACGGTCATTTCCATGTGCAGCCTGGCGCCCTTGTCGAGCGTGCAGATGACGTGGTCTTTATTGATGATCTCGAGGTCGCCGGAGGTTTCGATCTGGCTGGCCTTGACTTCGCCGGGGCCGGTCGCCGCGAGCACGATGCGCTTTTTTTCGGGGCCGCCGGACTTCAGGCGCAGCTCCTTGATGTTGAGGATGATGTCGGTGACGTCTTCGCGCACGCCGGGAATCGACGAGAACTCATGCAGCACGCCTTCGATTTTCACGCTGGTGACGGCGGTGCCTTGCAGGCTCGAAAGCAGCACGCGGCGCAGCGCCACGCCCAGCGTATGGCCGAAGCCGCGCTCGAGCGGCTCGGCGACGATGGTCGCCTGGCGCGGATTGTTTTTCGACGCGTTGATGTCCAGTTTGCTGGGTTTAATCAGGTCTTGCCAGTTTTTTGCTAATAGCACGTTGAACCTCGTTCAAATGAAAGAATAAAAAAATTATACGCGGCGGCGTTTCGGCGGACGGCAACCGTTATGCGGCACGGGCGTGACGTCCTTGATCGACGTGATGGCGAATCCCACCGCCTGTAATGCGCGCAATGCCGATTCGCGTCCGGCGCCGGGGCCTTTAACTTCCACCGCCAGCGTTTTCATGCCGTGTTCCTGCGCCTTGCGGCCTGCGTCTTCGGCGGTGACCTGCGCGGCGTACGGCGTCGATTTACGCGAGCCTTTAAACCCATGATGGCCGGCCGACGACCAGGAAACCGTATTGCCCTGCGTATCGGTGATGGTGATGATCGTGTTGTTGAACGATGCGTTCACATGCGCAACGCCGGTGGAAATATTTTTGCGCTCGCGCTTCTTGACGCGCGCGGCGGCGGCGTCGGCTTTAGAGGTGGTTTTAGCTGCTGCGGGGGATGCCATGAGTCTTTTTTCCTAATTATTTGGTAGCGATTTTCTTGCCGGCGATCGGCTTGGCTTTGCCCTTGCGGGTGCGCGCATTGGTGTGCGTGCGCTGGCCGCGGACGGGCAGTTTCTTGCGATGACGCAGGCCGCGGTAGCAGCCCAGATCGACCAGGCGCTTAATGTTCATCGAGACTTCGCGGCGCAGATCGCCTTCCACCATGTAATCACGGTCGATGATTTCGCGGATGCGGATCACTTCCGATTCCGCCATCTGATGCACGCGTTTTTCCGGCGGCAGGCCTGCTTTTTCGCAGATCTGTTTTGCCTTCACGCGGCCGATGCCGTGGATATAGGTAAGGGCGATGTCCAGTCTTTTCGCCGAGGGGATATTTACGCCAGCAATACGAGCCACAAAAACCTCTAAAATTCAATTAGTTACAAAATATTTACCAAAGAGGAGCGGAGATTATAGGGATTAAAACGCCCCCGTCAACCGTTTTCCATGATTTTTTTATCCAATTCCAGGGCGCGGTTGATCTGCCTGGTGACCTCGGCGATATCGGCCATGCCGTCTACCGACGAGAGCACGGATTTTTGCCGGTAATAGGGCAGCAGCGGCGCGGTCTGGCGGTGATATGCCTCCAGCCGTTTTATCACCGTTTCCGCCTTGTCGTCGTCGCGGCGCGAGAATGTTGTATGGCCGCACTGGTCGCAGATGCCGGCCTGTTTGGGCTGCTTGAACAGGTCGTGATAGCCGGCGCCGCATTTGGCGCAGGAAAAGCGGCCGGTGATGCGTTCGATGAGTTTTTTGTCGTCCACCTGCAGCTCGATCACGCGGTCGAGATGCTTGCCCAGGACGCTAAGCGTGGCATCGAGCGCCTCGGCCTGGGTCAGCGTGCGCGGGAAACCGTCGAGGATGAAGCCGGGCTTGCAATCGGATTGGTCGATGCGCTCGCGGATCAACGTAATCATGATGTCGTCGGAAACGAGCTGGCCCTTGGCCATGATGTCTTTGGCTTTAAGTCCGATGGCCGAACCGGAAGCGACGGCGGCGCGCAGCATGTCGCCGGTGGAGAGCTTGCAGATGCCCAGCTTTTTTTGCAGGTAATCCGCCTGGGTGCCTTTCCCGGCGCCGGGCGGCCCTAGTAGGATCAGCTTCATTTCATTTTGCCTTTTAATTTTGCCTTTTTTATTAACCCCTCATATTGATGGGCGAATAAATGCGATTGCACCTGCGTCACGAAATCGATCGTCACGTTGACGACGATCAGCAGCCCGGTGCCGCCGAGCTGGAATGGCACGGCATATTTGGCGACGAAAATTTCTGGCATCACGCAGACCAGGGAAAGATACAGCGCGCCGACGGCGGTCAGGCGCGTCAGCAGGTAATCGAGATATTCGGCGGTTTGCGTGCCGGGGCGGATGCCGGCTATGAAGCCGCCGTTTTTCTTGAGGTTATCCGCCGTTTCCGCCGGATTGAACACGATCGACGTGTAGAAGAAGCAGAAGAAGATAATCAGGCTGACATAGGCGACGATGTAAAGCGGCTGGCCGTGCGCGAGATAGGTGCTGACTGCCTGCATGATGCCGCCGCTACCGTCGGCATGAAAGCTTGCGATGGTCAGCGGAAACAGCAGCAGCGAGCTGGCGAAGATCGGCGGGATGACGCCGGAAGTATTGAGTTTCAGCGGCATGTGGCTGTTTTCGCCGCCGAACATTTTATTGCCGACCTGGCGCTTGGGATATTGGATGACGACCTTGCGCTGGGCGCGCTCGAAAAACACGATCAGCGCGATCAGCGCCAGCACCACCACGATGATCAGCAATATCATGGCGGTGGAAAGCACGCCGGTGCGGCCCAGCTCGAACGTCTGGCCGATGGCGGCGGGAAGGCCGGCGACGATGCCGGCAAAAATAATCAATGAGATGCCGTTGCCGATGCCGCGCGCGGTGATCTGCTCGCCCATCCACATCAAAAACATCGTGCCGCCGACCAGCGTAACGGTAGCAGTAAATTGAAAAAACAGGCCGGGCTCGATGACCGCCGAGCCTTTGGCGCCAGACATGCCCTCCAGGCCGACGGCGATGCCGTAGCCCTGGAACGCGGCGAGGAACACCGTGCCGTAGCGCGTATATTGGTTGATCTTGCGGCGTCCGGCTTCGCCTTCTTTCTTAAGCGCCGCCAGCGACGGCACCGCGACGGTGAGAATCTGGATGATGATCGACGCCGAGATGTACGGCATGACGGCGAGGGCGAAAATAGTCATGCGCGACAGCGCGCCGCCGGAGAACATGTTGAATACGCCGAGCACGCCGCCTTGATGCTTGGCAAAAATCTCGGCCAGGATATGCGGGTCGATGCCGGGAACCGGAATGAAGGTGCCGATGCGGAAAACCACCAGCGCGCACAGCACGAACCACAGGCGTTTTTTAAGATCGGTGGCACGCGAGAACATGCCGAAATTCATGTTGGAAGCTAGGCGTTCTGCGGCAGAGGTCATAGAATCGTGGCTCGTGGTTCGTGGCTCGTGATTTGTGAAAGGTAACTACGAGACACGAGTCACGAGGCACGAATCACGTTAACGTTGCCGCCTGCTTTTTCGACTGCCGCTTTCGCCGCGGCCGATGCAAATTGCACCTGCACATTCACCTTGGCTTTGAGTTCGCCCTTGGCGAGCAGCTTGACTTCGGTGGCTTGCTTGCGCACCAGGCCGGCGGCTTTGAGCGCGGCGAGGTCGACGTCTTTTTGGCCATCGAGCGTCTTGCTGTCGACGGCTTTCTGGATGGCGCCGAGATTGACCGTCTCATATTCATGGCGGCTATGGTTGTTGAATCCGCGCTTGGGCAGGCGGCGATGGATCGGCGTCTGGCCGCCTTCGAAACCGTTGATGCGCACGCCGGTGCGCGCGGTCTGGCCTTTGCCGCCACGGCCGCAGGTTTTGCCTTTGCCGGAGCCGATGCCGCGGCCGACGCGCATTTTGCGGTGGCGGGCGCCTGGGTTGCCTTTGAGTTCGTTGAGTTGCATAGTCTTACCCTACATTTTCTACTTTGAGGAGATGGCGCACTTTATAAATCATGCCGCGCACCGATGGCGTGTCTTCGAGCACGCGCGAGCGATGGCGCTTATTGAGGCCCAGGCCGATCAGTGTCGCTTCCTGGTCATGGCGGCGGGCGATGCAGCCGACGAGCTGGGTGACTTTCACCTGGCCTTTGGCCGCTTCCTTTTTAGGCGCCGCCGCCGGTTTTGCCGCCGGGGCTTTGCCCACTTTTGCTTTCACTTCTTTTTTCGCTTCGGTCATGGCCTTATTCCTTGCTGTCTTTCTTGGCGTGTTGTTCGACATCGCTTGCTTTGCCTTCGCGGCGCAGGGAAATGTCCCCTACTTTCTTGCCGCGCTTGGAGGCGATGGCGCGCGGCGAGCGCATGTCGGCAAGCGCCGCGAACGTCGCTTTGAGCATGTTATGCGGGTTGGAGGTGCCCACCGATTTCGCCACCACGTCCTGCACGCCGAGCGCTTCGAACACGGCGCGCATCGGGCCGCCGGCGATGATGCCGGTACCGATGGGGGCGGTGCGGATGATGACCTTGCCAGCGCCGAAGCGGCCGTAAAGGTCGTGATGCAGGGTGCGGCCTTCGCGCAGCGGAATGCGCACCATCGATTTTTTCGCATCGTCGAGCGCCTTGCGCATCGCGTCGGAGACTTCCTTCGCCTTGCCCGAGCCGTAGCCGACGCGGCCTTTGCCGTCACCGACGACGACGAGCGCGGCGAAACCGAAGCGGCGTCCGCCTTTGACGACTTTGGCGACGCGGTTGATCGACACCAATTTGTCGATCAGGTCGCTGCCTTCTTCGCGGTCTTTTCTTTCGTTGCGTTGTTCGCGTGCCATTGTTGGTACCTGGTAGTTAGTGGTTTAAAACGATAAGCCGGCGGCACGGGCGGCATCCGCCAATGCTTTCACGCGGCCATGAAACAGATAGCCGCCGCGGTCGAATACGACTTCCTTCACCTTGGCAGCCTGGGCTTTTTTCGCGATGATTTCGCCGACGGTCTTGGCCGCCTCGACGGTCGAGGTCGATTTGAGCTTGCCTTTGACGTCCTTGTCGAGCGAGGACGCCGTCGCCAGGGTTACGCCCTTGCTGTCATCGATGATTTGCGCATAGATGTGCTTGCCGGAACGGAACACGGAAAGGCGCAGGCGATCGGCCGCATTTTTGCGCAGGCTGAGGCGGACGCGCTCTTTGCGACGCGCGAATAACGCCTTCGATTTGTTTGCATGAGACATTATTTCTTCTTCCCTTCTTTCTGACGCACATATTCATTTTCGTAGCGTACGCCCTTGCCCTTATACGGCTCCGGCTTGCGCAAGGCGCGAATTTCCGCCGCCACCTGCCCTACCAGCTTTTTATCGAAGCCGGAGATAGCGATAGAGGTAGGCTTTTCGCACTTAATTTCAATACCGGCGGGAATCGCATATTTGATTTCATGCGAGAAGCCCAGCGCGATGCTGAGGAAATTCTTGTCGGCGCCGGCGCGGAAACCGACGCCCTGGATTTCCATGCGCACGGTGAAGCCCTTGGAAACGCCCTCGACCATGTTGTTGATCTGGTTGCGCAGCGTGCCCCACATGGTGCGCGCGCGGGTGCTTTTGCTGGCCGGGCGAACCCATACCTTGCCGTCTTTCACCTCGATCGTCACTTCCGACGAGGTTTTCGCCTTCAGCTCGCCCTTGCCGCCTTTGACCGCCACTTCATCGGCGCCGACGGTGACCGTGACCCCTGACGGGATCGCAACCGGCTGTTTTCCTACTCTAGACATGTGCTTTCCTTTACTTTTTTCTTAGAATACGGAGCATAATACTTCGCCGCCGACGCCAGCCTGGCGCGCATCGAAATCCGACATCACCCCTTTGGAGGTGGAGAGGATGGCGATGCCGAGGCCGTTATAATATTTCGGCAGCTTGGAAATTTCGCAGTAAACGCGGCGGCCCGGCTTGGAGATGCACTGCGCTTCTTTGATGACGCGGTCGCCCTCGTAATATTTCAGCGCGATCTCGAACTCGGCTTTGCCTTTGCCCAGCTCGATATGCTTATAGCTTTCGATATAGCCTTCTTGCACCAGCACCTCGAGCACGCGGCCCAGGAACTTGGATGCCTGCACCCGCACCGTGGCGAGGCGAGCGGCCTGGCCATTGCGGATTTGCGAAAGCATATCGGCGAGACGGTAATTCATTGACATAATCTATCCCCTTTTTACCAGCTTGCCTTGGTGAGGCCAGGAAGGCGGCCGAACGAACCAAGCTCGCGCAGTTTAATGCGCGAGAGTTTGAATTTACGGTAGGTGCCACGCGCGCGACCGGTGAGTTCGCAACGGTTGCGGTGGCGGACTTTCGAGCTGTTGCGCGGCATGGCGGCCAGAGTGATCTGCGCTTGCAGGCGCTCGTCGAACGGCAGGTCGCGCTTCATGATGATCGCCTTGAGGGCGGCGCGCTTGGCGGCATGTTTTTTAATCATGCCCGCACGGCGGTTGTTTTTATTGATCGAACTCAATTTTGCCACGGTCGTACCTCTTAGTTTTTAATGAAAGGCATGTTGAATGCCGCCAATAGTGCTTTCGCTTCTGCGTCCGTTTTGGCGGTGGTGCACACGATGATGTCCATGCCACGGATCTGGTCGATTTTGTCGTAGTTTATTTCCGGGAATACCAGCTGCTCTTTCAGGCCCAGCGCGTAATTTCCGCGGCCGTCGAAGCTTTTATGCGACACGCCGCGGAAGTCGCGCACGCGCGGCAGCGCCGTGTTGATCAGGCGGTCCAGGAACTCGTACATTTTCCGCTTGCGCAGCGTCACTTTGCAGCCGATCGGCAGGTTTTCGCGCAGCTTGAAGCCGGCGATGGCCTTTTTCGAGCGGGTGACGATCGGCTTCTGGCCGGAAATCAGCGTCAGGTCGGAGACAGCCGACTGAATGATCTTGCTGTCAGTAACGGTTTCGCCGACGCCCATGTTGATGACGATCTTATCGAGCTTGGGAATCTGCATCGGGTTCTTGTAGCCGAACTGCTTTTGCATCGCGCCGCGCACGTCCTTGTCATAGACGGCCTGCAGGCGCGGCGTATAGCCCGCGTCCGGCTTTTTCGCGCCGCCGCTGCCTTTGGCCGAAGTTTCCTTCTTCGCTGCCGGCTCTTTTTTCACTGCTGCTTCTTTAGCCATTGATCACTTCTCCCGAACGCCTAGCGACACGCACTTTCGTTCCATCTTCTAAATTTTTATAACCGACGCGGGTAGGTTTTCCGCTTTTCGGGTCCATAAGCGACACGTTCGACACATCGAGCGAGCCTTCTTTTTCGACGATGCCGCCGGCGCTGGTTTTAGACGGCTTGGTATGGCGCTTGACCATATTGACGCCGCCGACAACGACGCGACGCTCGGCAACGATCACCTTGAGCACCTTGCCCTTCTTGCCTTTATCTTTACCGGCGAGCACGATCACTTCGTCGCCCTTTTTGATTTTCAATTTGTTTTTCATTTCTCTAATCCCTAATGCCTATAAAACTTCCGGTGCCAGCGACACGATCTTCATGAATTGCTTGGCGCGCAGCTCGCGGGTGACCGGGCCGAAGATACGGGTGCCGATCGGCTCGTTCTGCTTGGTGATGAGCACGGCGGCGTTTTTGTCGAAGCGGATGGTCGAGCCGTCCGGACGGTGAATATCGCGGCGCGTGCGCACGATTACGGCGCGGTGCACCTCGCCTTTTTTCACCTTGCCGCGCGGAATCGCTTCCTTGATCGACACGACGATGACGTCGCCGACGCTGGCGAATTTGCGCTTGGAGCCGCCGATTACCTTGATGCACATCACGCGGCGCGCACCGGAATTGTCGGCTACTTCTAAGTTACTTTGTTGTTGTATCATACTCTAAACCTTGTTGTTAGTGGCTCGTGGCTGGTGGCTCGTGACTCGAATATACGAGCCACGAATCACGAGTCACGAATCACGTTTCTCCTCATACACCACTTTCCAACGCTTGCTCTTGCTGATGGGCGCGGATTCGATGATCTTGATGACGTCGCCGATTTTGAAGCGGCTTTCCTCATCGTGCGCCGCATATTTCTTCGAGCGCTGGATGGTTTTCTTGTAGATCGGATGGCTCATGCGGCGATCCACGCGCACCACCACGGTCTTTTCCATTTTGTCGCTAACGACGGTTCCAGTCAGTACACGCCTTGGCATGGTCTACCCTTTCTTTGCTTTTTTCGCCGGGGCTTTTTTGGCCGCCGGAGCTTTTGCCTTTGCATTGGCATTCGGTTTTTCGTTCAGCAGCGCCCCCTCGTTTAACAAGGTTTTTGCGCGCGCGATGGTTCTGCGTGCCGCCTTGAAGCCGCTCTTATTTTCCAGCGCGCCGGTCGATTCCTGCATGCGCAGGTTGAACTGTTCCTTCTTGGAAGAGATGATGATCTCTTTCAGCTCGTCTTTGCTCTTGGCGCGAAGTTCGGTGATGTTCATATTACTGTCCTTCCTTCAGGCGGGCGACGAATTTGGTTTTGATCGGAAGCTTGGCCGATGCGCGGTCGAACGCCTCGCGCGCCACCGCTTCCGGCACGCCGTCGATTTCGAACATGATGCGGCCCGGCTCAACGCGTGCTGCCCAGAATTCCACCGATCCCTTGCCGCTGCCCATGCGCACTTCGGCGGGTTTCTTGGTCACCGGCAGGTCCGGGAAAATGCGTATCCACATGCGGCCGACGCGCTTGACGTGACGCGAGATGGCGCGGCGCGCCGCCTCGATCTGGCGGGCGGTGATGCGCTCCGGCTGCAGGGCCTTGAGGCCGTATTCGCCGAAATTCAGCGTGAAACCGCCTTTGGCATTGCCGCGGATCCGGCCTTTATGCTGCTTGCGGTATTTGGTCTTTTTAGGAGTCATCATATCGGTAGTTGCCAGTTAAAAGTTATTGTTTATCAGCCGGGGTTTCTTCGGACAGCGCCGCTTCGGAAACGATCGGCGCTTCGACGAGCACCTTCTTTTCCTTGCCGAGGATCTCGCCCTTGAACACCCATACTTTGATGCCGATCGTGCCATACGCGGTTTCCGCGCGGGCCACGCCGTAATCGACGTCGGCGCGCAGCGTGTGCAAGGGCACGCGGCCTTCGCGGTACCATTCCATGCGCGCGATTTCGGCGCCGCCTAAACGGCCCGACACGTTGATGCGGATGCCAAGCGCGCCAAGGCGCAGGCAGGATTGCACGGCGCGCTTCATCGCGCGGCGGAACGCCACGCGTTTTTCGAGCTGCTGCGCCACGCCCTCGGCGATCAGCGTCGCGTCGAGTTCGGGCTTGGCCACCGGCACGATGTTCAGATGCACTTCATCTTTGGTGAACTTGCCGATTTCCTTTTTAATGACGTCGATATCGGCGCCTTTCTTGCCGATCACCACGCCCGGACGTGCCGTATGGATGGTGATGTGGGCCTTCTTGGTCGGGCGCTCGATGGTGATCTTGCTCACGCCGGCGGCATCGAGTTTCTTTTTCAAGTATTTGGTGATCTTGAAATCCTCATGCAGCTTGTCGGCATAATCCTTCTCCGCATACCAGCGCGAATCCCAGGTTTTATTGATGCCGACGCGAAGCGATATGGCGTTTACTTTTTGTCCCATTACTTAGACTCCTTCTTGGCTTGCGCAGCGGGCTTTTTGGCCGCTTTCTTTTCCGGTTTCGCTTTTTTTGGCGGGCTTCGCCTCTTCGGCGCGCTCATGCACGATCAGCGTCAGATTGGCGAACGGCTTGAACACGCGCGCCGACTTGCCGCGGCCGCGCGTATGCATGCGCTTCATCACGATGTTTTTGCCGACATAGGCTTCCTTGACGTAGAGCGAGTCAACGTTGAGGTTATGGTTATTTTCGGCATTGGCGACGGCCGATTGCAGCGCCTTTTTCACGTCATTGGCAATGCGCTTGCTGCTGAAGGAAAGCTGCGTCAGCGCGTTGCTTACCGTCATGCCGCGGATCAGCCCGGCCACCAGGTTCAGCTTGCGCGGAGAAATGCGCAGGCGGTTGATCACCGCTTTCGCTTCGTTGGCCGCCAAGACGCGCTGGGTTGCTTTTTTACTCATATACTAATCCTTATTCTGTGGCTTTTCGGTCTTTTTCTCGGCAGCGCTGTGGCCCACGAAGATGCGGGTCGGTGCGAATTCGCCGAGCTTATGGCCGATCATGTCCTCATTCACCGATACCGGGATGAACTTCTTGCCGTTATAGACGCCAAACGTCAGCCCGACGAATTGCGGGAGGATCGTCGAGCGGCGCGACCAGGTCTTGATGATCGTATGCTTGCCGCTTGCGCGCGCGACATCCGCCTTCTTCAGCAGATAGCCATCGACAAACGGACCTTTCCAAACACTTCTTGCCATTGCTATGCTCCTTGTGACTCGTGATTCGTGGCTCGTGGCTCGTGCAAATAGTGCACTTTTCCATCCTCGGAAAAGCCGCCATGAGATATTTTTCCTTCAAGACTTTTTTGCAATCCGCGCAACATTTTTCCTACATCGTCGCAAAGCGCCAATAACGCTTCCACATCGCTATCGGACATAAATGTAAGGCGGGCAGCGAGTATCAACTGGGTTTCTAACTCCGCCAGCGACCCTTGAGCAACATTAACGAAACGCAGAAAGTCTTTTGTCGTACCGCGTGCACTGCCTTCGGCTATATTGGAAACTACCGATACTGCCGCACGATTAATCTGCGATGTTAGTCCGTAACGTTCCGTCTGCGGAAAATTGATCGTATGACGATATACAATAACAGCCAATTCCATTGCCTGCTGCCATACGCGCAAATCCTTATAACTTTTCACATACATTTCCATATTTCCCTTACGAGTCACGAGCCACAAGCCACGCGTCACGCACCTTTCCCATGCCTATTTTTAATAATCAGCTTGTTCTTCTTTTTGCGCGAGCGGGTTTTCGTCCCCTTCGTGCCTTTGCCCCACGGCGTCACCGGATGGCGGCCGCCCGAGGTGCGGCCTTCGCCGCCGCCATGCGGATGGTCGACCGGGTTCATCGCCACGCCGCGTACGCACGGGCGGATGCCCAGCCAGCGCGAGCGCCCGGCTTTGCCGATGACGATATTCTGGTGGTCGGGATTGGACACGGCGCCGATGGTCGCCAGGCATTCCGACAAAATCATGCGCACTTCGCCCGAGCGCAATTTGACCTGCGCGTAGCCGCCGTCCTTGCCGACGAGCTGGACGTAGGTTCCGGCGGCGCGGGCGAGCTGGCCTCCCTTGCCGGCTTTCATCTCGACATTATGGATGATCGTACCGACAGGAATGTTGCGCATCTGCATCGTGTTGCCGGGCTTGATGTCCGCTTTCTCGGAGGAGATCACCGTGTCGCCGACCG
Organism: Alphaproteobacteria bacterium; assembly: GCA_020054105.1. Classification (GTDB taxonomy): domain Bacteria; phylum Pseudomonadota; class Alphaproteobacteria; order Rickettsiales; family SXRF01; genus JAGVLW01. The sequence continues at coordinate 3,029 of JAGVLW010000022.1, read as the reverse complement.
CGAGGCGCTGCGGCGCGATGATATAGGCGAGTTCGCCGTCCTCATATTTGATGAGCGCGATGAACGAGGTGCGGTTAGGATCGTATTCCAGACGCTCGACAACCGCCGGCATATCGAATTTGCGGCGTTTGAAATCGATCAGGCGCAGCGAACGCTTATGGCCGCCGCCGACACGGAACGAGGTCAGACGGCCATAGCTGTTGCGGCCGCCGGACTTGTTTTTTCCCTCAGTCAGTTGCTTGACTGGCTTGCCTTTATGCAGCTCGGAGCGATCGACGATGATCAGCTGGCGTTGCGCAGGCGTAGTGGGTTTGAATGATTTGAGTGCCATTATTTCAGCCCTCCTTCTAAGTTGATCGACTGACCTTCGACGAGCGTGATGATCGCCTTCTTGGTATCGGATTGCTTGCCGATCGTATTGCGGAAACGCTTTTGCTTGCCGAGGCGGCGCAGCGTGTTGACGGCAGCAACCTTCACGTTGAACAAGGCTTCGACCGCCGACTTGATGTCGTCTTTATTGGCGTCGAGGCGCACGTTGAACATCACCTTGTTCTGCTCGCTGGCCGCCGTCGATTTCTCGGTGATGATCGGCGAAACGATCACATCGTAATGAAACGCGCGGGCGGTTGCGGCTTCGGTTTTTTTCTTAGCTTTGCTCATTTCAGCCTCTCTTCCAGATGCGCGAGCGCATCTTTGGTCAGCACCAATTGCTTATGGCGCAAAATGTCGTACACATTGATGCCGGCCTGCGGCAGCACATCGACATGGATGATGTTGCGCGCGGCTTTGGCGAAGTTTTCGTCGAGTTTCTCGCCGCCGATGATCAGCGGCGCGTTCCAGCCGTTCTTCTTGAACGTATCGGCGATCTTCTTGGTCTTGGCGTCTTTCACCGACATGTTTTCGATGACGAACAGCGCGCCTTCCTTCTGTTTCTGCGACAAAGCGTGCTTAAGCGCCAGCGCGCGGACTTTCTTGGGCAGGCCGACGGCATGGCTGCGCACTACGGGGCCGAAAATGGTCGAGCCGCCGCGCATCTGCGCCGAGCGCAGCGAGCCCTGGCGGGCGTTGCCGGTGCCTTTCTGCTTGAACGGCTTTTTCGTCGTGCCGCTGATCTCGCTGATGGTCTTGGTTTTATGCGTGCCGGACTGGGCTTTCGCGCGCTGATATTCCACCATGCGGTGCAATAAATCGGTGCGCACTTCCAGGCCGAAGATGGCGTCGGAAAGATCGATCTCTCCGGCGGCCTTATTTTCCAATGTGACGACTTTCAGTTTCATATTATTCTCCTACTTTTCTGCCAGGCGCGGCTCTTAACTGTTCTGCACGGTCACAGATCTCAATCATGGCACCGCCTATCGCTTCGACATCTGCATTAGTTGCCGTAAATTCCAACGTATATTTTCCATCTTGAGCTTGCTTTGGGTCTTTAATCGAAACAGCAATCCCTTTCGCCTGAAAACAACCTTGTATAGCTTGACTAAGTTGGCTCATTTCAGCCACGGTTAATTTCTTCGATACATGGAACCAAAAGTCACCCGTTTGGGATAATATTTGGGGTGGCGGGCCAAGATCGCCTGATCCTCCCCAACGATTACCCTCAATAAAATTATCCTCGCTTTCATGACGAACGGCCAACAGCGCCAGCGCCGGATTCTGGAATGGATCCTGCGTATCGGGACGATTGCCCTTTGGCATCCCCCGCTTCGCCGCTGCCGTTCTATGTTGTGCTTTTCCCATAACTAGCTCTTATGCCTTCGGCTCTTCTTTAGGTTGTTCTGCCGGAGCTTCGGCTGCGGCGGGTTTCTCCGCTTCCGCCACTTTGCGGATACCGGCCGGGAACGGCGCTTTCGGGTGATTGCCTTTTTTCACCGAGTCCTTCACCAGCACATAGCCGTTTTCCGCGCCGGGAACGGCGCCGGAGACCATGATAACGCCCAGTTCGTCATCGACCGAGACGATCTGCAAATTCTGCTTGGTGATCTGGCGGGTGCCCATATGGCCGGCCATTTTCTTGCCTTTGAACACGCGGCCCGGATCCTGGCGCTGGCCGGTCGAACCGTGCGAGCGGTGCGAGACCGACACGCCGTGCGACGCTTCCAAACCGGCGAAGTTCCAGCGTTTCATAACGCCGGCGAAGCCTTTACCGATCGTATCGCCGACGACGTCGACATATTGGCCCGGTACGAAATGGCTTGGCACCAGCTCGATGCCGGTTTCGACCATGGCTTTTTCGTCGACGCGGAATTCGACCACTTTGCTTTTCGGCTCGACTTTCGCCTTGGCGAAATGGCCGCGCAGGCTCTTGCTGACATTCTTCACTTTCGCTTTGCCGACGCCAAGCTGCAATGCGGTGTAACCGTCTTTTTCCTTGGTTTTCTGGCTGACGACCTGGCAGTTCTCGACCACCAGCACCGTCACCGGCAACTGCTGCCCGGCGTCGTTATAGACGCTGGTCATGCCGATTTTCTTTGCAATCAATCCGGTACGCATATGCCTACGCTGCCTCCGCTTTAATCTTGATGTCGACGCCCGAAGCGAGGTCGAGCTTCATCAGCGCATCCACCGTTTACGGCGTCGGATCGAGAATGTCGATCAGGCGCTTATGGGTGCGGATCTCGAACTGCTCGCGCGATTTCTTATCGATATGCGGCGAGCGGTTGACGGTGAAACGCTCGATGCGGCGCGGCAGCGGGATCGGCCCGCGAACCTGAGCGCCGGTGCGCTTGGCGGTCGACACGATTTCCGCCGTGCTCTGATCGAGTACGCGGTAATCGAATGCTTTCAGCCAGATTCTGATCTTTTGGTTTTGCATAATTTCCTCGTTGGAACTGAGGAATCAAAGAACCGAAGAATTGAGGAAAAAATCCTAAATTCATATTCTCTTTTTCTTCAATTCATCATTTCCTCATTTCATCAATTCTAAGAACTACTCCACAATCTTCGCAACGACGCCGGCGCCGATGGTGCGGCCGCCCTCGCGGATGGCGAAGCGCAGGCCTTCTTCCATCGCGATCGGCGAGATCAGCGTC
>JAGVLW010000106.1 GCA_020054105.1 Alphaproteobacteria bacterium | reverse complement strand
GACTTAAAATCCCTCGATCGCAAGGTCGTGCCGGTTCGATTCCGGCCGCGAGCACCACTTCGGAAGTGGTATTTATAAAAGCAGTTCAATTCCGCGTGGGACAAAGACTTGGCTCTGGTTCTAAGTTTTGCTGAGCGGGTGGCACCCAATTTGGCCTATCGAGGCGTGAATCTTTAGAGTTCAATAAGATGGGCGGTTCTAACTGAAAGTAGCTACTTTCCTTTTATTGTGCGCATCTTGATATCTGGCAGCGCTTGAATTTCTATCTTTTGCACTTGTTCAGGAGCACACTTAAAAACTTTCCCTGTTTCGAAGGCCGTTTTTGCAGCTGACGCCCCCACACAAAAATTACAAAATGCTCCGATTGCCAGAATAATCCCAGTTACTCTCAATAAATTTCCCACTCTATTATTCCATGGGGCTGGAGCTTCAATGAAGGTAATCTGACAAAGATAGGCTGTCATTGCTGTAGCGACTACAAAAGCCACGGCATTTATAAAATTCATCAAAAAACCTAGCTCACCTAATTCACAGCCCGATTTTAAGACGTTCCCCAAGAAAGCAAGAATAGCGAGAACAGCGCCTGCATTAACGATCACCAAAGAATTTATTGTAATCTTCGCAAAGCCAATAGCCTCAGACGTTAGCTTTACATGCTGATCAATCTCGCTGCGTGCCTCTTCAATTTTTGCTAGTTTGTATTGATAGTCTAACTCGACTTCATGAATTTTTTGGCGAGCAACTGTTTCACGGTCATGCATAGATACACGATCCATTGACTCAATAGCCCACATATCTCTTTCATTGAATAAACGGACTAATTCGCTTTTTACTTTAAGTATTTCAAGCTCAAGTTGTGGGGATGCCTGTCCATTTTGATTTAGACGTCCCAGCAGCTTGTTCAACTCTTCAAGAAGAATCGAGATATCTGACTTTGGTGGCGGTGAATTAGTGCTTTGCGTCATCCGTTTTAACTAGCCATTATTTGCAGGCTATAAGCATGCTTCTCTCATTAGTTTTTGCACCGCCAAATCCTGAGGCGGTTCCCCCAAAGGAGGCCATATCTTCGCTTGATCTATCTAGAACGTTATATCCTTTTTCACCGCAAATTTCACCGGCAGCTTTTTGGCATTTATCCCAGCCACGAGCAGTCCCCGAACAATTTAATGCATAGGCCTTTCTTCCATCCGGCGCATGAGTTTCAGAAACAGAAGCGCATGCAGAAAGCAATAAAGTTGTCATAAGTAAGGTAAGGTTTTTCATGCGACTTCCCTTTGAATTGTGGTTTTTTCGACTCTACTTGATTTGAACAATATAGCTAAGTCCTGTATATGCTCAATAAATTTATGCATTCGGTTCGAAGTTTTTCCGCGCTGGTGCACCAGCCTTTATAAAGCTGTCAAAGATTATCGCGCAATAAGCGATGTAATCTGGGCGCCCGGCGCAGGCAATGCGTCTACGTCGATTGGCGGCAGTTCTAACCAATGCGATTTTCCTATAGCTAAATCGTAGAGCTTTTGTAGGTCAATCTGCATTCTGGGGTAGGTTTCTCCAGGGTTTACAGGAGAAGGAGCTGGCTGAACGCTAATGATTCCCTGGCTTTGCAGCAAGGAAATATCGCTTTCCACTAAAACAAATGGGCCAATGCGAATATCGTCGGTTGCTTCATAGTGCGTGGGCATGATGTCCGTATTCCGTCTTTTTAGGCGAGCTACGATGTTATAATACAATGCACCCGCGCGGGCACGCCCTTCATCTTCGGTAGGCGGTTTTATTTTCATTTGAAAAAACTCAGCTTATTAAACGGATTCATTTAATTTGAATAGATATTGGTGCGAAAAAGGTGCCTATAAATAATAATGGGGAAAAGTAGATTTCTACTCCCTCAGTCCCAATTCTTTTCTAGCCGCCTCTGCAATAAAGCCTGAGCGCGTCATGCCGAATTGTTTTGCTCTCTCATCAATTAAACTGAGCAACTCGGAATCTATACTGGCATTAAAGCGCACAGGCTCTTTCTTTGGAAGCTTTACGCTAACAATAAAATATGCAGCGGCATTTTTATAATCGCCATCTTTTAAAATATCTTCCAAATTGCTAGGCGCGGGTAAGGCCAATCCCTCATCTACCATAACGGCTACATGGCCTGCCAATGCTTCCTGTGCCATATCTTTTGCATCATCCACCGTTTTGCCGGCAGTAATGCAGCCGGGGAAATCAGGAAAACTAACCCCAAAATCTGATTTTTTCTCTTTATGAATCACTGCAATATAATTTGTCATAATCACCTCTATTTTAGCCCCGCTTGTTTCAAAATACTGTTTAGCGTCCCTTTCGGTATATCCCGTTTCGGGTGTGACACGGTTGCAATCCCTTTCTTTATGGGATGCTTAAAGTGCCAATGACTGCCCGTGGTGCGCACATGCTCCCACCCGTCTTTTTTCAGCATTCTGATAATATCGATACTATTCATTTACAGAGAATACACAGAAAGTGTGTAAAAATCAAGTCTAATAGCTCCGATTGCTTCCTGATATGCAGCTTAGTATTATCCCCTCCTTCAAAACCAATGGAGGATGCCATGCTCAAAGCCCTGTTACTTGCCACCGTTATTTTCGCCGCGCCGCTGGCCGCCTGCGCGCAGGCCACACCGCCCGCGGACATGCCGGCCGGTGTTTACACGCTCGATAAAAACCATGCCAGCGTGACCTGGAAAGTCAGCCATATGGGCCTTTCCAACTACACCGCCCGCTTCACCCGCATCGACGCAACGCTTAATTTCGACCCGAGGGACCCCGCCAAAAGCACGCTGGTGGCCACCATCGACCCGGCCTCGGTGCGAACCGACTATCCCGATGCCGCAACGAAGGATTTTGACGCCGAGCTCGGCCGCGGCGAAGGCTGGTTCAATGCCGGCAAGTTTCCCGAAATCAAATTCGAATCGACGAGCATCGAAAGAACCGGCGAAACCACCGGCAAGATTCACGGCAATTTGACTTTCCTGGGCGTCACCAAGCCGCTGACGCTCGACGTGACGCGGGGCGGCGCGATGGCCAACATGCCGTATATGAATGTGCCGGGGCTCGGCTTTTCGGCAACCGCCGTGATGAAACGCTCCGACTGGGGATTTTCGGGCTATGTGCCGACCATCGGCGACGAGGTCACGCTGCTGATCGAGGTCGAGTTCCATAAAGCGAAATAAATGGACGCCGCGCCGCTTCGCTATAGCTGCTTCGCCATCGCCCTGCATTGGGTGATGGCGTTGGCATTTTTGCTCATGCTGGCAAGCGGGCTGGTCATGGCCAATCTCGACATTCCCAAAAGCCTGCAATTCCAGATCTACCAGTGGCACAAATCGCTGGGCGTGCTGTTGCTGCTGGCGTTTTTCCTGCGGCTGGCGGTGCGGCTGCGCGCCCGCGTGCCCGAGCTGCCCGTGCGCATGAAACCGTTCGAAAAAAAGGCGGCGAAGGCCGGGCATTTTGCGCTGTATGTATGGATGATCGCACTGCCGCTGACTGGCTGGCTGGTCGTCTCCGCCAGCCCGTTCGGCCTGCCGACGATTGTGTTCGGCTGGTTCGAATGGCCGCATATTCCCGACCTCGCGGGCAATGAACCGGTCAGTGAATTCGCCGAGACAGCGCATCAATGGCTCGCCTACGCGTTCATCGCGCTGATCGCCGGGCACGTCGCCGCCGTCGTCAAACACTACCTCATCGATAAAGAAAACCTATTGCCGCGCATGGGCATCGGCCGCGCGAAAGGAGAGTAACGCATGAAGCATTTTATTCTGACCATTATGGCGGCGCTCTTTTGCGCTCCTGTTTTCGCCGCCGGTTACGAGGTCGATTACGCCAAAAGCCGCCTCGCCTTCAGCGGCAAACATACCGGCAATGATTTCACGGGCGCGTTCGAGAAATGGGACGCGCTCATCGCGTTCGACCCGGACGATCTGGCGGCAAGCAAAATCGAGGTCACCGTCGATACCGCCAGCGCCAAGACCGGCAACAAGCTCTATGACGGCACCTTGCCCAATGACGATTGGTTCGACGTGAAGAACCATCCGCAGGCAAAATTCATCAGCAGCGGCATCGCGAAAAATCCCGACGGCAGCTACACCGCCAAAGGCATGCTGACCATCCGCGCCGTCGCACAACCCATCAGCTTCGACTTCGCGCTTAGCGACCTGGCGGCGCCTACCGTGAAATTCACGCTGACGCTCGACCGGCTCGCCTTTACCATCGGCGCGAAATCCGATCCCAAGGCCGAATGGGTGAGCCGCGAGATTATGCTCGATGTAATGCTCGTGGCCGTCCGGCAATAGCATGGACCAGCAATTCCTCCTCGGCGTATTCATCTTCCTGGCCGCCGCCTGCCTCACGGTGCCGCTGGCCAGCCGCTTCAAGCTCGGCTCGGTGCTGGGCTATTTAATCGCCGGCATCGCCATCGGCCCGTTCGGCTTCGGCTGGATCGACGACGCCGAAAAGATCATGCATTTCGCCGAGTTCGGCGTCGTGATGATGCTGTTCGTCATCGGCCTGGAGCTCGAGCCGCAAACGCTCTGGCGGCTGCGCACCTCCATCGTCGGGCTGGGCGGGCTGCAAATATTGCTGACCGCCGCCGCTTTCACCGGCATCGGCATGGCATTGGGCCATGCCTGGCAGACAAGCCTGGCGGTGGCCATGGCGCTCGCGCTTTCCTCGACGGCGCTGGTGCTGCAAATGCTGCACGAAAAAAACCTGATGCATACGGCGGTGGGCGAGCATGCCTTCTCGGTGCTGCTGTTTCAGGACATCGCCGTCATCCCGATCCTGGTGCTGATGCCGCTGCTGGCGCTGCCGGGAATAGAAATCGATGCCGCGCATCGCGCCGGCATGTTCGCCGACCTGCCGGGCTGGATGCAGGCCGTAGCGGTCGCGGCGGTGATCGCGGCGATGATCGCGGCCGGGCGCTATTTGTCGCACCATCTGTTCCGCGTCATCGCCAAAACCAACCTGCGCGAAGTTTTCACCGCGACCTCGCTGGCGCTGGTGATAGGCATCACCCTGCTCATGCAGCTCGTCGGCGTGTCGCCGGCGCTGGGGGCGTTCGTCGCCGGCGTCGTGCTCGCCACCTCCCAATACCGCCGCACGCTGGAAACCGACATCGAGCCGTTCAAGGGCCTACTACTCGGCCTGTTTTTCATCTCGGTGGGCATGGGAATGGATTTCGCCTTGCTCGTAAAAATGCCGCTGCAATTGCTCGCGGTGGTAGCCGGGCTGATCGCGATTAAAGCCGTCATACTCTTCGCGCTCGGCCGCCTGTTCGGCATGATCCGGCTGCATAATGCCGGCTTCGCGCTGGCCTTGTCGCAAGGCGGCGAGTTTGCGTTCGTGCTGTTCCAGTTTGCCGGCGGCCTGCAGATTCTATCGCCCGCGCACGCCAACTTCCTGACGCTGGTGGTTGCGCTGTCGATGGCGGCGACGCCGCTTCTGATGCTGTGCTACGGCCGCTACATCGTGCCGCGTTTCATGAGCGTGCTGCCGCTGCGCGAATTCGACACGGCCATCGCCCATAACCCGGTCATCATCGCCGGCTTCGGCCGTTTCGGCCAGGTGATCGGCCGCTTCTTGCTCGGCCAGGGCGTCAAGGTGACCGTGCTCGAAAAAGACCCCGACCAGGTCGAGCTGCTGCGCAAGTTCGGCTTCAAAGGCTATTTTGGCGACGCCGCGCGCCTCGACCTGCTGCGCAACGCCGGGGCGGCTGAGGCGAAGCTGCTGGTGGTGGCGGTGGACGATGCCGATACCTGCCTCGACATCGTGCGCCTGGCCAGGGAGGAATTCCCTCACCTCGCCCTCTTCGCCCGGGCGCGCAACCGCCGCCATGCCTACGAGCTCGACAAGGCCGGCGTGACCTATTTCAAGCGTGAAACCTTCGATTCCTCGCTGACGATGGCGCAGCGGATCATGGTGTTCTTGGGCAAACAGGAAGCCGACATGCGCCGCAAGGCCGAGCAGTTTCTGCGCCACGACGAGGCGTCGCTGCAAAAATCCTTCGCGTTTTTCGACGACGAGCCGGAGCTGGTGAATTTCTCGCGCCTGCAACGCGAAGAGCTCGACCGCATCCTTAGCGACGATTTGCAAATCGCAAAAGAAGAGTAGAGCGTTTTCGCTTTAATGCTCTAGCCTTTGATTGACAATGTTCCTGCATGGGAATATCTTGTACTTAGTAACCAATTAGATACCGTTAAACGCCCCTAACGTTTAGAGCGTTTTCGCTTAAATGGAAAACGTTCTAGAACCTTTGGCAAAGGATAAGGTGATGCTCAGCCCCTCCGGTATCTACCTGCGCAAAAATGCCCGCGCAAAATACGGCGCCATCTTGAAATCCGCCTGCCGCCTTTTCCTCAAACACGGCTATGCCCACACCAACATGGATGCGATCGCCGCCGATGCGAGCGTTTCCAAGCAGACCGTCTATAGCTACTTCACCAACAAGGACGTGCTTTTCTGCAAGATGGTCGAAGCGGAATGCGCGCGCCACAGCCCGTCGGAAAGCATGCTGGCCAACCCATCACTGAGGCCCGAGGAGACGCTCTTTCGCATCGGCCAGGGATTTTTGGACATGATAAGCAGCGCGCGCGGCATCGCCATCCACAAGCTGGTCATGGCCGAATGCGAGCGCCATCCGCGCATCGCCAGGCTGTTTTTCGAATCGGGGCCGCTGAAAATGCAAACCCTGCTGGCGAATTACCTGGAACGCCAGCAAAGCCTGGGGGTATTTGCCATCGATAACGTCGAAAGCGCCGTCCATAATTTCTTTGCCATGGTCAAGGGCCGTTACCATTTGCGCATGCAGCTTAAGATCAAGCCGCTACCGACCAAGAAGGACATTGATGCCCATATCCGCGACACCGTGCGGGTGTTTTACAGGATATATGGCAAGCACGCCTAGCTTGTCACCGCGCCGCGATAGAAAAACCAGCCCAGCCCGATCGTGAATATGAAGCAGCCATAAAGCGCATGCTCGACGAAGACGGCGGCGAGCGACCGGGTTTTGTAATAGGTATGCGCGAACAATAATCCACCGACGGCGCTGAATACGACCGCCACCCAGTTGAGCAGCACGATATGCACCCAGCCGAACGCCAGCGCGTTGGCGACGATCATCGTCCGGTGCGACACCATCAGCGTTGCGTAGCGGCGTATGAAAAAGCTGCGGAATATCAGTTCCTGGGGCATAACGGAAATAATCGGATAGAGCAGCATGATCATGATCCATAGCTGCGGCTTTTCGCTGGGAAGCATCAGGAAACGCTCCGGCACGGCATAGAGCGTAAAGCCGGTCAGCACCAGCGCGAAGGGAATGAACCGCAAAAACATATAGCGCAGATTGGCGGTGTTCAGCGCCGCGAAATTCCAATCCGTCCTGAAATCGTAGGCATGATGTTTGACGAGCACGCGCAACGCCAGCAGCAATCCCAGCCACAGCATAATATACATCCAGTTCATCGGCCGAAACCAGGCGATGGCCAGGGGCATCAGGATAAAGACAACGATGGATTCCGCCAGGAGTATGCGTTTGGAAGGGCTTAGGGACATCGAAAAATTATAGCAGACTTGCCGCCTTGCCGGAAGCCGCCAAAACCCTCGGACACGGGCTGCAAACTAACCCTCAGTATCCTAATAAGATAACGGCATATCTCCCGGAAGCTGCGCAAACCGGCGCTTTCGGCAAAATGTGCAAAAAAAATGCTTCCCAAAGCCACGGGTTTTGCTGTAGAAGTGCTGGTTCTTATCGATAAGCAATTCAATACACTTATTTTGTAGAGTAATCATATGGCAGTACCTAAAAGAAAAACCAGCAAATCGAAGCGCAACATGCGCCGCTCGCACCACTCGCTGGACAATGTCACCGTCGTGGAAGACAAGACCACCGGCGAGCTTAAGCGCCCGCACCATGTGTCTGCCGATGGCCATTATAACGGCCGCAAAGTCACCGAGAGCAAAGTAAACAGATAGCTCATGCCGTCCGGCAAATTGCAGCTCCCGATTGCTCTTGACGCCATGGGCGGGGACAACGCTCCCTCCTGCGTCCTGCACGGGGCGAGCCAGGCGCTCATCCGCCATCCCGGCAGCAAATTCCTGATCTTCGGCAACCGCTACATTCTCGAGCCGTTGCTGCACGCCATTCCCAACCTCAAAGCCGCCAGTGAAATCGTCCATACCGAAGCGGTCATCGCCGGCGACGACAAGCCGTCCATCGCCGTGCGCCGCGGACGCAATTCCAGTATGTGGCTGGCCATCGAGTCGGTGAAAGAAGGCCGCGCCTGCGCCATCGTCTCGGCGGGCAACACCGGCGCGCTCATGGCGATGAGCAAGCTGATACTGCGCACCTTGCCCGGCATTTCTCGCCCGGCGATTGCCGCGTTATTCCCGACGCTGCGCGGCGAGTGCGTCGTGCTCGATCTCGGCGCCAACGTCGAATCCGACGCGCAGGACCTGCTCAAATTCGCCATCATGGGCGACGGGTTCGCCCGCGCCGTGCTCGGACTGTCGCGCCCGCGCATCGGCCTGCTCAATGTCGGCTCGGAAGACCTTAAAGGCCGCGACAACGTCAAGGAAGCAAGGCAGCTGATCGAATCGTCCGGTCTCGACCTGAATTTCTACGGCTTCATCGAAGGCAACGACATCGCCGAGGGCACGGTCGACGTCGTCGTCACCGACGGCTTCACCGGCAACGTCGCGCTCAAAACCGCTGAAGGCGTGGCGCGGCTGATCCGCACCTATCTGCGCGACGCATTTGCCAATTCCTTTTCCGCCAAGATCGGCGGGCTGCTCGCCTCGGCTGCGCTGGGGACCGTGCGCAACAAGCTCGACGACCGCCAGCGCAACGGCGCGATGTTTCTGGGCCTAAACGGCATCGCCGTCAAAAGCCACGGCGGCGCCGACGCGTTCGGTTTCTGCAACGCCATCAGCGTCGCCGTCGAGTTGGTCGCGCATCACATCAACGAGCGCATCACCCAGGAAATCAAGCTGTCGACGCCGCCGCCAATCCCCGGCACGCAGCTCGACGCCATCGAGGGGGAAGCCGACTGATGCAGCGCGCGGTTATCATCGGCACCGGCGCCTGCCTGCCCCAGCGCGTCATGGCCAATGCCGAGCTGGAAGGCATGATAGACACCAGCCACGCCTGGATCGTCGAGCGCACCGGCATCGAGCAGCGCCATATCGCCGCTAAAGGCGAGCTCACCTCCGACCTCGCTTACGAGGCCGGCAAGCAGGCAATCAGTATGGCCGGCATCTCACCGGAATCGGTCGATCTTTTAATTCTCGCCACCACCACGCCCGACGACACCATGCCCGCCACCGCCACCAAGGTGCAGCACCGCCTGGGCATCACCGGCGGCGCGGCCTTCGACATCAACGCCGCCTGCAGCGGCTTCGTCTATGCGATGAGCATCGCGCAAAGCTTCATCGCGGCGGGGCAGGCAAAACGCGTGCTCGTCATCGGCGCCGAAACCTATTCGCGCATCCTCGACTGGAGCGACCGCGGCACCTGCATTTTATTCGGCGACGGCGCGGCGGCGGTGTTGCTCGAAGCCACAACGCAACCGGGCACGAGCGCCGACCGCGGCATTCTCTGGTCGAAAATCTATTCCAGCGGCCAATATACCGACTGGCTGAAAACCAGCGGCGGCGTTTCTTCCACCCAAACCGCCGGCGTGCTCTCGATGGCCGGGAAGGAAATCTTCCGCAACGCCGTCACCAAAATGCCCGAAGCGGTCAGCGAAGCCGTCGAAGCCGTCGGACTCACGATTTCCGACATCGACTGGCTGGTGCCGCACCAGGCCAACATGCGCATTTTGCAGGGCGTCGCCCAGAAGCTGCAGATGGGAGAAGAGCGGATTGTCTCCACCGTCGCCAGGCATGCCAACACCTCGGCGGCCTCCATCCCGCTGGCGCTGCATCTGGCCAGCCAGGACGGGCGCATCCGCCGCGGCCAGCTTATCGCCTGCCCGGCGCTGGGCGCGGGTTTGACCTGGGGCTGTACGCTGTTGCGCTGGTGACCAAACCATCATACCGGCAAGTTTACTTTCATATTACCCCTTGATTTTATTCTCAAAACACGGTATAAACGCCCTATTGTCGAACCAACGCAAAGAAGAAACGCCATGGAAAAAACGCTTACCCGCGCCGATCTCAGCGCCTCCGTATACAAGCAAATCGGCCTGTCGCTGCAGGAATGCAACGCGCTCGTCGACTCGGTGATCGAGGAAATCTGCACCGGCCTGGAGCAAGGTGAAACGGTGAAGCTGTCTTCTTTCGGCACGTTCAGCCTGCGCAAGAAAAAGCAGCGCATGGGCCGCAACCCGAAAACCGGCGTCGAAGTGCCGATCACCTCGCGCACCGTGCTGTCGTTTAACGCGTCGAATTTACTCAAGGCAAAAGTGAACGAGCATCTGAGCAAGAAAAAACCCGGCTAACCGCCGAATTCTTGGCGGTTGCAACCGGCTTCTGAAGTAAAATGGAGGCAGTTATGCAACTGACATTTTTACAAGAAGACCTTCTGCACGCAATGCAGAGCCAGAAGCCGACACTTCCCAAAAAATCCAAAAAACAACCCGCTCCTTCTCTGCTTCCCGTCGCCGCCCGCCCGCCCGCAGCGCCCATGCTGATGCCGATGGCCGCCAAAAAACCGCCAACCGCCGCGCCGGTAACAGCCAAGGCCAAACCGGTAGAGCCGGAAGAGCCGCCCGTTGCCGCCGAGGAAATTTCGCACCCGGACGATGAAAAAGCCCCCAGCGCCTTCAAAACCATCAGCGAGGTGGCAAGTTTCCTGAGCGTGCCGCAGCATGTGCTGCGCTTCTGGGAAAGCCGTTTCTCACAGATCAAACCGCTCAAGCTGCGCGGCGGCAGGCGCTATTACCGCCCGGAAGATATTGAAGTGCTGAGCAAAATCCAGAACCTGCTTTATAAGCAGGGCTACACGATCAAGGGCGCGAAAAAAGCCTTCAACAAAGAGGCCGGTGCTTCTGTAGACAAGGCATCCTTGTCACACAAACTCTCCGCCCTGCCCGCCCTTCCGGCGGCGAAGGTGAAAACCGCGCTCAGCGAAAAGCAGCTCGGCCAGATCGCCGGCATCCGCAACGAGCTGATCGGCTTAAAAGCGGTGCTGACGCCTTATTTGGAACATTGAGCGTCTAACGCTGAACCGGCAGATCCGCCACTTTCTCGACATAATCAAGCGGCGATTTCGGCGCGTTGGCCAGCTTCGTATGTTTGCAGGCGCCGCAATCGTCTTTTTGCGCCCCTGCTAAAGCAACCTCGTCCGCGCGCGGCGGCAACACGACAACGCCCGGCCCGAGCCGTTCACGCTGCAGCTCCAAATCATGCGCCTTGCTCGACGTTCCCCAAGAGCGCACCAGGTCGATGATGCCGACAATCCCCACCAGCGTCGCCAAATAGTCGAGCCAGGCCGGACGTCTGCTAAACAACGAGGGGATGGTGGAAACTATCACCCAGCCCATGCCGCTCGTCACCTGCTTTTCCGACTTGAGGCGCAAATCCTTCGCCTGCTCGCGAAGCTTGTCGCGCTCGAAATCGTCCTGGGTTTCGTAAATTTTTGCCATGCCTTATCTACTTCTGCGTGGTTTGGATTTAGCAGGAGGAGGGGTTTCCTCAAGGGGGCTTACTCGACAATTATTGCCGAGTACGCGCGCCGTATGAGCAACTTTCGTATCGGGCAACCGATGGGCATCTCCACCCATTACGCAGCGTGGATCTACATGCGGATGAATTTGGTCAGGATTTGTCCCCTCTGTATGCACACCTTCATTACCATCATCTGCATTCCTAATCGTTCTTCCCATAGTAATCCTCTTATTCATTGAACTAAAAACCACGTCCAAATCTACCACGGCCGCGCGTTCCAAGTAAAATGAAGCTTTTGTGACGAAAGTAGGGAAAGGATAGGTAAGGGACGCGATTTGCCTGAAAATCCGTAAAATTTCAGTCGATTCCGCAATCTCCGCGGCGGCAGCTAGCTCTAGATCAATTGATGATTTTCCAGCTCCCGTCCGGCTGCAGGCAGGCGGTGCCGAAGCTCTTATTGACCTGGCCGCCGATGGTGGTGGTGGCCTGATATTCACGGCAATAATCCTGCGCGGGCAGGTTGCTGGCCATGATCGTCGGCTGGCTATTATAAATCACCGGCGGCGGCGTGACATAGGTCACCGATCTATAGACCGGCGGACGATAGACCGGCACATACGATGTACGGAAGAAAAAACGCGGAGCGGAATAGCGCGAATGCGCATTATGGTCGTGCCAGCCATGCCCATGATGGCCGCGATCGTAATGGCGACCGCGATCATTATGGCCATGACGGTTTGAATCGGCGTAGGCGGGCGCTGCGGTCAAAGCAGCGAGCGTGAAGGCGACGAGGATAAGAGGGCGCATAAAAAATCTCCTTTATGCCTTAGTACCTACACCCTCTCACCTTTCCGCATATTGACCTGCGCATTACAAAAAATTTAATGCTACGCCGCTTTAGCAAGCGGCGCGTCGTTCACTTTCAGCATCACCTCGATATTGCCGCGCGTCGCCTTGGAATAAGGGCAAACACCGTGCGCCGCCGCAACCAGCTTTTCGGCGGTGGCGTTGTCGAGCGACGGCAGCGACACGTTGAGCACGGCGCCCAGGAAATAGCCGCCCTGATCGTCCTGGTTCAGGCTCACATCGACCTTGATGTTGGGCGTGCCGATATCGATCTTCTGCATGCGACCGACGACGGCCAGCGCCCCGCCGAAACACGCGCCCCAGCCGCAGGCGAAGAGCTGCTCGGGGTTGGTGCCGGGCTTGCCGGAACCGGGCGCGGCGAAATCGACCGAGACTTTCTTATCGTCGGTTTCGGCATGGCCTTCGCGGCCGCCGATGGCGGTGGCATGTGCGGTGTATAGGTTTTTCATGGGAGGCTCCTTTGCAGGTTGCGTGGACGCGAAATATAGCAGGCCGCACTGAACTTTCAATCTGCAACGCCCTCCCAAAATGGGAATGTGACTAGCGGACGAACGCCTTTTTGACGAAGGATTTGCGGATTTCGATGTCGAGTATGTCGCTGAAGCTTTCCTGCGGCCGGCGATGCATATATACGCGGCTATTATCAATCGAACTAATCGGCGTGACTTTCATAACCCATCTCCTCTATCTTACCCTCTCAGCCTACGCCAGGACGCCATAAAAGCGCGATAGCCAATATGGCCGGAGAAATAAAGGCGGGATAAATGGGTCCGGGCTGGAATTATCTTTGATTTTACACGCTCAACGATTCTTTTCCAGCAAGCCCTGCTTTGATTGAGCTATCGGATTCTACGTGAAGGAGCGTTCTCGATGACGCGATCAAGCGCTGCGCCAATTTCGGCATGGGTTCCTTCTATAGAATATCCCTCTTTTGCGTTCTGAAATCCTACCGCTAGGAGGAATTTATTGAACTCATCGCTATAATTGCTATGGCTTATTAACATAACCTTTTCGTCATTTCCCGGAAAACCCAGGCTCTTTAGATGAAAATCCATTTTTAATGGGTCTAGATTATATGCTTCGGCCGCCGTGTTTAGCTTGGTTAACAAAGCAATATCTGTGCTTTTTACTCTATCCATAAAAAATCCCTTTTAATCCAACCTGTGCATATCATCATGCGGTTCGGACTATATCCTATCAAACCCACCCAAAAATAGTATGAAACTTTTGTTAAGCTTTACAAGCGATTGAAATATATTGATTATAAATCGGAAACGCTGATTCCCGTATCTCTACAAATTTTATTCAACAGGCCGGGACCTATCGTTTCCCCCGTATGCACAGGCACTACCGTAGCGCGCCCGTCCGTATGTTTCATAAAATGATGACTACCACGCACGCGTGTGACTGCGAATCCGAATGACTGGAGCGCTTTGATGAGTTCTTTGCCAGTTAAGCGTGGGGCGCGGACCATGGCGTTAGCGTAATACGTTGTACGCCGACGAACTCGCGCTCACCGAAATCGTCATCGCCATATTCTTCGAGGCACAAGGCAATCGCTTCCCGGACGCGACCAAGCAACTCATCCATGGTTTTGGCCTGGGTATGGCAGCCATGCAACTCCGGCACGCTGGCAACCAGAAAGCCTTCGTTATCTTTTTCAATAATGACGTTGAATTCGTTTTTCATACGGTAATTTTACCGCATTCGGCTATGTCGCGCAATCCCAATAAAAAAGCCGGCTTATAAGACCTGGCAACGACATACTCTCCCACCGCGTCCGCCGAAGCCTCTTGGCGTAGGTGGATGCCTTAAGACATAGTACCATCTGCGCTGAGGGGTTTCACGTTCGTGTTCGAAATGGGAACGGGTGGGGCATGACCAAATTACTAAACAGCTAGGTTGCTTGCTACTGGCCGAATGGCTGTTTCAACAAATGACAAGCCTTTAATCCCCGCATTTCCAAGCATGGTAATTTTTGCTTGCAGATCAGAGATATCCAACGCATCTGTTGGAACTAGGAAATCTGTATATAAAACGCCTTGATGGGTAAGCCTGGATGAGAACACACCGTCGCCTTTATATCCAAATGCCCCCATCGCTTTGGATAAGTTATCACGATGCTCTTGGTCTTCTTCACTGGTCACTCCGTCCTGAGGCAACTTATAGGTGATTTTAAGATTCCCAGAGTGCTTTTCTCCGTTCGGTATCACTTCCAAAGAATGGGGTGCTAGAACCGTAGCGGCATAGGCACAACTCATTTGTTCAACCATAAATCTCCTCTGCTTATGCATAAAAAATAGCATATTCGCACTTTAAAATAGTGTGAAGCTTTTGTGAAATTGATTAATCTACTGATAAAAAACAAAAAAGCCGGCTTATAAGACCTGGCAACGACATACTCTCCCATGCCTTAAGACATAGTACCATCTGCGCTAAGGGGTTTCACGTTCGTGTTCGAAATGGGAACGGGTGGGGCCCACCTTGCAATAGTCACCAGGTCATATAAGCCGGCTTAAAATGGTTTCTGTGAATGTCTGCGTCGTTATTTTTGTGCTCGCTCAGTCAGGTAGCGCTGCTACCCTCATTCGCTGTGCGCAAAAATGCCTCGCATCCATCTCACATAAAGCCATTTTGGCCTTTATATGACATGCGATAGGTTTCTCTGACACCTTTATTTTATAGTCAATACGCTTTTATTGGCTATGCCAGCTTAGGCCGAAAGCCAAGCTGGCCGCGCCGTAGGCAGCGTCAAAATGCGATAGCATTTTGTTAGTTAACTATAGTTTGTTGGGTGGATGTTTTGAAATGTTGGTGTGTGCTGGGTCCCCGCCTTCGCGGGGACGGCGGTTTCCTAAGTTCGCAAGCGAACTAATGAAACCTGCCGCTTTGCACTGCACGTTCATATTCAGACATCAGTGATAAATAAATCAATCGGATTATTAGTACCAGTTAGCTGAAGGCATTACTGCCCTTACACATCTGGCCTATCAACGTGGTAGTCTACCACGATCCTAATGGGGAAAACTAGTTTTGAGGCTGGTTTCACGCTTAGATGCTTTCAGCGTTTATCCATTCCGTACGTAGCTACCCTGCGTATGCTCTTGGCAGAACAACAGGTACACCAGCGGTACGTCCAACCCGGTCCTCTCGTACTAAGGTCAGATCCTCTCAATTTTCCTACACCCACGGCAGATAGGGACCGAACTGTCTCACGACGTTCTAAACCCAGCTCACGTACCACTTTAAACGGCGAACAGCCGTACCCTTGGGACCTTCTCCAGCCCCAGGATGTGATGAGCCGACATCGAGGTGCCAAACGACCTCGTCGATATGGACTCTTGGAGGTCATCAGCCTGTTAT
>JAGVLW010000007.1 GCA_020054105.1 Alphaproteobacteria bacterium | reverse complement strand
TCTGTAAGAAGATGAGCATTCCGCGCCCACCGCGCGGCTATTGGACAAAGAAATCCTACGGCGTGAGCACCAGAAAAGAGCATCTGCGCCCCGCCACCGTCCAGACGCAAACTGTCGCCGTAGTGGAGCGCGACACCAAGCAACTGGCAACCATCAACGACCAACGTCGTATCCAAGCCCCCGAATTCGCCACCGAGCGCCAGAAAATCCGCCGCCTGAAGATCGCCCTACGCGACATGGAAATCGCCCGCCGCACGCGTCTGTATCTGGAGGCGATGCAGGCGCTGCCGGATGCCGCCGAACCGGAGCAAGCGCAGTGGCTGGCATGGGTGGTGCAATACGCTGACCATATTGACCCGACGGTAGATTTCACCATGCCGGGTGTCAAAGCCGGGAAAGGCTCCGCCCCGGTCTATAAATTCACCGCGCAGGGGTTTGTGGATGATTAAGCCGATAAAAGTAGCAAGAAAACTAACAAGAAAACTAACAAGAAAAGTAGCAAGAAAATCTGCGCTAAGAATGAGCCGAAGGCTTACAAAAAACTAAATAGGGGGCAATATACGATGCACAACATGGCGTATGAATATGAGCCGTATCTTGGTCAGGATGATAAGGATATTCCGTGCTTCCGTATCTATTCGGATTGCGAGCCCATCGCGGAAACGAATGAGAATCAGCCGATAGAAGTGCAGGAAAAGGCAGCGCGGCTGCTAGTCGCCAGTTATGATTTGGTCGAGGGTTTGCGTCAGGCCGTGTATGCGCTGAAGAGCCATGGATCATTCGAGTTGGGAGCGGGCGACACCAGCCACGCATTGGCTGATAAACTAAATAGGCTGATTTTATCGGTGTAAATTTCTCAGTATGGGTGTTCTGAACATACTGCTTACTTTCCTAATGAGGCAAGGCCAGCATTTCCCAGCTTTAAAGACTAACTACAGAGATTTGTAGATTCTTGGAGGAGGTGCTATTCTGCTCCTATGCAAAACGAAATGCGCTCACATTTTTTTAAACTATCCAAGCAAGGTTACAAACGGTGCCTTGAGCCGGGAATGAACTGCGATCAACAGCCTATACGCGCCCACTCTATTCAAAACGCAAAAGTCCTAGAGTTATTAGCCTCTGACGGGCATGTCATCGGATTTAAAAAGAGGATCGATGCTGTAAATGGGCCAACCATTTACTTTGACAAAATAGGGAGAAATGAAGCCACCACATTTACTGGTTTATGTTCCGAGCACGATAGAACAATATTCGCCGATATAGATACACAGCAGCTTGATACGAAGAACAAGAAGCAGCTTTTCTTGTACGCATATCGTGCTGCATGTCGTGAATTGCATGCAGTGATGGAGGCGGGTCTTAAGCTCCAGTTAGGATATCAACAGCGTGTGAAACTAGGGCTATCGCCGGGGAATCAGCCTTGTGATGCAGGCATGATGGCTACTAGTTTTTTGATGAATTCATATGAAACTTGGGAATATCGAGCTACTAATTTTGATCAGGGATTAGTGGCTAATAAATATGATTTGATTCAGCATGATGTTATTCATTTCTCCAACCAAGCGCCTACAATTGCTGCGTGCGTATTGTTTTCTTTAGACGATCTAATTGTCGGCGATCAAACTGTAAGAGTCGCACTTAATATTGTTCCTACTTCCGATACTGAAACTGTCGCTATCTTCAGTTATGATAAAAGGTCAGCCAGTCCTGCAAGAAAAGCATTAAAAACCGTTTTAAGTTCCCAAGGATTGCAGCAAAAATATGAGCTTTCCAAAAGGCTTTTAAACCATTGTGAGAATTTTGTTATTTCCCCTCAATTTTTTGGCCTCTGGGATGAAGAGAAAAAGAACGTAATAAAAGATTATTATACTTCTACCATCTTCGAGAACAATCTGGCTTTCAATGATCCACGGCTTAATCTTTTTATTGCAACAACGGATTAGATAATTAATGGATGTCTTCACTCCATCCGACCGCAGTTTCTTGATGGCGAAAGTGCGCGCTAAAAACACAAAGCCAGAGTTGTTGGTTCGCAGTACTTTGCATGGCATGGGATTTCGCTTCCGACTTCACCGTAAAGACCTGCCGGGCAAACCGGACATTGTTCTGCCGAAGTACCAAGCGGTGATTTTCGTTCATGGCTGCTTCTGGCACGGGCATAATTGTCGTAAGGGTAGCAGACCGACATCCAATACGGATTTCTGGAATGAGAAACTGGAGAAAAATATTGCGCGCGATAACGCCAATCTCATTGCACTGCAAGCTAAGGGATGGCGTTGCCTGACCGTATGGGAATGCCAAACGAAAGACGCAGCGGCTCTCAGCGCCATGCTTCACAGGTTTTTGACTGAGCATTGATTGCAAAAGATTTCCGGGGTATATTCTTGTCATAACTTTAAGGATCACTGCATGACCTATCGCGTAATCGACCTATTTTGCGGAGCGGGTGGTATGACTCTCGGCTTCGTTGAAGCTGGGTTTGAAAGCGTTTGGGCGATTGATAACGATGCGGCGGCGGTGGAAACTTACAAAGCGAACTTCGGTAATCACGCCGATTGTGCCGATATTGAACAATGGCTGGCGCAGGGTAAGCCCATCCCTAAAGCGGATGTCGTTATCGGCGGACCACCTTGCCAAGGCTTCAGCCTTCTAAATAAACAACGGCTCGGTGATGTGCGTAGAGAGCTGTGGCAGCCCTATATGGATATTGTCCAACGCAGCGGCGCAAAAGTCTTCGTTATCGAGAATGTTCCCGGTTTAATCGCTTCCGATGAATTCTTGCAAATTAAAGTCTGCGCCGAAGCGATGGGCTTTGAAATTTCCGCCGACTTTGTGAATTCCGCCAATTACGGTGTGCCGCAAACGCGCAAACGTGCCGTCATCATCGGCTGGAAGAAGGGTATGCGGCAACCTGCACAATTCCCACCGGCCCCCAGCCACCGCGCACCTGCGGAAAAAGGAAATCTGCCAGTCTGGAGAACGGTAAAGGATGCCATAGGCAATTTGCCTGAGCCCGTAGGCACGGAAATTCGCACGACCAAAGCGCCGTTGGATTTGCATTTCGGCCGGCAGCCCACTCCGGTGAGTCTTAAGCGCTACAAAGCTGTTCCACCGGGCGGCAACCGGTTTGACCTCCAGCGCAATGCTCCGGACATTACGCCGGATTGCTGGATACGCAAAACCTCCGGCGGCACCGATTTATTCGGAAGATTATGGTGGGAGCGTCCATCGGTTACTATACGCACGGAATTCTTTAAGCCTGAGAAAGGGCGCTACCTGCATCCGCAATCGCATCGCCCTATCACGCATCGCGAGGCTGCGCGGCTGATGAGCTTCCCGGACGACTTCAAGTTTGTCGGCAGCAAGGTTGAGATTGCGCGGCAGATTGGTAATGCAGTTCCGCCGCTATTGGGCAAAGCCATCGCATCGGTGGTGTCGGATATACTGCAAAAGGCACGGACGAAAAAAGCCGCCTGATTATTTCTCGCCGCGACGATGCCGCTCATCATGGCAGATATTGCATAACGTCACCAAGTTCTCGACCGTGTTCTTCCCGCCTTCAACGTGCGGGATGATATGGTGCAGCTCCAAATGGCGGGGAGCCGAAGCGCTCCAGTCCTTGCGACTGTCCCATTTGCAATCGATGCAGCTGTAATCATCGCGTTGCATGGCCGCGTAGCGTACGGGATCGGGAATCTGCCGATCATGCACCGGTGCTTGCTCAGCGCTTTCCAGAACGTAGACGCCAACCGGCAAGGTCGGCCGCCCAGTGGTTTTCGTGGTAATGCGCCAGCCTTCCTCGGTGCGAAGTTCACGCACGCGGCGCGCCCATTCACTTTTATCATTGGCGACATAACGCAACTCTTCGCCACTTACTTCCTTACCAAGATTGGCCAGCATGTATTTTAGAATTTTCGGTTTAACGCCGATCTTCTCTTTGCGAATCTGGTTCCCGACGCGCCAACGCTCTGCCGCATCCTCATTCCGTTCAGCCGATGTCATGACATAATCATCGGGCTTCATTTGCGGCAGCGATTCAGCCTCTTCGCCACCGGCTTCACGAATTTCAGCCAGCGTCACCCCGGAGAGAATCGGCCATCCATACTCAAGTCGTAATTCGCGGATACGGCGTGGGTATTCATTGATACCGGCAACGACCATTAACTCCGCCCCGTTAAGAACCTGACCTGCATGCCTCTTGAAGTATTCCAGTATCCGATCACGTCCGGAATCGGTGCCGGGTCCATCCATCAATGAACTGCCGATATCGCGTAGGAAATGATAGGCCGGAACAAGCTCTTGAACCTGCCTGCGTAAATCACTGGTTTTCAGGGTATGCTCAAAGCCTTGAAGCAGCTCAACGAGCTTGCCCCTTAATAGTTCCGGATTATCTTTTCTCGATCTACGCGCCATAGCCATAAGGAATATCCGGAAAAGCGCATTAGAACAAGTGGCTAGAGCTCATCAAAACACCATTGATTGCACTAGCACACCTGTTATCCGTCGATACTGTTAAGCAACTGTTTTGATGGAAAATAATATGGATGTGGCGGCAGAAAAGACAGCGTATCGCGCGCGGATAGCGCAACTGAATGATCGGCTTCGGCAAACATTTTGGGGTGGCAAGGTGATGATGACGCCGGGGGTGCAGGAGCTGTCGGAAGATCTCCAGCTACGACTGTTTCGCGCGGTGGCGGAGTTTGATGATTTCACCGCAGACAATGACCCGCATGGCGAACGTGATTTTGGGCGAATCGAGCTGGATGGATACCGCTTTTTCTGGAAAATCGACTACTATGACCGCGAATGTCGCTATGGTTCGGAGAACCCGGCGGATGCAAACAACACAACACGAATCCTCACAATCATGCTGGCCAGCGAATACTAAAAGCCATTTCGTTTTTTCGTGTACCCCATTTCGTTTTTTGATTTGGGGTTTTTGTTGTTTTTCATAGGGATGCGCCGAAAAAAACGAAACGAAACGCAACTTTTGCAGCTGGCCCTAGCGAAATCCCGCGCTCGCGGCGTACCCGTGAGGGGGTGGTCTGGAAGGACCCGCGCCTGCGTTTTTTCTAACCGTAGCGGCCACAGGCCACATAGGTATCCAGACGCACGACGCGGCTTCGTTCAGGATCAGGCCGGTTTCCGTCGTATTCAATTCCTGAAGCACGGCCTCTTTGGATTGGCTGTGATAAGGAAGTTGGGACTTTTCACAGTTGTCACCCGTCATCGATACCCTCTCGCTTGCAGATACGGCCTGTTTCCTGTGCGATCATCCACTGCTCGCGGGTTTGCGTGACCATCACTCGGATACGGGAGCCGGGGCGCTGAAGCTGCGGCACTTCAAATTCTTCCAGCTTAATTTGCCGGTTTTTTTCCTCGTCGAAATCCAGCCCCATGAATTCTAGTCCATCACAGATGCGCGAGCGCATTGTAGCCGAATTCTCGCCGATGCCCCCGGTGAAGGCCAGCACGTCGCACCCGCCCATCGCGGCGGCATAGGCGCCGATATATTTACGCGCACGGTAAGCATAGACTTCGATGGCAAGCTGTGCTTTCGCATTGCCTTCCGCCGCTTGCTTTTCGATATCGCGCATGTCGTTACCGAGGCCGGATAGCGCTGCCAGGCCGCTTTTCTTATAAAGCACATCCTCAATCTGTTCGACGGAAAACCCCAGCGCGCGTTTCAAATAGGCAAAGATGCCGGGATCGACATCGCCGGATCGGGTGCCCATCACCAGCCCTTCCAGCGCCGTCATGCCCATCGAGGTATCCACCGACACGCCCCGTTCAATGGCGCAGACGCTGGCTCCGTTGCCGAGGTGACAGCTGATAATGCGTAGCTGCACGGGGGTGGTATTCAATTCCTGCGCGACTCGCAGCATCACATATTTATGCGACGTACCGTGGAAGCCGTAGCGCCGCAGGCCCATTTCCCGCCATGCTTCCGGCACGGCATAGGTGGCGGCGCACGGCGGCATGGTTTGGTGAAATGCCGTGTCGAACACCGCCACCTGCGGCACGTCCGGCCAGTGCTGGCGCGTCATGGCGATGCCCGCCAGAATGGGAGGATTGTGCAGCGGCGCAAGCGGGGTGTATTCTTCGATGATTTTGACAAGCGCGTCGTCAATGAGTGCCGCGTCCCGGAAATACTCACCTCCATGCGCGACGCGGTGGCCGATGGCTTTAATGTCCGTATGGCCCGCCTGATACAATCTTTCCGCTATCAGCCCTATCGCTCCCTCGATGG
This sequence comes from Alphaproteobacteria bacterium, assembly GCA_020054105.1. Classification (GTDB taxonomy): domain Bacteria; phylum Pseudomonadota; class Alphaproteobacteria; order Rickettsiales; family SXRF01; genus JAGVLW01. The sequence goes on along the minus strand of JAGVLW010000007.1, from coordinate 25,833 downwards.
AATCTACGCGCTCGATTTCGTCCTTGAACAGCAGCGTGTCACTGGCGAGATCGAACACGCTGCACTTGACCGAGGAGCTTCCCGCGTTAATCACCAGGCATGGATGCGATTTTACGCCGCGTGGTGATGGCATGATTCTTTTTCCTTTCGGTTGGCGCGGCGTCCCCGCACAACCAGCTGCGCCAAAGCGCAGGAAGCTTTGCGGGCGATGTCGCCGCTGGCGCGGCTGGTGAGAATGATCGGCACCTGCGCGCCCATCACAATGCCCGCCATATGCGCGCCCGAAAGCAGCACCAGCTGCTTGAGCATCACATTGCCCGACTCCAGATCCGGCATCACCAGTATGTCGGCCTTGCCCGCCACCTGAGAGCGAATGCCCTTGATCTCGGCGGATTCCTCGGAAATAGCGTTGTCGAAGGCCAGCGGGCCGTCGAGCAATGCGCCGGTGATCTGCCCGCGTTCGGCCATTTTGCAGAGCGCCGTGGCGTCGAGCGTCGAAGGAATGTCCTTGTTAACGGTTTCCACCGCCGAAATCAGCGCCACGCGCGGTGTGCGCTGTTCCACCGCCAGGAACAGATCGACGGCGTTCTGCACGATGTCCTGCTTGACGGTCAGGTCGGGGGCGATGTTGATGGCCGCATCGGTGACATAGAGCGGGCGCGGAAATTTCGGAATATCAGCCATGAACACATGGCTCATGCGCCTGCCGGTACGCAGGCCGCTTTCCTTATCCATGACCGCGCGCATCAGCTCGTCGGTATGCAGCTTGCCTTTCATCAAGGCTTCCACCTTGCCTTCGCGCGCCATATGCACGGCGGTCTCCGCCGCCGCGTGGCTATGCGGCGTGGCGATAATCGTATAGGGGGAAAGGTCGATCTTTTCCTCTTCGGCAACCGCTCGAATCTTCGCTTCCGGCCCAACCAGAATAGCTTCAATAATCCCTGCTTCGGCGGCGGCAACCGCGCCTTTAAGCGAGATCGCGTCCACCGGATGCACCACCGCCGTTTTCAGCGGCGGCAGCCCTTCGGCGAAACAGATCACGCGATGGTGATTCGGGCATTCCTCTTCCTTGAACTCGATTTCCGGCAATCGCACCCGCTTGCGCCGGACTTTTTCCGTTGGCGCGATAACCTCGGCTGTGCCGGTGATCACCTCCTTGCCGTCCTGGTTCAGGCAGACGCAGGCCAATGTCAGACGATGTTTTTTATCGTCTTTCTTCGTCACCGTCACGCGGGCGGTAATGGTATCGCCGATGCCAACAGGTTTCAGAAAATCGAAATCCTGGTGCAGGTAGATCGTGCCCGGCCCCGGCAGCTGAGTGCCGAGCACGGTGGAGATCAGCGATCCGCCCCACATGCCGTGAGCGATGATCTTATGGAACAGGTCGCTCCTTGCATATTCCTCGTCCAGATGCGCCGGGTTCACGTCGCCGGACATCACCGCAAATAACTGGATATCCTTCTGCGTCAGCGTGTGCTCGACCGAAGCGGAATCCCCCACCTCGATCTCGTCAAATGTTTTATTTTCGATATATCCGTCCATTCTGTTCTCCTTTTCAGCCTGCCATAATATTGAATCCGGCATCGACATAGGCGATGCTGCCGGTCACCAGCCGCGCTTCGTCGCTCACCAGAAAGCGGGCATATGCGCCAACGCAATCAGTACAGATCAGTTCATGCGCCGGTGATTTTTTCTTCGCCAGTTCCAGCAACTCGTCAAAATGAGCGATACCACTTGCCGCACGGGTGGCAATCGGCCCTGGCGACAGGGCGTTGACGCGGATTTTCTTCACGCCTAACTCCGCCGCCAGGTATTTGACCGTGCCTTCCAGCACCGATTTCACCGGCCCCATGATGCCGTAATGCTCGACGACTTTCTCGCCGCCGTAATAGGTAGTGGTGAGCAGACAGCCGCCGTCCTTCATCAGCGGTTCGGCCAGATGCGCCAGCCGGATAAACGAATAGCAGGATATGTCCATCGCCGTCAGAAAGCCTTGTCGTGAGCAGTCGGCGACACGGCCCTGCAAGTCCTCCTTGGGCGCGAAGGCAATGGCATGCAGCAGGAAGTCCAGCTTTCCCCAAGTGTTGCCGATGATCTCAAACAGTGCTTCCATCTGCTCATCATCCGTCACATCCAGCGGTACAATGATCGGAGCATTCACCTGTTCGGCCAGCGGGCGCACGTAAGGTTCAGCCTTTTCATTTAAGTAGGTCACGGCCAGTTCCGCCCCGGCTTCGTGAAAGGCTTTCGCACAACCCCAGGCGATGGATTGGTCGTTGGCGACGCCGACGACCAATCCTTTCTTTCCTTTCAATGCCTCGTTCATTTCCTTCTCCTATTTCATCATCACATAGTCACCCGGCGCATTGCGCAGAACCTTATATCCCTTATCGGGAGCACCCATTGCCGGGGGTTTTTTCTTGCCGTCCGAGTGTTTTCCCAGCCAGGCACACCATTCCGGCCACCAGGAACCTTCGTGAGAGGGCGTTTTCTCCCGCCATATTTCCGGCGTGATATGCTTACCGGCGCTTTGGAAGGTGGAAACCTGGTAGCTGCGGCGCGGATGGCCGGGCTCGCTGACAATTCCGGCATTATGCCCGCCGCTGGTCAGCAGGAACGTCACATCGGTATCGGTAAAGTGGCGGATTTTATAGACGGAATGCCACGGGGCGACGTGATCGCGCTGGGTGCTGACGGCGAAAACCGGCACCCGTATATCCGTCAGTGAAATCGACTTGCCGTCCACGGTAAACCGTCCCTCGGAAAGGTCGTTATTCAGGAAGAGGCTTCGCAGGTATTCCGAATGCATCCGGTACGGCATGCGCGTGGCATCGGCGTTCCAGGCCATGAGATCGTTGAGAGAGGGGCGGTTGCCCAGCATGTATTGCTCGACGATGCGCGACCATACCAGGTCGTGGGAGCGCAACATCTGAAACGTGCCCGCCATATGCTTCTTGTCCAGATAGCCCTGTTCCCACATCACGTCTTCCAGAAACGCCAGTTGACTTTCATCGACGAACAGCAGCAGCTCCCCGGCCTCCTCGAAATCCACCTGCGCGGCGAACAGCGTCACACTTTTTAAGCGTTCATCGCCGTCGCGGGCCATTGCAGCGGCGGCAATCGAAAGCAGCGTGCCGCCAAGGCAATATCCGACCGCATGTACTTTCTGTTCCGGTACAATGGCAATGACGGCCTTTAATGCCTCCATCACGCCAAGATTCAAATATTCCTCGAATCCAAGCTCACGGTCACCGGCATCAGGATTTCTCCACGAAATCATGAACACGGTGTGGCCTTGCTCCACCAGATATTTGACCAGCGAATTTTCCGGCGACAAGTCAAGGATGTAGTATTTCATGATCCAGGCAGGCACGATCAGCACCGGCTCCGCGTACACTTCCTTGGTCGCAGGCGCGTACTGGATCAGTTCGATCAGCCGGTTCTGGTAGACAACCTTGCCTTTGGTGACGGCGATATTTTCACCGACCTTGTATTCTTCCGTGCCAGCGGGCGGCGCTTTGGTAATCAGGCGCGACAGGTCATCAAAAAAATTCTCCGCGCCCTTGACAAAATTCATGCCGCCTTTTTCGGTAGCGGCCTGCGCTACGCGCGGATTGGTCATGGGGAAATTCAGCGGCGAGAACATATCGAGCCACTGGCGCGTGAGGAACGGCACGACATCTGAGTGATGCCGCGTCACGCCGCGCACACTGCCGGTCGCTTCCTGCCACCATTGCTCGGTCAGCAGGAATGCTTGCTGATAGAGGTTGTATGGCCAGCTTTGCCAGCCTTCATCGTCGAAGCGGCGATCCTGCGGCAGCGGATGCGCGCAGCAGGCGGGTGTCTTGCAACCTGCCGCCATATGCGTCAGGTAGTTCGTCAGCAATACCGCCTTTTCTCCGGCGCTTTGCGCGAGTTCTGCCTGTCTGCCCGGAGCGATAGCCAGATGCGCCGCCCAGTCAAACCATGAAGTGGCCAACGCCGCCGGTGACAGGCCGAATACCTTCGACATGGAGGCGTGCAGTTGGCGGTCAAAAGCCGGGGTTTCCTGAGTGTCGCGCTCAATGACGGGCAGATGCTTGTGCTGGCCGCAGAAAGCGCATATCTCGGCTTTTGCGCATTCTTCCACAGATGTCTTTTCTTTCTGTATTACGTTTTCGATTTTCTTCTTCGCTGTCGCAGGCATGGTTTGTCTCCTAATATTAGTTACGATAATTTCACGCGCTTGAGGCGCGAGGCGTTCATGACGACCGACACCGAACTGAGCGCCATCGCCGCGCTGGCAATCACCGGGCTGAGTAAAATACCGAAGAACGGGTAAAGGATACCCGCCGCCACCGGCACGCCCAGCGCGTTATAGATAAAAGCGAAGAACAGGTTCTGCCGGATATTACGCATCGTCGCATGGCTCAAACGCCGGGCGCGGACAATGCCAACTAAGTCACCCTTTACCAATGTTACGCCTGCGCTTTCCATCGCCACATCGGTGCCGGTGCCCATCGCAATGCCGACCTGCGCTTGCGCCAACGCGGGCGCATCGTTCACCCCATCCCCGGCCATTGCGATTTTGCGGCCTTGCGCCTGTAATTGCCGCACCACTTCGCTTTTGCGCTCCGGCAACACTTCCGCTTCAAAATCATCGATACCGAGTTGCGTAGCGATGGCTTGAGCGGTGGCCTTGCTGTCGCCGGTCAACATGACGATGTGCAAGCCTTCCGCCTTCAGTGCCTTAAGAGCTTCCTGCGTGGTGGCCTTGATCGGGTCGGCGACGCTGATGACGGCGGCGGCTTTGCCGTCGATAGCGGCGAACATGGCGGTTTGGCCTTTGCTGCGCAATTGCTCGGCGGTGACCGTCAGCGGTGCGGAATCAATGCCGAGCGTGGAAAACAGCGCGGCATTGCCGAGCGCCACGCTATCGCCATCAATCGTGCCTTTTACGCCCTTGCCGGTGATGGAAGCGAAATCCTGCACGGCAGAAAGCGTAATGCCGCGTTCTTCCGCACCTTTGACAATCGCCGAGGCCAGCGGATGCTCGCTGCTTCTCTCTAGGCTCGCCACCAGCCTTAACGCCTCGTTTTCGTCGAAGCCGGAGGCGGTGACCACTTCCATCAGCTTCGGCTTGCCCTCGGTGAGTGTGCCGGTTTTGTCGATAATCAGCGTATCAACCTTTTCCATGATTTCGAGCGCCTCCGCGTTCTTAATCAGTACGCCCGCATGTGCGCCGCGCCCGGTTCCGGCGATTATCGACATCGGCGTTGCCAGCCCCAAAGCGCACGGACAGGCGATAATCAACACTGCCACCGCGTTGACAATGGCATAGGCAAGCTTCGGTTCCGGCCCCCATATTCCCCATACCAGCGCGGTGATAAGCGCAATCGCCACCACCGCCGGTACGAAATAACCGGATACGATATCGGCCATGCGCTGAATCGGCGCGCGGGTGCGTTGGGCTTTAGCAACCATATCGACGATCTGCGCCAGCATGGTTTCATTACCGACGCGCTCAGCGCGCATGGTAAAGCCGCCCGTGCCGTTGAGCGTCGCGCCGGTTACTTTGTCACCGGGACTTTTTTCTACCGGCACCGACTCGCCAGTGAGCATCGATTGATCAACGCTGCTATGGCCTTCCACCACCACGCCGTCCACCGGTACTTTCTCGCCGGGGCGCACGCGCAGCAGATTGCCCTTATGTACCTCGGAAAGATGCACGTCTTCTTCCTTGCCGTCAGGACGGATAATTCGCGCCATTTTCGGCGCAAGGTCGAGCAGCGCGCGCATGGCGTTCCGCGCTTGATTACGGGCTTTAAGTTCCAATACCTGACCGAGTAATACTAAGGCGGTGATAACCGCTGCTGCTTCAAAATAGACTTCGAGTTCTAACCCACCGGCCAATTGCGCAATCTGTGAAGGAAATAGCGTGAGAATGAGGCTATAAATATAGGCGACGCCCACGCCCAAAGCGATCAGCGTAAACATATTGAGGCTGCGGTGCCTGACTGATTCCACCGCCCGCACGAAGAACGGCCAGCCGCCCCACAATACTACCGGTGTGGCCATCGCCATCTGTATCCAGCGTGCCATCGGCGTTTTCATCCACTCATGCGGAAAATCGGGAATCAGGTGTGCGCCCATCACCGCTACCGCCAGCGGCAGCGATAACACCGCCGATAGCCAGAACCGGCGCATCATATCAATCAATTCGGGATCGGGGCCGCTATCCAGCGATACCGTTTCCGGCTCCAGCGCCATGCCGCAGATCGGGCAATTGCCGGGCTTCGGCTGGCGGATTTGCGGATGCATCGGGCAGGTATAAATCACTTCCGCGCCTACGGGGATTTCCTGGTTCACGGCTGCTTGCTGCACCTTCTTGTGCGGGCAGCTGTCGCCGTGCTTGGAGTGATCCTCGTGCGTTGCGTGAGAGTGTTTCATGCTATTCCTTGTCTCCGTCATGCGTATGTTCATGATGGCCGTGCCCCTTATGCATGAACACATGCATCAGCGGGCAAAGCAGGATGACTAGGAACGGTAGCGCGCCCAGCACATGCTGCTGGTGGACAATAATGAGGTACAGGCCGAGCGCCGCCAGCGCGATTAGTACGACGATTCCTTTAGGGCTTCTCCACCACGGGCAGGACGGTTTCATATCGGTCATGCGTGTTTTTCCCTCTCGTCTGTTCTATGGGCTTTTTGCTTCATCCATTTTCTGATTTCTATGGCGATAACGGGAACAAGTGTCAGTAAACCCATGACGATACATTCATGCCAACTGACGGATGTTACCTTGAAAATATCCTGGAATAATTCCGTGTGGTGAAGCGTGAGCTGAAAAGATATGGGAATAGCCACCGCCACCAAATGATACATGTTGGAAGTAAGGCCCATTTGAAAAATGGTCTTCCGGTCGCTTCTGCAGGCGAACGACCGGAACAGTTCCGCGAATACCAGGAAGGAAAACACATGCGTTCTTGCCGTGATCTCATCGGCGATTTGCAGGCTATAGCCGTAAACAACAAGCGCCATGATGGAGGTGATGCCGCCGACGAACGCCATTTCCTTATAGAAATCCTTGTCAAAGAAAGTGCCGGGCGATGGCCGTTTCGTAGTCGCCAGGGAATTCTTTGGCACCGGCTCGGCGGCCAGCGCCAGCGCGGGAATTCCATCCGTCACTAGGTTGATCCACAACAGATGGATGGGGGCCAGCGGCGCGGGCATTCCGGCAATGGCCGCCCCCAGCATCACCAGAATTTCGCAAAGGTTCCCGGACAGAAGATATTGGATGGTGCGCCGGATATTGCCGTAAATAGCCCTGCCTTCTTCGACGGCGGAAACGATGGTGGCGAAGTTGTCGTCGGTCAGAATCATGGAGGAAGCCTGCCTGGCTACTTCGGTTCCGCCTTTGCCCATCGCGATGCCGATGGATGCCTGCTTGAGTGCAGGCGCGTCGTTGACGCCGTCGCCGGTCATGGCGACCACATTGCCTTTGTCTTTCCATGCCTGAACGATTTTCACCTTATGTTCAGGCGATACCCTGGCGTAAACCGCCACTTTCTCGACCCGTTCCGATAGTTCTTCAGGCGACATTTCTTCCAGTTCGCCCCCTGTCAATACCTGGTCGAATTTTCCGTCTTCAACGATTCCCAGTTCACGGGCGATAGCTTTCGCTGTCACAGGATGGTCGCCGGTAATCATGACGACTTTTATGCCAGCTGCCTTGCAGGCGAGGATGGCCGGTATGCTTTCTTGCCGCGGCGGATCGGCGATGGCGACAAGGCCGAGGAAGGTGAGATCATTTTCCACGGAAGAAAAATCTTCATAAGCACCGGCATCAAAATCTGCGGCGGATACGGGGAGAGTCTTCTGCGCGAGCACCAGCAGCCTTCGGCCTTTAGAGGATAAATCAGCAATAGCTTCTTCGATTTTCTCCCGGTCGCCGCTGCTTAACTGGCAGAGCGGCAGCACCGATTCAGGAGCACCCTTGCAGTGGATGACTGTCTGGTTACCGGCCTGGACGGCAACGCTCATCCGCTTTCGGTTGCTATCGAAACTCCATTCGGCAAGCCGTGGAGTTTCGGCGCTGAGTTCCCTGGCAGTTAAATGATGATCCTGTGCCAGGTACAAAAGGGCGACTTCGGTAGGGTCTCCGGTCGCTACGCCTTCGTCGTTAAGGGCGGCATTGGAACATAACACGCCGCTGGCGGCCAGCGCCTGAACTTCTGCGGAAACATTGTCATTCGAGCCTGTCTCTTTTACTATTCCCTGAGACAGGACAAATATTTCGCGCACGCGCATTTTTCCGGTCGTCAATGTTCCGGTCTTGTCGGTGCAGATGACGTTGGTGGAGCCCAGCGTTTCAACCGCAGGCAGGTGCCGGACGATGGCGTTTCTTTTGGTCATGCGCCGCACAGCCAGTGCCAAGGCCAGGGTGACAACGGTAGGCAGCCCTTCCGGGATGGCGGCGACGGCAAGGCTGATGGCCGTCATCAATACATCGAGCCATTTTTCTCCGTGAAAAATTCCCAGGGCCGCGACAATCAATACGACAATGCCACAGAAAATGAGCAGCTTGTTACTGACCTGTTCCAGCTTATCCTGAAGCGGTGTTTTGGCCGCACCCGCCGCTTCCAGCAACCTGGCGATATGACCTATTTCGCTGTTCATGCCGGTCGCCGTCACCACCGCCCGCGCCGTTCCCGTCGCCACGGCGGTGCTGGCAAACAGCATGTTTCTTCGCTCGGCAAGAATGGCGCTGCCGGAAACGGGAACGGCATCCTTATTCACCGGGAGCGATTCTCCAGTCAGGATGGCTTCGTCCGCCGAAAGCTGGCTGGCGTGAATGATGCGGCAATCCGCAGGCACATAATCGCCCGCCTCCAATATGAGAATATCACCGCAGCATATGTCCGAAGCGTCAAGCTCCAGGATATTGCCGCCCCGCAAAACCCTGGCCTTCGGCGCGGAGAGTTTCTTCAAGGCATCGACGGCGGCTTCGGCCTTTGCTTCCTGAATGTAGCCGATGATGGCGTTGATAATGACAATCGTCGCGATGGCAATAGCGTCCGTAGTCTCGCCAAGCAGTCCGGAAATGACGGTTGCCGCCAGGAGTATGATGACGACAGGGCTTTTAAGCTGCGACAGAAATCTACGAAGCGGGGATATTTTTGCTTCGGCTTTCAAAATGTTCCGGCCATGCTGTTGAAGGCGACGGGTGGCTTCTTCCAGCGATAGGCCGGTATTTTGTTTGACGTTTACTGCCGTCAAGACTTCTTCGACGGAGTGTTGCCAGGGAGTACTGGAGTTCATCATTTTGCTATCCTTTTCAAGGCAATGCGTTCTTCGCGCATTTTATAAATGACCGGAATGACAATGAGTGTCAGCAGCATCAGCGAGACGAGGCCGCCGAACATGGGCGAGGCCAGCCTTTTCATCACATCCGCGCCGAGCCCCGTGGCCATCATGACGGGCATGAGGCCGAAGATATTCATGCTGACCGCCATGAGAACCGGCCTCAGGCTCTTTTGCGCACCTTCAATAGTCGCGGCGAGGGTGTCACCGGAATCGTTCAACTGATTCTCCCGCATTCGTTTTTTCCATGCTTGGTCGAGAAAAACGATCATGATCGCCGTCGTCTCGACGGCAACGCCGATCAGGGCGATGCCTCCGGCCCAGACCGCGACGCTGGTGTTATAGCCCAGCGCCCACATCAGCAGGATGCCGCCGATAAGGGAAAGCGGCACCGACGCCATGATGATAACGGTCTTGGCTACCGACTTGTTGCTGAAGTAGAGGAACCCGAAAATCAGCGCCAGCGTCAGCGGCAGGACGATTTTCATGCGCTCCTGCATACGCTCCAGATATTCGTACTGCCCTGTCCAGGTAATGAAATATCCGGGAGGCAGGGTGATATCCCGCTTCACCGCTTCCTTCGCGTCATCCACATACCCGCCCGGATCGCGGTCTTTCAAATCGATATAGACATAGCCTGCCAGCGAACCGTTTTCGTTAAGCACCATCGGCGGGCCATTGCGCATCACCAGCTTGCCCAACTGGCCGAGCGGCACTTGCGCGCCCGTCGGCGTCGCCACCAGAATGCGGCTCAGTTTGTCGGTGTCATCCCTGAGTTCCCTCGGGTAACGCACGCTTATCGTATAGCGTTCGCGGCCCTCGACGGTCTGGGAGATTTCCATGCCGCCGATTGCCGTTTCAATCACCCTCTGGGCATCGCCGACATTGAGGCCGTAGCGCTGCAGGGCGGTGCGGTCAGGCTCAAAATCAAGATAATAGCCGCCGACGATTCGTTCCGCATAGACGCTTCTGGTGCCGCGCACCGTGTTCAATGTCCGCTCCAGCTGCTGGCCGATATCTTCGATAACTTTGAGATCGCTGCCAAATATTTTAATGCCGACGGGCGTTCGGATGCCCGTCGAAAGCATGTCGATTCGGCCACGGACGGGTTTTGTCCAGGCACGGTTCAGACCCGGCACGGCAACCGCCTCGTCGAGTCCCGCGATCAATTCGTCGTCGCTTAAGCCTTTCCGCCACTGCTCGCGCGGCTTGAGGCGTATGGTATATTCAAACATCGAAAGCGGCGCGGCATCGGTCGGTGTCTCAAATCTTCCGGCTTTGCCGAACACGGTATCCACTTCCGGGAAAGCCTTGATAGCGGCGCTTTGCCTTGTCAAAAGATCAGAGGCGGCGGTCACCGAAATGCCCGGAACCGTTACCGGCATATATAGCAGGTCTCCTTCCCACAAGGGCGGCATGAACTCCGATCCAAGGCGGGAAAAAGCCACACCGGAGAGGATGACAAGCGCCGCCATGCACGCCAGAACGATTCCTGTCTTTTGCAGACACCACCCAAGAATTGGGCGGTAGCTATTTTGCAGCCAGCGGTTGACCGGATTTTCGCCTTCGCTCCTGATTCTGCCTTTGACGAAATAGGCGATGAGCGGCGGCGTCACCGTGATCGTCACCAGCGCCGCCGCGATCATGGCGAAGGTCTTGGTATAGGCGAGCGGATGAAATAGTTTTCCTTCCTGCGCCTGAAGCGCAAAAATGGGAAGGAAGGACACGGCAATAATCAGCAGCGCGCTGAATATGGAAGGGCCAAGCTCCTGACAGGCTTCTACCGTTAGTTCCTGAGAAGACCGCGCGCCTTTTCCCTCCGCGATTTTTTTATGCGTGTTTTCAATAAAGACGATAATGCCGTCGACAATGTCGCCAACGGCCAGGATAATCCCGCCCATCGACATGATGTTGAGGCTGATTCCCATGTAGTACATGGGAATCATTGAAATAAGCACCGAAAGCGGAAGCGTAATCACCACCACCAGCACGCTGCGTATATGGAGCAGGAAAACGAGAATGACGGCGCACACAAGAATGATTTCCTCGAGAATCGCATTCTCGAGCGTCGAAACGGCTTCCTCGATCAGCGATGAGCGGTCATAGACGATCTCAAGCTCAAGCCCCGGCGGGAACGCGCCTTTCACCTCCTCGATCTTGTCCTTCACGGCATCAATGACGCGGGAAACATCCTCGCCTTGCCGCATGACCACAAGCCCGCCGACCGTATCGCCCTGGCCGTTGAAATCGGAAATACCGCGCCGGATATTGGGCCCGAGCTTCACCGTGCCGACATCGGCCACGCGCACCGGCGTATTGCCGGGCCCGATGCCGATGGAAATATTCTCGAGTTCCCTGGGGTCTTTGATATAACCCAGCCCGCGCACGTAATATTCCCGCTCGGAAACTTCCAGCGTTCTGCCGCCGACATCTTTGTTGCTTTCGCGGATGGCGCTGATGACATTCTGGATTGGGATATTGAGCGCGGCCAGCTTGTTGGGGTCGACCTCGACCTGATATTGTTTTTCAAACCCGCCGACGCTGGTGACTTCGGCAACGCCGGGAACGGAGGTCAGCCAGTATTTCAAATACCAGTCCTGGAAGGTTTTGATTTCGGAGAGATTGTATTTTCCCGTCGGGTCAACCAGTGCATATTGGAACACCCAGCCGACGCCGGTGGCGTCCGGGCCGATGGAAGGTGTCGCGCCCTGCGGCAGCTGCCCTGAAAGCTTCGACAGGTATTCGATCACCCGCGACCGCGCCCAGTAGATGTCCGTCCCGTCCTCGAAAATGACATAGACAAAGGACATGCCGAACATGGAAAAACCGCGCACCACGGATACCTTCGGCGCGGCCAGCATGGCCGTTATGAGCGGATAACTGATCTGATCCTCGATCAGGTCAGGACTTCTGCCCATCCATTCCGTGAAAATGATGACCTGGGTTTGCGATAGGTCGGGAATAGCGTCCACCTGGATATTTTTCAGGCAATACATTCCCCATAGCCCCAGCAGCGCGGCGAATATCAGGGTAAACCTGGTGTTCGTGACGCACCATTCGATGGTTTTCCCGATTATATTTTGCTCACTTTTTTCCATGTTCGCCGTGACCAGGTTGTGAAGGGGTTCCTTTCTGAATCGCGGCCTGAAGCTTGCTTTCGGCGTCGATCAGGAAATTGGCGCTAACGACGATTTCTTCTCCGCCTTCAAGGCCGGAAAGAATAATGAAGCCGTTCTCAATGCGGGGGCCGACCTTGATTTCTCTCGGCTCAAAACGGGAAGCGCCGGTCTTCACGAAAACGATGCTGCGTTTGCCGGTATCGATCACCGCATCGCCGGGAACGACAACGGACTCGCCCAGGTTTTTCCTAAGCTCGACATTGGCGAACATTCCCGGCTTCAGTTGCTGGCCTGCATTATCCACCTCGATGCGCGCCTTGGCGGTGCGCGTCTCCTGTTCGATTTCCGGGTAGATGTAATTTATTTTGCCGGTGAAGGGCTTGTCGGGGTCATAAGGAAGGCTGATGCCTGCTTCGTCGCCTACGGAGATCACGGCCACGTCGTATTCATAAAGGGTGATGATGATCCACAGGCGCGACAGATCGGTAATGAGGTAAAGTTGCATGTCCGGCGTAATATACATGCCCTGAATCGCCATTTTCTCGACGATGAACCCGTCGGCGGGAGAATTGAACGTGACGGTGCGGTTCGCCTTTCCCGTTTTATCAAGCCGTTCGATTTCGGCTTGGGGCACGCCCCATAATTGCAGCCGGTTGCGCGAGGTGGCGGCAATCTCCCGGCCAATCGCCCCTTGCTGCCGGGCCGCCAGATATTCTTCCTGCGTGGCGACCAGGTCGGGGCTGTAAAGGTCGAAGAGCGGCTGGTTCTTTTGCACCGGCTTGCCGACATAGTCCGCGTAAATCTTTTCAATCCATCCCTTGATCTTGGTGTGAACGTGCGCTTCCTTTGTCTGGTCTGCCGTCACCGTGCCGACGGTGCGGATCGTATGCTCGACGTTTTTCTTTTCCGCTTTTGCCACCTTAAGCCCGATTTTTTCCTGTCTTTCGGCCGGCACTTCTACCGGAACGCGCGCTTCTTCCATTTTGGACGCCGTCTTGCCATCCGGCGCGGATTTCTTCGGCGGCTCTATGTTACCGCCATGCTCGCTATGAGACTGGGCAAAAGCGCTCGCACTTACGCATAAAAAAATAACCACAAACAGTATGCGCATTACATTCCTCCCATTCCGCCGCCGCTTTCGCTTGGCCCGGAAGATGTTTTGGGTTTGCGCGTCGGGCCGCTCATTCCGCCGCCCATGTTCACGGTATCAGACCCCATGCCGCCGCCGCTCATGCCGCGCCCTCCGAAAAGGCTCGGCTTCGCCGGTGCCAGCCGGAGAACGGGCGGCGCGGAAAGAAGCTCTTTCAACCTCGTTCTGGCAAGTTCGATATCGATTTGAGCCGCCAGGTATTCCAGTTCCTGCGTGCGTTGCGTTTTAAGCGTGTCCAGATATTCCGTCAACGGCAGGCTGCCCGCCGCATAGCTTGCTTTCGCGTTGCCGACCGCCAGATTGGTTGTCGGCATCACCGTGCTTTTATAAAGCTCCACTACGTCTTTTGCCGTTTTAAGCTGTTCCTTTGCGGTAACCAGCTCTGTATTCAGCCGGTTCTCAAGGCTGCGTCTCTCCTCGATTGCGGCTTTTTTATCCTGTATGGTGGCGTTTAACAGCTTGGATTGTTTCTGCACGGTATAAAGCGGGATATTGACTCCCACCATGATGCCCCAATTGGATCTGGCGTCCATCATGTTGGAACTGGGATCCATCGCCATTCCCTGAATGACGAAATCAGGATAATAGGCCAGTTCGGCAAGCTTTTCTTCCTTTTCGGCCTGCGTCACGAAAGCATCTAGCGATTTGAGTTCAGGCTGGTTTTCCAGCAACGGCAAGTCGCTTTCCGCCAGGCCTTTATTGGAGAATACTACCGATAAATCTCCAAGCGGCGTCTCTGCAGGTTTTTCCCTGAGTTCATTAAGGACGGCTTGTAATGTTTTTTCCTCTCTTTGAAGCCTGAGCCTGTCCACATCAAGCTCGGAAAGCTCGATTTTTGCGAGCAGCAGATCGTGGTGTCCTTCCTCTCCCGTTTCGTATCGTGATTTGGTGCTGGCGATAGTGCCTTTGAGGATTTCTTGCAGCCTGCCGTTCAGGCCGAGTGATTTCTGGTTGTAATAGGCTCGAAAAAAGGCCTGCGTTGCGAGGACGGTGACTTCTCTCTTCAAGGTTTCCGCATCGCTGTTGGCGGAGTTTGCCCGGTCTTCGGCAATGGCTGATTTAGTGGACAGTTTTCCCGGAAAAGGGATGGCCTGGCTGACCTGGTAGCGCCTGGCGTACCCTGGGCCGCTTCCAAATGCGACTTCGTCCACGCCCATGGCAATGAACGGGTCGTCGAGCGCGCCCGCCGGGTCAACGCGGCTTTCAAGTGCCTTGGCGCGAAACTGGGCGGACTGAATGGAAGGGTTTGCCTGGCGAACTTGCGACAGGTATTCCTCCAGCGTCAGAGACTCGGCGTAGGCGGGACTGACTAGCATCAGAGCGGCGCATATCGAACCGGCGAACCAAATGATTCTCATGTTTCAGCCCTCTTTGAAGGAATTAATAAGGCGATGTAAAATGATACGAAGGGTTTCATGTTATCCCTCACAATATTTTTGGTTAATTTTATCTGGATACAGATGATTCAGAATCGGACATTTACCGATTGGGATGTCGCCGCCGGGACAGGCCTTGGCCAATTTAGTTAACGCCGATTCGATGCGCGATAGTTCTTTCACTTGTCTCTTGGCGTCCTCGACCTTGGCATGCGTACGCTCCAGCATCTCGGCGCAGGTGGCATCCTTGGACGATTTCAGCATGAGAAGTTTCCCGATTTCGTCGAGCGTGAAGCCGAGAGATTTACAGCGCTTGATGAAATCCACCAGTCGGATGCTTTCCTGTCCATAAATACGATAGCCGCTCTTAGTACGGCTCTCCGGCTTCAGTAGTTTACAGCGCTCGTAATAGCGGATCGTATCAATGTTGATGCCACATACTTCCGCCAGTTGCCCGATAGTGATTTGCTGATTCTTTCGCATGCCTTTTCCCTAGACGTGTGACTATAGGTCTAAGGCTAAGGTTAGTCGCTGGTCGGGGAATAGTATTTGATTAAAGTCAAATTGTCTTCTTCATCCCATTTCTCAATAATTTCCAGAGGCTCACGATGCGGAGCCAGAAGAAACAATGCGATTTCGCGTGGAGTGGGTATTGCCGGTACGGGTATGGTTTTCAAAGCGGCGCGTTGCATAAAGACCTCGCTGGTTAGAGTTAAGAATGTTTCGCAATCAAAGTAGCGCCACCATAAGGTCGCAAGGCGTTTGTTGGATTTGATATTTATCAAATCACTATCGGAGACTTATCCTTACCCTCGAATCATATACGGCTATTCATGTAAGCCGCCGAAAATGGAAGGGGTTTATGGACGCGAAATCGTGTAGTTCCCATGCAGCCGTCAAAACAGGCTGCTCACATAAGCAAGGCTGCTCTTCCGCATCTGCGGAAACGAATATCGGCAATGTGGTCATCTGGATTGTGGCGCTCGATGCCGATACGGTGCATTTGTTCCTGCAGCGTCCGGGACAGTCGATCGAGCCGCTATCTATGGGATGCTGCTGCAGCAAAGAGGCAAGCAGCCCTGAGAGCCTGGCTAAATATCTCGATACGGCGCTGGCCTGCGGGCATTACACCGGTCTGGTGCTGGTAGGATCGGAAACGGCGCTGAAAACCATCAAGCGCCTGTTAAGCCCTGCCGTGCATAACCGGGTGATTGCCGAGATTATTGACGATATCGCCGGAAAGAACACTCATGAAGTGGCACAGAGCATCGCTGCGCGTATGACTTTATAAATTGTTATTTCTTACCGGATTCCTTGTTGCATTCCTCCGGTACGGTTGAACAGCTGGCGCAGGCGTAATCCCGCAATTTCTGAACATCGGCGATAATCACCGCTGGGCCGTTCACCTCAATGCCGACCGGCTTTAATTGGTGCAGCGAGCGGGAAAATGTTTCCAGCTTGATGCCAAGCAGCGCGGCGACCAGACCTTTGTCATAAGGCAGCGCCAATTCGACGTTGTGCATGGATTTACCCCGGCAGAGCTTGAGCAGGAAACAGCCGATGCGCTGCGGCGCGGTCATCATCTTCAGATGCTCGACTTGCAGTTCCAGCGTCTGCATGCGCTGCGACATAGCCTGGATCATGGTGGCGGCAAAGTCGCCGTTGCGCTGGATCAGTTCCTTGACGGCGGCAGCCGGGACGCGCAGCGCCCGCGATGGTTCCACCGCTTGCGCGCCGAATGGATAGGTAGAACCCTGATAGAGCACCGCCTCTCCGAACGTATCCTCTGCGGTGCAAAGACCGGCTACGGATTCATGGCCGTCGCCGGTTTCGCGGAACAGCTTGATCCAGCCGGAAATCACGATGTAAAAATTCCCGGCGGGCTCGCCCTGCAGAAACAGCGTATCTCCCTTCGCCAGTTCCTTCACCTGCGAACGATGGAATAGATCGGCGACATCGCCCTCTTTGAGCGATGAAAAGAGCGGCAGCGCTTTCAGCCACGCTTGTATATTTTCTGTTCTCTGCGCCATTGTCCCTTCGTTTTGTCAGATTATTTTTATAATAAACTTAATAGGTTATAATACAACCCTACCCCCTGGACTATAGTCCAGGGTCAACCACAAAAATGAACCGGCGGTTTCTCAATGCTTATGCCCGCCGTGATCGTGATGCGCCCCGCCGAATTTCTGCAAGTTTTCTTCGTTCTCAAAATAATGCACGGTTCCGTCCGCCGCCGCGCCGATGACGGCGGTGGCTTTATCGACCGTTTTTCTGCTGACGGGATCGGCTGCGCTGCGCGCCTCGGCGCTCTTCTCCAGCTTTTCTTTGCACATCGGGCAGCAGCCGTAATAGGTTTTTCCGCCTACTGTTACGGGAATCTGCGGCTTGTCGAACAGCTTGTTGTTGATCATGCAGACATATTGCGGCTCGACCTTTTTTAATGCGTCAGCAGCATACGCGCCGACCGGCAAAGCGACAGCCATGAGGATTAAGAATATTCTGATTATCGGTTTCATAGATTTTCTCCTTGTTAATGTTGATGTCCTTCATGATCGTGTTTGTCCTGGGTAGGCATTTCCAGTTCCGGCTTCGCATCTTTAGGGTGATCGCCATGCTCGTGCCCTTCATGACCGTGGCTGGCGTGTCCGTCGTCGCCACGCATCTCCGGCATACGCATGACACCGAGGCCGTGCCGGTAGACGACTTCGCCGCCCTTATAGCCGGTGACGGCCAGCATCCCCGCCGCGAGCAGGATCACCGCTACAAAAACCAAACTGATAGTTTTCGCGCCGCGCTGCTTCCACAACGCCCACAACGCCAGCACCAGGAAAACGGCGGCGGTGCCGAGCGCCCAGTTGCGGTGGTCGGTCATGGCCGCGTGGGAAGGCCCGTCATGATTGACAGTATTATAGGCGTACCAGCCCGCCAGCACGGTGCCGATGGTGATGAGCGCGCCGATCCACAGATTCCAGCGGGCAACGATAAGGAGCTGTTCCTTTTTCAGCACCGCCCCGACCAGATAGAACAGCGCGGAGATGCTTAAGAGACCAATCGTGAAATGCACGAAAATCGGATGCCAGTTGGGGATGATTTCTATCATGTTGTTCTCCTAAAACATCAGCCGTAAGCCGATGCTGGCGACGAAATCATCGTGATGTTCGTTTGACCTCCGCGCCAACGCTGCGGTTTCTCCGAACTTCCGTTCGTAGCTTACATCCACATAAGGCGCGAATTTACGGGTGATCTCGTAGCGCATCTGTATGCCTATTTCTCCGTCCGCCAGTCCCGATCCCACCTCCAGTTCCGGCACATCCTGAGCAAACAGATTCACTTCCAGATAAGGCTGCAAGATTAGCCGCTGGGTAATCAGCAGGTCGTTTTCCTGCCGCAGCCGCACGCTGACGTCGCCGTCATCGCTGACGAACAGATGCGCCTCGGTCTCGAAGAAATACGGCGCAAGCCCCTCGAATCCCGCCACCAGATAGGAAGTTGAATGGGGCTGCGTATCCTGTCGGATACCCACCTGCGCGTCCCAGAACGTAGCGATATTGCGGCTGTACATCGCCCAGAACTCGGCTCGGTGCGTATCGCCGTCCACACGCTCACCCTCGCTTTTGAGCCATAGCTTGTCGTAATCAGTGCCGATCCAGCCGTTCAAATCCCAGGTGGCGATGGTGCCTTCGCGGCTGTCGCCGATATCAGTCTCTAGCCGGAAGGCATGAAAGACGGTGGGATGATCGGCATGGCAGACAGGCAGGCGATCAATGCGAGAATCTTAGTACGCATGGTGATGTCCTCCCTCTGCCTTCGCGGGTGTGGCTGCGGGCGGCGTTCGATCAGGAATATCCGCCGCGTCGAGCTTGGCCACCACCACCTTCGTCATCATGCCGCCGAGCATATGGTAAAGCAGATGGCAGTGAAACGCCCATTCGCCGGCTTCATCGGCGGTCAGCAGCACTGAGTACGACCCGCCCGGCGGAACTATTACTGTATGCTTGTTTGGCAGTTTCTCTGCGGGCTGGCCGTTTTCGAGCTGCACGAACATGCCGTGCAGGTGCATTGGGTGCGCCATCATGGTTTCGTTGACGAATTTGAGCCGCACGCGCTCGCCGTATTTGAGATTGATCGGGCCGGAATGTTCGAATTTCTTGCCGTTGATCGTCCAAATGAATCGCTCCATGCTGCCGCCCAGCGTCACCAGCACTTCGCGCTCCGGCGCTTCCGCTTTCGACTGCGTGCCGAGATAACGCAGGTCTTTATAATCGAGCGCCTTATGGCCGGGCGGCGTACCGGCTTTCGCCCAGCCGCTTTCCATGTCCGCCATCATCTGCTCCATTTCGTCAGCACTCATGTTGCTGTGATCCATCTGGCTGTGATCCATGTTGTGCCCCATATCGGCCATCGTCAGCAACGCGCGCGGGCGGTGGGGCGGCGTCTCGCCTTTCATGCCGTCGCGCGGCACCAGCGTACCAATGGCAAAGCCGGTGCGGTCAACGGACTCGGCGGCGATGGTATAGGCCTTGTCCTCCTTCGGCTCGACGATCACATCGTAGGTTTCGGCGATGCCGAAGCGGAATTCATCCACTGACACCGGCTCGACGTTCTGCCCGTCCGCCTGCACCACGGTCATTTTCAGGCCGGGAATACGCACGTCATAGAAGGTCATGGCCGAGGCGTTGATAAAGCGCAGCCGAACCTTTTCACCGACTTTGAAAATCCCTGTCCAGTTCTGCTCCGGCGTTTTGCCGTTCACCAGGAAAGTGTAACCGCTCACATCCGCCAGATCGGTCGGCGACATGCGCATCTCGCCCCATTCCTTACGATCCTGCCATGCGGCCTTGAAGCCTTTCTTCTCCACGTCGTCAAAGAAATCGCCGATGGTGCGTTTGTTATAGTTATAATAGCCCGCGTCCAGCTTGAGGTTCGGCAGGATCGCATCCGCGCTTTCATGCGTAAAGTCCGACAACAGCACCACATAATCGCGGTCGGCCTGCACCGGGTCTTTGCCTTTGGGCGTGATTACGATGGAGCCGTAATGCCCTTCCTGTTCCTGGGCCAGCGAATGTGCATGATACCAGTAGGTTCCAGTCTGCCGGATTTTGAAACGATAGGTAAAGGTCTCGCCGGGCTTGATACCGAGAAAGCCGTTCAACCCCGGCACGCCGTCCATTGCGCCCGGCAGCAGGAATCCATGCCAATGGACGGAAGTATCCTCGTCCAGATGATTGGTGACGTTGATCGTAACATCCTCACCCTCGGTGAAGCGCAGCGTCGGGCCGGGAATGCCGCCGTTGACGGTGATCTTGCTGACCGGTGTGCCGGTGATGTTGACCATCTCGCGGGCAATATCGAGGTGATAGGTGCCAGCCCAGGCTGGAACGGAAACCAGCAGGCTCAAACTCAGAATTGCCGTGTATAATGATTTCATTCTGTTCACTCCGTTTCTTGCAATCGTGCCTCTGGTACGAAGTGAAATCATCTATCCCTCAAAAATGTTTGGCCAGTTTTGCCGCCAGAATCTTGCGGGCGCGGTAGACGCGGGTTTCCACGGCTTTTGGCGTTACGCCGAGGATTTTTGCGCACTCCTCCTGGCTGTGCTTTTCCACCGCAAAAAGAATTAACGCAGTTTTCAGCTTGTGTGGCAGGCGCTGGATTTCCTTATCCAGCAGGCGAAGCTGCTGGCGCAGCTCGGTCAGGTCTTCGATATTGCCGCCGGGATCGCCGATGACATCGTGGAGGCTAACGCTTTCCTTATCGCCGATCATTGCATCCAGTGACAGGAACTGGCGGAGTTTCTGTTTGCGTCCCCAGTCGCGGCAGAGATTGACGGCGATCTGGTAAAGCCAGGTGGAAAACTCATAAGCCGGACTGTAGCTGCCCGCCTTGAAATGTACGCGGATAAAAGTTTCTTGCAGAATATCGTAGGCGGTGTCTTCGTCTTTCACATAGCGAATAATGAAGGCGTGCAGCCGATACTTGTAGCGGCGCATGATTTCGTTCAACGCCGCCTCGCGCCCTTCCGTTAATAGCTGGATAAGCGTCTTGTCCGGCGTGGCGTCGGTAACGGCCTCACTATTTTTGTTCGTAAAGCGCATCGGTGACCATCTGCTCCAGTTTGCGGTTCTGCTCATCGGTGAGGATAGGCCGCATCTCGAACAGATGCTCCAGTGTGGCTTTCTGCAGCTCGCCCATCGCGTGATGAATCTTGTCGGTCGCCGCCTGCACCTTAGGGCTGAAGGACTTGTCAGCCTTGATCGCCTCCGCCAGTTCCATATTGGTCAGCCGCATCTGCTCTTCGAGATACTGGCGGCGCTGACGATAATGCCTTTCAATCTCCTCCAGCCTGACGTCCTGCTCCGGCGTGATATGCAGCTTGTCGTGCAGTATCTGATGCCAACTGCTGGCGGATTGAATTTGATGTACGTGCGGTTTGGGCATGAAATGCTGGCCGAGGTAAAGACCGCCGAACGCGGTCGCCAGCACGATCAATAGAAACAGGGTGGCGTTGACATAGCGTCTTTTCATTCGCTTCTCTCGATTAAGTTGGCGGTCAGGTACGGCGCGTGCAGGGTGAACACCTGCATGTCCGGCAAGGCAACATGGTCGACCTTTTCCGTATTGCCCAGAGGAATTGCCGGACTTAACGATATACCGAGGATCAGTGCGGCAAACAGCGACGCCAGCTGGAAACGCGGCGTGCCAAACGCCAGCAGCATCTTCTCCTGCCACGGTAACGCTGCTTCGCCGCTGGCCGCATGAATATTTCGCCACACGTCCTGCTCCAGCCGGTCAAGCCTACTGTCGGCTCGGGCATCCCGAAAGTGCAGCGCCAATAGTCGATCTAAAAATTTACGCATCATAATCCTATCCGTTTCGGTGGGTTGCTCTCCTCATTGTACGGGAAACATCAGCCTATCCCTCAAATTCTTTTATCATTCCAAGCGCGTTATTGGGAGGCTTTAATAGCCGTTTTATACATGTGTTTATCACCCGCATCAATTCGTAAAACACCGGCTGATTCCACCGGCACGTCTGTTATCCACAAACAGTAACCATCTGTTTATGTGGGAGATAATGCAAGACATCGACAAGCAGGCACGCATCGCACAACTGAATTGGCGAGCGTTGATTTCGGGCGGATTAAACTCCAAGGATACACGTTCTTCTGGAAAGTTGACTACTATGACCACGAATTACGCTTCGGATCGGACGAACCATGGGACGCGGCCAATACCACACGAGTGTTGACGATAATGCTGGCGAGCGAATACTGACAGGTATTGCGCTTTTTTGCAGGACTAATTTCGTTTTTTGATTTGGGGTTTTCTATATATTTCAGATAGCTGCGCCGAAAAAAACGAAACGCAACGCAACTTTTGCAGCTGGCGCTGGGCAAATACCGCGCTCGCGGCGTACCCGTGAGGGGGTGGTCTGGAAGGACCCGGCCTGTGTTTCTGGACGATTTTGGGTGCTGTGGCGTGGCGCTGGCATGGAGTTATCCACAGCTCTGGCTCTCTCTACTATTTTTAGTTTTGGTTTTGGTTTGGTTCTAGTTCTAGCTGGTTCACCACGTCGCTTATATGTCGGCTGGAGCTACTACCCCGGCGCTTTGCTCCAGCGCCGTCTGTACTATTCGCTACAGCGTTCGCTTGGTGCATTCCCCACTTTTCTGCGGTTTTCATGCCACCGATTTTGCCATTTGCTGCATTTATTTTGCTCTTACTAATGGCGTTTTGGTAATCGCGTTGCAGCCTTTTCTGGCTGATAATTCCCAGTTCAATGACTAAATATTCGGCGAGTACCAGCTTTAATTTCTTCCATCTTTTGACGGAAACACGCAGCATCCGCGCAATTTCTTTGTCATCATTTCTGATCGTGCCGCCTTTTATCCACATGTGATCCATCAGCAGCCGATACGCGCCTTGCTCTTCCAGCGTCAGGTTGGCGGTATCGGCGATATGCGTATCGGGATACCATTGCTGCATAGGGACTTTGCTCATGATGCGCCCTCCCATGCGCCGGAGGATGACCACCACGATATCGCCGATTTCCTCCGCCGTGCTGATACGCCCGTCAGCGCGCACCACATAGGCCTCGCCGCTTTTCTCGACATAACCCGCACCAACGCTTTGGTTATTCTTCTCCAGCGCTTCCACGATCTGGCTAAAGCTTAAATTCAGCGCCACCAGCTTTTCCGGATAGGGCTGCACATGGTATTGCCGCACATAACCGCCAATGGCATCGACGCCCGCCACGCCGGGAACGCCTTTAAGCTGCGGGCGGATGATCCAATCCTGCACGGTGCGCAGATAGGAGGACAGCTCCACATCGTTCTTCATCTTCTGGCCTTCCGGCGTCAGATAGCTGCCGTCGCTCTGCCAGCCGGGTTCGCCGTCATTAATGGTAGCGCCCTGACCTTTGGGATTCGTATAGGCAACCGTCCACATGTAAATCTCGCCCAGGCCGGTGGAAATAGCGCCCATGCGCGGATCAGCACCTTCCGGCAGCGTTTCCTTGGCCTCACCCAAACGCTCGCCTACCTGCTGGCGGGCGAAGTAAATATCCACATCATCATTGAAAATAGCGGTGACCTGCGAGAAGCCATTGCGCGAGATCGAACGGGTGCTTTCCAGACCAGGAATACCCGCCAGCGCGGTTTCCACCGGGAAGGTGACCTGCTTTTCCACTTCCAGCGGCGAGAGCGCGGGCGCGGTGGTATTAATCTGCACCTGGTTGTTGGTGATGTCCGGCACCGCGTCGATCGGAAGATTCGTCAGCGACCAGAAACCAAACGCCGCGATCGCCGCCGTAACCAGCGCGATCATGTAGCGGTGATGGAGGGAGAAACCAAGAATTCTTTCGATCATAATATTACTTTCACTCTTTAGGGCAATGTTAACAGGGTGGGCAGAATGCCTTGCTCGCGCAGTTCGCTCATTGTTTCTAACAAGGGAATGGCAAGGAGAAACAGCGAGCTATCCAAAATGGTGCGCAGCACGAAATATGGCTTTACGTTCAATTCACCCGGATTTTGCCATAGTTTGAAGCGCGGTATCCAACGCGGCACGCGCTGGGTATAACGCTCGTAACGCATGCCGAATTTGCGGTGCAGAAACAGTTCTTCGCGCGCTACGGTAAATTGGTAGCAGAAGGCGAATGAGAAACAGAGCAGCGCCGTGGTCGTAACGCTAGTCGTCAGCAACCCTAAGCCCGTTATGGCGATAAAAGAACCAACATAAAGCGGATTGCGCAGGATGGAAAAAGGGCCGTCGCTAATTAAGTCGTCATTTTTACGCCCTCCGATATAAAGCGAGGAAAAAATGCGTGCCAAAACACCGATGACAATCAGCACATGCCCACTCCATTGCATTATTTCATGCGAGAGGCTGTGCTCCGGCCAACGCGAGGCAGTTACCGCCACGATGGGGATCAGCAGTGCGATGAACATGCGCGTGTATCGCATGCGCGCTTTGAGCAGCACGCTGGCATCGGCTATGGGCTGGACGTAAGGGAGTTCGGCGATAGCGTCGATGTTCATTGCTGGTTCCTCAATGCTCATGCGCCGCACCGGCTTTGCCGATATCGGCCTTGATCTGAAAACTCCGCTCGCTCACATAACGCTCGCCCGCCTTGAGTCCTTCCAGCACCTCCGTCCATGTCGAATCGCTTATGCCGGTGCGGATGGGGCGGGTTTCATAACGCTCCCCTTCCTCCACAAATACGGCGATCTTTCCTTCCATGCGCTGGATGGCGGCAGTTTTAACCGCCACCGGCACTTGCCGTTCGGCGATTACCACGTCGCCGCGCACCGTCATGCCCGCGCGCCACAGCCCTTCCGGGTTAGGCAGCGTCACGCGCGCGATCACCGTCTGGCTGGAGGATTCCGCGATTGGAAGCAGGGTAGAAATCACCGCCTCGCCGGTATGGCCTCCCTCGAAGCTGGTGATCAACACCTTCTGTCCAACCTTGATGCGATCGATGTCGCGCGGGAAAACATGGAACTCCGCCCATATATCGGACGTATCGGTAATCGTGAACATCGGCGCATCGCCCGCCACATCGCCCACATTCGTGCTGCGTGTCAGGATGACGCCGTTGATAGGCGATTTCACCGGATAGACCTGCAGGCTTTCGTTGCTTTCCACTGTTGCCAGTACGTCGCCGCTTGCTACCATTTCGCCGGGGCCTTTTTTGACCTCGCGCACGATACCGGGAAAGCGCGCTTTCACCTGTGCCGTGGTGTTCTGATTGAGGGTTGTCCGGCCAGTCAGCTTTATCGTTTCATTGATGTTGGAGCTGCCCGCTTCCTCGGTCTTGACACCGGCGGCTTCGGCGGATTCCTTGGAAAGCGCTGTGCCTTCGCCGTGTTCTTCCTTGCCTTCACCCTCTGCGTGACCTTCTTCTTTATGGCCTTCTTCTTTATGGCCTTCTTCTTTATGGCCCGCTTCTTCTTTTCCGCCTTCGTCATGGCCGGGTTTTTCAGCTTTTTCCTCATGACCGTGGCCGTCCTCGGCTCCATGGCTTTCTGCCGCCGGTGTCGAAGGTGCGGAGCCGCGCATGAAATAGTATCCGCCGCCCGCAAGCACCAGCAGCAGTATAATAATAAAACTACGTTTACTCAGCATCGGTTTCTTCCTTTTGGTTAGACGCAGGGAGATTTTTCGCGGTCAAACGCTCGACCTCCGCGCGTTTGCTGTGATAATCTTTGAGGCTTTCATTGTACTGCGCGCGCGCTTCCACCAGTGTGCGCTGCGCATCGAGCACTTCGAGATAGGGGAATTTTCCCGCCTGATAGCCCTGGCGCGACAGCGAATAGGCTTTCTCGGCGGCGGGAATAATTCTGTCT
>JAGVLW010000011.1 GCA_020054105.1 Alphaproteobacteria bacterium | reverse complement strand
CGCGCGCCGCTCATCGGCCTGCGCCTGCGCCAGCCGCGCCTGCGCCTGCGCCACGTCGGTTCGGGTCAGCTCGCCGGCGTCGAAACGCGCATTGGTGGCATTCAGCTGCTTTTGCAGCACGTCGACGTTGTTCTGGTTCAGTTGCAGCACCGACGCGCTTTCCACCACGGCGGTAAAGGCGATGACGGCATTGAACAATACCTGCTGTTCCACTTCGATGAGCTGCGCGCGCGCCGCTTTCACGCGGTCTTTGGCGCTGCGATAGCCGTAAAGCGTTTCGCCGCCGTTGAAAATATCCTGCGTCAGCGCGATGTCCTGAAACTCCGTATCCTGAATGGAGCTATTAGAGGTGCTGACTTTGCTGCGCTGGCGGCCGCGGCTGTAATTGGCGCCGATATTCGGGTGGAAGCCGGAGAGAGCCTGCGCGACCGTTTCGTCGGTGGCGGCGAGAAATTCGCGCTGCGCCTGGATTTGCGGATGATGGGCATAGACATTGGCCAGCGCATCGCTAAAGGCGGTATTGGGAATTTCAGGCGCGGCGGGTGGCTCCAGCGGTTCCTGGGCGGGCGGCGGCGTATCTTCCGAAGCCTCGTTAAGCAGCGTCTGCGCGCTTGCCGTTTGCGCCAGCAATAGTGCCATTAATAACGCTACGATGCGCGCAAGCTGTGGCATGGAGGTTAAAATACAAACCCGGCAGGTTTCTGGAATCCCGGCAATAGCGCCGCCGAAGCGTCGAAATACTCGCGTTCTTGTATCTTCCCGCCCTCGCGCTTCACCAGCACCGCCTTGCCGAGCCCGCCGGCGATGCCCGGCCGCCGCGATACGTTGCGGATGGCCGCCAGCCGCCCGTCTATCGCCAGCTGCGAGGTGACGGCGTCGGGGAAAAACTCCACGGCGCCTTCGATGATGATGGCGTTGTAAGGCGCGGAAAGCGCATAGCCGTCGGCGAGCGATTTCACCTGCTGCACGTCGACATTGTCAGCGCCGGCATATTTGAAGTTCGCGCGCGCCTGCTCGATCGATTTTTCGTCTATGTCCACCATCACTACATGGTGCGCGAGCTTGGAGGCCACCGCCGCCGAATAGCCGCACAGCCCGCCGATAATCAGCACGCGGCAGGCGGGCGTAATCTCCGCCAGGTGCAAAAGCTGCGCAAAGCTCAGCGGCTCGAGCAGGAAGCGGCCGCCGCCCATCGCCAGATCCTCGTCGACATAGGCGCTGCCCAGCAACGGCTTGGGCACGAACGCCTCGCGCGGCACGTCGCTTATGGCCTGCAATATCCGCTTATCGATAATCTCGTTGGTGAGCAGCTGGCCAAGGATCATGTGCTTGGCCTGGCTCGATGGTTTATTTGACATAACCGTTAAGCCCCCTTGCTTTTCATTTATATGTCCGCCACCATTTTAAAAGAAGAGACACTAAAAAAGCATTGATCGCTAATCCGATAAATAAAACAATATTTGTTAGAAACAATCTAGGACTCTCTCCTTGCTGTAAGGGCGGGAGCAAACTTATCATAAACCACGACCATGGCATTGATAATAAAAGGGCTGGGAGCGCGCCAAATATTTTAACCACCCAATTATCGCTGCTACTAAAAACAGTACATAAAAGTTGCCATAAAAATACCGTGAGAAAAAAAAGGTAGACTCCGGTAGGCCTGAATTGTTTGTTAACTTTTCGAATAAATGGAGAGGCAGGAGGTATAGCTGGAGGTTCGGATTTCCACATCATGCGAAGGCCGAAAAACCAGAATAATGCAAAAAATCCGATGGCGACCAATATTGGGATCATCCATGCGTATATACTGTTTCCTTCAGTTTTAAATGCATCAAAGACAAAAATCAGCTGTATGCCTAATAGGGTTATTATTAGTAAGGAAAAAAATCCGATAATGATGCTGATTAAAATTTTCATATTTCTAATTAAGTTGCCATGGCGATGGAAATTCTGACCTTCTTACCATCAATCTCGCTTTCCGTCGAGAAAAGCTGCGAAGCGGGTTTCGTATCGAGAATCTGCGCCGACAAAGTTTGTTCCATCACATAGGATTTATGCGCGCCGACCGCCGCGATAATCGCCTGCGGCCCGTCGAGATGCAACGCGATGCGATCCGACACATGCAACCCCGCATCCTTGCGCGCCTGCTGAATCGCCCGCACCATATCGCGCGCAAACCCTTCGGCTTCGAGTTCCGGCGTGATCGTCGTATCCAGAATCACCAGCGCGTCGTTGGTGCTCAAAGCCTGGGCGCGGTCTTTATATTCCTTATGTGGATCAGGTGTTAAAGCATATTCTATAGGAAACAGCGGAACTGGGATATTTTCTATTGTGAAACTAACAACTCCATCCTTACGCTGCCACTCGCCTTTTTTTGCAGCGGGCAAAATTTGTTTCATTTTTTCTGGTAGCCGTTTACCAAGCACAGCAGGATTAATTTGCAGTTTAAATGTCGCGTAAGACAAGAAATCAGGATCAAACCTTATGTCTTTTACATTTATTTCTTCTTTAATAATGTCTTTGAAATTATCTGGAAGCGCCTTCCCGCCTGCTACGACAAGCTGCAACAAGGGCTGGCGCACTCTGATATTTCTTATATTACGAATGGCTAACGCAGCATTGCAAATATCGCGTGTTAAATCCATTTGCCATATAAGAACATTATGCGCGACATCATTCGGATCAATTTTCTCGGTTGGCGGAAAATCTGCCAGATGCACACTGGGCTCGCCCGTAAGGCTTTTGTAAATTTCATCGAGCGTCAGCGGCAGGAGAGGGGCGGCCGCACGGCACATGGTGATAAGCACCGTATATAGCGTGTCATAAGCAGCTTGCTTATCTTCTTTACCGCCTATTATGTTATCAACAATATTAAATGCTTCTTGTGGTGTATTGGCATCATTTAGGTTGCTCCAGAAGCGTTCTTTATTGCGGCGGATATACCAGTTATTGAGCGCCTCGAAGAATTGCATCACGGCGTCGCAGGCGGTGGACGTGTCATAGGCGTCGAGTGATTTTTCGATGGTTTCGACGGCTTGTTTGCATTTGGCAAGAATGTAACGATCCATGACGTCCTGCGAATCGGTGGCCAGCTTGGCTTTGATGCCATCCGCATTCGCATAGAGCGTGAAGAAATTATAGGCGTTCCAGATCGGTTTGATGCTCAGGCGCACGACGTCGCGGATGAATTTGCCTTCTTTGTCGATTTGCAGATCGTTGCCGCGCATTACCGATGACGAAATCAAAAACCAGCGCAGCGCATCCGCGCCATATTCATCGAAAACTTTGAAAGGCTCGGGGTAGTTTTTAAGGCGCTTCGATAATTTCTGCGCCACCATTTTTCCGGTGTTTTCGTCTTTTGCCGATTCACCGAGCATCACGCCGTGGCAGATGCAGTTTTTAAACGGCGCCTTGTCGAAAAGCGCCGTCGACAGCATGATGAGCGTGTTGAACCAGCCGCGCGTCTGGCCGACATATTCGGTGATGAAATCGGCGGGGAAATGCTTCTCGAACCATTCCTTGTTCTCGAACGGGTAATGCACCTGCGCGAACGGCATGGAGCCGGATTCGAACCAGCAGTCGAACACGTCGTCGACGCGCGTATATTCCTCGCCGCCTTCCTTGATGACGATCTCGTCTATATAGGGGCGGTGGAGGTCGGTGATTTTTTGGCCGCTGGCTTTTTCCAGCTCGGCGATGGAGCCGAATACTTTTATCTTGCCCGATTTGGAACGCCACACCGGAATCGGCGTACCCCAGAAACGGTTGCGCGAGATGCTCCAGTCGGGCGCGGTGGCGAGCATATGCCCCATCTGCCCGTCGCGGATGTGATCGGGAATCCAGTTGATCTGCTTGTTGATCTCGACCGCGCGGTCGCGGAATTTGGTGACCTCGACATACCAGCTCGGCATGGCGCGGTAAATCAACGGCTGATCGGTGCGCCAGCAATGCGGGTAGTTGTGCTTGATCTGCTCCTGCTTGATGAGGCTTCCGTGATCTTTCAGCCAGCGGATGATGCGTTCATTGGCCTCGCCGAATTTGAATTTTTCGACATTCTCGGCGATGACGTTCAAACCTTTAAGTTGTAAGTCCGGCAGGTCGTAAATCTCATCGGTGAATTTGCCCTGGCCGTCGACCGGCACGACAAGTTCGATGCCGTTCGCCTCGCAGCATTTCTGGTCGTCCTCACCGAAGCCCGGCGCCATATGCACGATGCCCGTGCCATCGGCGTCGGTGACGAACGCGCTGCCATCGAGAATGCGGAAGGCGTTTTTGTGGTCTTTGAAATAAGGGAAGAGGGGTTTGTAGGTGAGTCCGAGTAAATCCCCACCTTTAAATATATATGCGCATGTTGGAATCGTACCATCTTCACGACGTTCTTGTGCTATCGGCAGTGAAATTTGGCCAGCCAAACTGTTTCCATTTACTACGCTTGTCGCAGCAATGTAGCATACATCATCATTCAGCCATGCTGTGTATTGTATATCTTTGTTTACAGCTAGAGCGAGATTGCTTGGAAGTGTCCATGGTGTCGTCGTCCAAGCAATCACCTTGCACCTGTTGATTTCATCCCCTTCAAACATTTGCCTTATACGACTTGGAACTTCATTCAATTCAAAAGTCACATAAATCGCCTTGTCCTCGCGCTCGCGGTAAGAATTATCAAGCTTGGTTTCGAAGTTCGATAGCGGCGTTTCGGCGGCCCAGCTATAGGGCATGACGCGGTAGGCTTCGTAGACCAGGCCTTTGTCGTACAGCTGCTTGAACGCCCAGAGGACGGACTCCATGAAGTTGATGTCCATGGTTTTATAGTCGTTCTTGAAATCGACCCAGCGCGCCTGGCGGGTGACGTAATCTTCCCATTCCTGCGTGTATTTCATCACGCTGGTGCGGCAATGCTCGTTGAGTTTATCGATGCCGAAATTGATGATCGCCTGGCGGCCGGAGATGCCGAGCTCCTTTTCGCTGCCCATCTCGGCGGGCAGGCCGTGGCAATCCCAGCCGAAGCGGCGCTCGACGCGCCTACCTTTCATGGTCTGATAGCGGGCGAATAAATCCTTCACGAAGCCGGTCAGCAGATGGCCGTAATGCGGCAGGCCGTTGGCGAAGGGCGGGCCGTCATAGAAGATGAATTCCTTCGCGGCCTTGCGGTTATCGATCGAACGCTGGAACAGCCCCTCTTTTTTCCAGCTCGCCAATACGTTTTCCTCGATTTTGGGGAAATCGGGATTGGGGGCGACGTCAGGATAAGCTTTGGAATTTATTGATTTATCTATCATCGTTAGTATTTATTAACTATTATTTATGATTTTTCCCGTATCATGTTTAATGGTTTTATAGGCGCAGCGCAACCTCAAGGATAAAAAATTCCATGCACGAAAAACGACTCTCCCACCGCCTGCGAACCTATTGGGACGGCATGCGTGAAGCGGATAATAATAATTTACCCGACATACGAAAATTCAATACCGGGGCTATCGAGGATGTCTGGCAGCATTGCTTCCGCGTCAGCATCAGCAGCAGCGCGAAAAAACCCAGCTATAAATACGAGCATATGGGCACAGCGATCGTCCAGATGTATGGCCGCGACCTGACAGGCCAGGCGGTTGACGGCGTGAACCAGGCATTCCCCGGAAAAGTCATTTACGGCAAATTCAATGAGATCATCTCGCAGCCCCAGCCCTTATATGACGAAGGGTTTTTCATGAACGAGCGCGACAGCCTCGTGAAATACCGCGCCTGCCTGCTGCCGTTCGGCACCGCAAAAGATGGCATCACCGACATTCTCGTCGGTCTTAGCTGCCGCAGCTTCCGTTAGAGCATTTTTCATTTTGCCCTTTACAGCGCCTGGCATCGGACTCGCCGTGCTCATGTACTGCGTTGTACACTCCGCGCGGCTCGCCTTGCCATGCATCTGTAAAGAACAAAAGCAAAAACGCTCTAAGTTGTTGACGGGTAGGCGATTATGCGCGATAAACGATAGTCAATTTTTTCAAAGCGTTATTTCATGAAAACACCGACCATCCTCGCCACCATGGGCTGCCTGCCGGACACCTATGGCATCGTGAATATTCCGCCTTACCGGGCATCGACGATCCTTTTCCCCACCTTCAAGGAATTCGAGCAGGCTGAAAGCGGGCAGCGGCAATATTCCTATGGCCGCTACGGCACGCCGAGCACGCACGCGCTGGAAACGACCATCGCCACGCTGGAAGACGCCGATCATGCGATCGTGACCTCCTCGGGTTTGGCCGCCATCGTGGTGGCGCTGATGGCGTTCCTCAAAAGCGGCGATCACCTGCTGATGGTCGATAGCGTCTACGGCCCGGCGCGGCGTTTCTGCGAGAAAGAGCTGCGCAAGTTCGGCGTCGAGATTACCTATTACGAACCGCTGATCGGCGGCGATATCGCCTCGCTGATCAAGGAAAATACCAAGGTGGTGTATCTGGAAAGCCCCGGCTCGCTGACGTTCGAGGTGCAGGATATCCCCGCCATCGTCAAGGCGACGCGCGCGAAAAATCCCGCTATCACGCTCATGATCGACAATACCTGGGCGACGCCGCTTTATTTCAAGCCGTTCGATCACGGTATCGACGTTTCGATCCATGCCGTCACCAAATACATGTCCGGGCATTCCGACCTGGTGATGGGCGCGGTGAACTGCAAAAAGAAGCATTATGCGCCGCTGCAGCAAACCTATCTCAGCCTGGGTTCGACGCCGGGCGGCGATAATTGCTACCTGGCGTTGCGCGGCCTGCGCACCATGGGCCTGCGCCTGAAGCAGCAATGGGAAAACGCCATGCAGGTTGCCCAATGGCTGAAAACGCGGCCGGAAGTGGAAGAGGTGCTCTACCCGGCGCTGCCCGGCGCGCCCGGCCATGAGCTGTGGAAGCGCGACTTCACCGGCGCCAGCAGCCTGTTCGCATTCGCCATGAAACCGGCGTCGCAGAAGGCGCTGGCCGCCATGCTCGACGACCTGGAATATTTCGGCATGGGCTATAGCTGGGGCGGCTTCGAAAGCTTGATTACGCCGTTCGACCCGAAAAAAAGCCGCACCGCAGGCAAATGGCCCTATAGCGGCCCCGGCGTGCGCCTGCATATCGGCCTGGAAGATCCGGATGATTTGATAAAAGATTTAGAAGCGGGTTTTAAAAGATTGTCGTCCTGACACAAGGTGACATTATTTTTTGAGCAACCGCAGCCGCAGCGCGTTGAGCTTGATGAATCCTTCCGCGTCTTTCTGGTTATAGACGCTGTCTTCCTCGAACGTCACATGCTGGTGGCTGTAAAGGCTCATCGGCGATTTGCGGCCGACTACCGACACATTGCCTTTGAAGAGTTTGAGCCGGACGGTGCCGCTGACATTCGCCTGCGATTTGTCGATCAGCGCCTGCAGCATCTCGCGCTCCGGCGACCACCAATAGCCGTTATAGATCAGCTCGGCATAGCGCGGCATGAGTTCGTCTTTTAGATGCATCGCGCCGCGATCGAGCGTCAGCGATTCGATGCCGCGATGGGCGGCGAGCAGGATCGTCCCGCCCGGCGTTTCATAGACGCCGCGCGATTTCATGCCGACATAACGGTTTTCCACTAGATCCAACCGGCCGATGCCGTGCTTGCCGCCCAATGCGTTAAGAGTGCTGAGTAATGAGGCAGGAGAAAGTTTTTTACCATTTACTGCCGTTGCATCGCCTTTCTCAAACTCGACTTCAATGAATTCCGGTTCATCCGGCGCTTTTTCGGGGGCGACGGTGCGCACGAACATATCCTCATGCGGCGCGACCCACGGGTCTTCCAGCACTTTGCCTTCGTAGGAAATATGCAGCAGATTGGCGTCGGTGGAATAGGGGGCCTCGCCGCGCTTATCTTTGGCGATGGGAATCTGATGCTTCTCGGCATATTCAAGCAACTTGGTGCGCGAGGTCAAATCCCATTCGCGCCAGGGGGCGATGACTTTGATGTCGGGCTTGAGTGCATAGTAACCCAGCTCGAAACGCACCTGGTCGTTGCCCTTGCCGGTCGCGCCGTGCGCCACCGCGTCGGCGCCGGTTTTGATGGCGATCTCGATCTGGCGCTTGGCGATCAGCGGGCGGGCGATGGAGGTGCCGAGCAGGTAGACGCCTTCATATAAGGTGTTGGCGCGAAACATCGGGAACACGTAATCGCGCACGAACTCCTCGCGCAGATCCTCGACAAAAATTTCCTTGGCGCCCATCATCTGCGCTTTCTTGCGCGCCGGCTCGACTTCCTCGCCCTGGCCGAGATCGGCGGTGAAGGTCACCACCTCGCAGCCATATTGCTCCTGCAGCCAGCGCAAAATGATCGATGTATCCAGCCCGCCGGAATAGGCGAGCACGACTTTTTTGATTTTCATAACGCACCCATGCAATTCATGGGGTGACCATTATATCATCTCTTGCCCTCCCGCAAGACCGGCCTTATAAATCATGGCCATGAGTGATACTGCCGCCGCCCGCCAATCCCCAAGCCTTTCGCATTTGCGCCGCAAAACCGTGGCCAGCCTGCTTCGCACCTGGCGGGAAGTAAGCGGCGGCGCGCTGCATGTCATCAAAGGCGACATCCGCCCCGACGTGCCCAAGGAAGACGTCGAGCTTTTGCGCAAGCAGATGACGCTGTGCCTCGACAGCCCCGGCGGCGAAATCACCGCCCGCGCCCATACCGCCGAGCTGGGCCGCACCTATTTAGGGCTCAACGAAACCGGGCGGCTGCGGTTTTTGAAATTGCTGGCCGGCGATTTCGGCACGCACCTGCCGTCGCTGGAAAAACTCACGCATGGTTTTGCCGCGGCAAAGACCGATGAGGAACGGCTGAAACTCGAAGAATCCTTGCGCGAAGCACTGACGGCGCCGCGCAGCACCATCCTCAAACAGTTCACCGCCCTGCCGGACGGGTTCAAATTTTTGGTCAATATGCGCGCCGACCTGCTGCCGCTTACCGCCAAGGACACGGCGCTGCAAGGGCTGGAACTGGATCTGAAAGCGATCCTTTCGAGCTGGTTCGACGTCGCCTTGCTCGATTTGGTTGAAATCACCTGGAACTCGCCGGCCTCGATCCTGGAAAAACTCATCGAGTACGAAGCGGTGCATAAAGTAAGCTCGTGGGACGATCTCAAAAACCGGCTCGATGCCGACCGCCGCGTCTTCGCTTTTTTCCATCACAAGATGCCGCATGAGCCGCTGATCTTTGTGCATGTCGCTTTGACCGAAGGCATGAGCGACAATATCCAGCAGCTGCTCGATGAGAAAAGCCCGCTGACCGACATCCAAAAAGCCGATACGGCGATTTTCTATTCCATCTCCAATGCCCAGAAGGGGTTGGCCGGTATCAGCTTCGGTAACTTTCTGATAAAAAGAGTAGTTAGTTTGCTGACTAACGAGATGAAGCACATCAAAACCTTCGCGACCTTATCGCCCATTCCCGGCCTGCGCTCCTGGCTTGACCCCAAGCTCAAGGCCGGCGATGCCAAGCTGTTGCTGCCCAAGGAAATCAGCGAAATCAAGCAATGGTCCAAACAGGAAAATGCCGCCGACGGGTTGTATGCGCTGCTCGAAAGCGACTGGCATAAAGACAAGGCGCTGGCGGCGGCGTTCAAACCGATTTTGCTGCGGCTGGCCGCGCATTATCTTTGCAATGAAAAGCGCGGCGATAAACCGCTCGACCCGGTGGCGAGTTTCCATTTGTTCAATGGCGCGCGCCTGGAGCGCATCAACTGGCTGGCCGATTGCTCGGGCAAGGGATTGAAGCAGTCCGCTGCCATGATGGTGAATTATCATTATAAGCTATCGGATATCGAGGATAATCACGAAGCTTTCGCCAGCGATGGAAAAATAGTTGCAGCTAATGCAGTTAAGGTCTACCTTAAGTAATAGACTTCCTGCCTAACTCTACTTTGGCTTCAAATCTGCTTGCGATGGAGCCTCCTCGAAAAAGTCATGTACCGGAGTGTACACTCTTTTTCTCGGTTTCCATCG
>JAGVLW010000027.1 GCA_020054105.1 Alphaproteobacteria bacterium | reverse complement strand
TGTGACATTCTCCGCAGGCGGGAATGTTAATACTTTCATGGCTTTACAGGATAAGCAAACTATGGCATTTATTCACCAATTAACCAAATTTCCGCGAAAGTACCTCGCATGACCTTCACCAAAATCGCCTGCGTCGCCGACGTCACGCCCAAGGCGCAGGCGGCGCTCAAAGCCATCGCCAAGCATCATGACATCACCGAGATCACCAAGCGGCGCATGAGCGCGCAGGTGGTCGTCGTGCTCGGCGGCGACGGCTTCATGCTGCAAACCCTGCATAAATACATGAAAATGCGCCTGCCGTTTTACGGCATCAATTGCGGCTCGGTCGGGTTCTTGATGAACGAATACGGGCTCGACGATTTGCTCGCGCGCATCAACCGCTCCCGCGCCACCACGCTCTACCCGCTGCATATGTATGCCCGCCGCAGCAACGGCAAAATCAGCCAGGAGCTCGCCTTCAACGAGGTGTCGCTGTTTCGCCACGGCCGGCAGGCCTCGAAAATCCGCGTCTCGATCGACCATGTGGTGCGTCTCAAAGAGCTGATCTGCGACGGCATATTGGTTGCCACCCCCGCCGGTTCCACCGCCTATAATTTCTCCGCCGGCGGCCCGATCATCCCGCTGGGCGCCAATGTCATTTCGCTGACGCCGCTGGTGCCGTTCCGCCCGCGGCGCTGGCGCGGCGCGCTGCTTAGCCACAATGCCAGCGTCAATTTTACCATCCTCGAGCACCATAAGCGCCCGGTCAACGCGGTGGCCGATTTTACCGAAATCCAGGACGTCACCGATGTTATCATCAGCGAGCAGCGCAAATCCGGCGTCAACCTGCTCTTCGACCCCGAGCATAATCTCGAAGAGCGGATTATAAAGGAACAATTTACCTATTGAGTCGTTAGTCCTTAGTCGTTAGTCGTTAGTTTTACCCTTGCCGTTTAGGGCCGCCTGCATTAGAATGAGCCTATGTTACAAGGTATTCAATACGTCACGGATTTAGCGGGCAAGCCCATTGCGGTGCAGATCGATTTACGCAAGCATCGCGGGCTGTGGGAGGATTTTTGCGACGTGATGGTGGCGCAGTCGCGTAAAGCCGAACCGCATTCGGACTGGGAAGACGTCAAGAAACGTCTCAAAAAACCCAAGCGCAAATAATGCGCTACCGCATCACCGTTTCGCGCTCGGCGGAGAAAGAGTTGCGCCTTATTGCCTCCGCCTGGGCCGAAAAAATCTCCACCGCCATCGACCGCCTCGCCACGCAGCCCAGGCCTTCCGGCTGCAAAAAACTCAAAGGCTCGAGCAATTTATGGCGCATCCGCATCGGCGATTACCGGGTGGTCTACGCCATCGACGATAAGGTGCGCGTAGTAGCGATCGAGCGGGTGGCGCATCGCAAGGAAGCGTATGATTGACTAAGGACTAACGACTAAGGACTCATGACTCGTTTTCCCCCTTGCCAATGGCCGAAAACTAGGCTAAAACCCCATTCCCTGATGTGGATTGGCTGCGTCATTATTTTTTATTCTTATTGAAATTCAAGGAGTTACGTTATGGCCACTGGTATTGTTAAATGGTTCAACCCGAATAAAGGGTATGGTTTTGTCAAGCCAGATGATGGTGGCAACGATGTATTCGTGCATATTTCGGCGCTTGAAGCTGCCGGCCTGCGCTCGCTCGACGAGAATCAGAAGATTCAGTATGAGCTCGAGGAAAACAAAGGCAAGACCTCTGCAGTCAGACTGAAATTGCTGTAGTCGTTTAGACTGTCCGCATAACTCTACTTTGGCTTCAAACCTGCTTGCGATGAAGCCTCCCTCGAAAACGTCATGTACTGGTGTGTACACTCGTTTTCTCGGACTCCATCGCTTCGCGTTTTTTTGCCAAAGCGAGTTCTGTAGCCAGTCTATTGCTTCTCCGCGTTTTCGCGGGGGAACAGATACATGATGGGCGATGGGTGAAGGGCAGGCGATGGCCGCCCTTTAGTCATCGCTCATCTTTTTTTATATGGTTTATTTTGTAGTTTTTTAGTTGGAAAGTAGCAGTTAGCGTTCATGAAAGAGATTCGTAATATCGCCATCATCGCCCATGTCGACCATGGCAAAACCACCCTGATCGACTCCATGCTCCAGCAAAGCGGCACGTTCCGCGCCAACCAGAACGTGGCGACCTGCGTCATGGATTCCGGCGATCTCGAAAAAGAGCGCGGCATCACCATCCTCGCCAAATGCACGTCGGTGACGCGCGGGCCGATGCGCATCAATATCGTCGACACGCCCGGCCACGCCGATTTCGGCGGCGAGGTGGAGCGCGTGCTGTCGATGGTCGACGGCGTCGTGCTGCTCGTCGACGCGGCGGAAGGCCCGCTGCCGCAGACCAAATTCGTGCTTTCCAAAGCCCTCAAGCTCGGGCTCAAACCCATCGTCGTCGTCAATAAGATCGACCGCGGCGATGCCCGCCCCGACGCGGTGCATAACGAAATCTTCGACCTGTTCGCCGCGCTCGACGCCAGCGAGGAGCAGCTCGATTTCCCGACGCTCTACGCTTCCGGCCGCGACGGCTGGGCGTCCGACAGCCTAGCCGGCGCGCGCGACAATCTCGACCCGCTATTCGATCTGATTATCCGCCATGTGCCCGCACCCGACGTCGACCCGGAAGCGACATTCGCCATGCTGGCCTCGATCTTGGAATACGATCCGTTTTTGGGCCGGATTCTCACCGGGCGCATCTATAGCGGCAGCGCCAAGGTCGGCATGCCGATCAAGGCGATGAGCCTAAACGGCGAGGTGCTCGAGCAGGGACGCCTCACGAAATTACTCTCGTTCGACGGCGTGAAGCGCGTGCCGATCGAAGAAGCGCAGGCCGGCGACATCGTCGCCATTGCCGGCATCGAGAAAGCCTCGGTCGCCGATACGCTGGGCGGGCTGGAGCTGACCAGCCCGGTGCCGTCGACGCCGATCGACCCGCCGACCATGGCGATCACCATCAGCGTCAACGACTCGCCGCTGGCCGGCCAGGAAGGCAGCAAAGTCACCTCGCGCATGATCCGCGAGCGGCTGCTGCGCGAAGGCGAGGGCAACGTCGCCATCCGCGTGCGCGAATCCGATTCCAAGGACGCGTTCGAAGTGGCGGGCAGGGGCGAATTGCAGCTGGGCGTATTGATCGAAACCATGCGCCGCGAAGGCTTCGAGCTTTCGGTGTCGCGCCCGCGCGTGCTGTTTAAGGAAGACGATCACGGCAACAGGCTCGAGCCGATCGAGGAAGTCGTCATCGACGTCGATGAGGAATTCACCGGGACCGTCGTCGAAAAAGTCAGCTTGCGCAAAGGCGAGATGATCGACATGCGCCCCTCCGGCGGCGGCAAGATCCGCATCATTTTCTACGTGCCCTCGCGCGGCCTGATCGGCTACCAGGGCGAATTCCTGACCGATACGCGCGGCACCGGCATGATGAACCGCCTGTTCCACGATTACGCCCCTTATAAGGGCGATGT
The DNA here is from genome assembly GCA_020054105.1 of Alphaproteobacteria bacterium. Taxonomy (GTDB): domain Bacteria; phylum Pseudomonadota; class Alphaproteobacteria; order Rickettsiales; family SXRF01; genus JAGVLW01. The sequence continues at coordinate 5,041 of JAGVLW010000027.1, read as the reverse complement.
CGGCGGGCGGCGCAACGGTGCGCTGATCTCGATGGAAAAAGGCGAAGCCGTCGCCTACGCCATCTGGAATCTGCAGGAGCGCGGCATCATGTTCATCAATCCCGGCGACAAGATTTACGAGGGCATGATCGTCGGCGAGCATTCGCGCGACAACGACCTCGAGATCAACCTCATCAAGAACAAGCAGCTCACCAATATCCGCACGACCAGCAAGGACGAGGCGATCCGCCTGGTGCCGCCGCTGCGCATGACGCTCGAGCAGATGATCTCCTATATCGAAAGCGACGAGCTGGTCGAGGTCACGCCAAAAAGCCTGCGCCTGCGCAAGACGGCGCTCGATTCCAACGAGCGCAAGAAAATCCAGCGCGCGAAAAAGGCTTCGTAATTTTCTCTCTCCCGCTTGCGGGGGAGGGGAAATAATGAATAACAAGTGGCGCCGTGGATCCCGAAACACGTTCGGGATGACAATAAGAAAATAGGGGCTTCACATAAACACTGCATAAAAAATATTTTTGTTTACATGGCTTCGTCGCCTGCGTTATAAACGATGCCATACGGCTCCGTGTCCAATTCTAAGAAAATATTGAATAATCCATGCGCTTAGCCCTGCTCTTCGTCGCCGCCGTCATTGCCATCATCACCGGTGTGGCGGTCATGCAGTTTTCCGGCGATAAAGCGCCGCCGCCGCGCGTCGAAGGCGCCACCGACGATTTGACGAACGTCTCGACGGTGGACGTGCTGGTAGCCAAAACCGCGATTCCGGCAGGTGCTACCATTGAGGAAACGATGGTCGACAAGCAGCCCTGGCCGTCGCACCTGGTCGCGGAAAGTTTCATCACCAGCAAAAGCAAGGACGCCAATGTTATCGGCAAGGTGGCAAGGGTGCCGTTTCTGGCGCGCGAGCCGTTGCTGTCGAGTAAAATCGGCAATCCCGGCGATCCCAGCTTCATGGCGGCCAACCTGCCCGCCGGCGCGCGGGCGGCGAGCATCGCGGTTGACGGCATCAGCGGCGTCGCCGGCTATGTGTTCCCCGGCGACCGCGTCGACGTGCTGTTCACCTACGCCGTCCCCGATGCGGGCATTTACCAGAATGTCACGATGAAATCGCCGCGGCGCCTTACCGAACGGCCGACCGTGACCGAAGTGCTGTTTTACAACGTGCCGGTGCTGGCCGTGAATTCGCGCATCGTCGGCGCCAAGGACGTGCCGACCAGCGTCACGCTCGAATTGCCGCAAGACGGCCCTCAGCGCGTCCGGCTGGCGGAAAAGATGGGCACGCTGTCGGTGGCGCTGCGTTCGGTCAAGGATAAAGACAGCACGGCGCGGCTTAACCCCGCCACCGCCAAATACGTCTCGCGCGTGTTCCTCACCGAAGGCCAGTCCGGCGCCGGTGATGTAGTAAGAGTGATCCGCGGCCTCGGCAAGAACGTCGATGAGCAGCTGCCCCAGACATTGTTGTTTTCCGACGAGGATCTGGGTACCGTAGTGCCGCCCGAAACCATTAATGCGCCGTCCGAAATCATCAACGATAATCCGCAGCCATGAGACATGACATGATATGTAATCGGTTCACCTTGCGCTTTGGATGGTTGTGCTATGCGCCTGTCTTGCTGGCGGCTTTGGCCGTCGCCTGCCTTGCGCCGGCGGCCATCGCCGCCGATTCGAGATCCGATAGCGGCGCCATGACCGTGCCGGTCAACCGCTCGACGCTGGTGGTGCTGCCGACGCCGATGGCGGAAGTGATGGTTGCCAATCCCGACATCGCCGACGTCCACGCGCATAACGGCATGCAGCTGACGGTGGTCGGAAAAAAACTGGGCCGCACCAATGTGCGCATTTTCGACAAGGACTCTAAAGTGCTGCGTGAGTTCGACGTCGTCGTCACGCACGACCTGCCGGCCATCCGCCGCGCCCTCAAGAATTTCCTGCCCGATGAAATAATTGGCGTTGAAATGGTCAATACCAGCATTGCGCTGACCGGCCAGATCAGCAATGCCGGCGTCGCCGACAAGGCGGTCAGGATCGTCAAGGATTTTATCCGCTCGGGCAATACGCTCGATGCCGGCGGCAATACCATTACGCAGCCGCAACAGCAAGTAATGGCCCAGATGCCCATGCCCGGCGCACCGCAACAGCAGGAATCGCAGGATATCCTCAACCTCATGCAGATAATTTCCGGCCAGCAGGTGCAGCTTCGCGTGCGCGTCGGCGAAATCAACCGCCAGGCACTCAAGGATCTGGGCGTCGACTTAAGCTACCTGGCGGGCGGCAGCGGCAGTTTCATTAACGGCTTTACCGCCGGCAGCACGATCATCACCAACAGTACCATCGTCAATAAGCTGACTACCAAATGGGACCCGCTGGGCAAGGGCGACGGCACCATCACCGGCGTACTCAAGGCCATGGAAAGCGACGGGCTGTTTAAATTGCTCGCCGAGCCGAACCTGGTTGCCATCTCCGGCGAGGAAGCCGAATTCCTGGCCGGTGGCGAAATCCCCATTCCCGTCGTCCAAGGCAGCGCCAATGAAATCAACAATACCAGCCTCAGCATCGAATATAAGCCGTTCGGCGTGGCGGTGAAATTCACGCCATATGTGCTCTCCGAAAACCGCATCCGCATGGCGGTACAGCCGGAAGTATCCGAAATCTCGACCGAGAATGCCGTCCTCGTCAGCGGGTTTTCGATCCCCAGCATCACCACCCGCCGCGCCAAGACCACGGTCGAGCTGGCCCCCGGCGAGAGCTTCATGATTGCCGGGCTCATCAAGGACCAGACCCGCGCCAATATCGACCAGGTGCCCGGAGCGAAAGAGCTTCCGGTGCTCGGCGCGCTGTTTCGCAGCTCGGAATTCCAGCGCAACGAATCGGAGCTGGTGATTGCGGTGACGCCTTATCTCGTCGACCCGCTCAAAAGCTCCGACGTGAAATTGCCGACGGATAATTTCCGCCCGGCCAACCAGGTGGAAATGTTCTTCTTCGGCGCGCTCGGCGCTCTCTCGGGAAGCAAACAGGGCAACGCCCAGGCCTTGGAAGGCCCAATCGGATTCATGGTGGACTGATATGAAAATTCGTGATTCGTGGTTCGTGATTCGTGGTTCGTTAATCGGCCTGCTGTGGCTGACGGCATGTCAGGAGATTCCCGCCACCGCCTATTATAATCGCGGCGATCCGGAAAACCTGGTCGACGTGTCCTCGGAAATCGTGACCATGCCGCTTGCCAACCGCGCCCATCTCAAGGAGTTGGCGGGCATGATCGCAAACGACCCGCCGACGCGCGCGCAGTTGAACTGCGCCCTTTCGGATTCGCTGTGCATGCAGGCCAAGGAAACGCTGCAACAGCAGGGCGTTCCCACCCAGTTCGACGATAGCATCGACGGTGGCATCGCGCTGGTTTATGAGCGCGTCGTCTCGCGCGATTGCGAAAACAGCTACGTCGATAACGGCAACGATAAATACGCCCTGAATGCCCCCGCTTTCGGCTGCTCGCTGATGAGCAACACGGTGCAGATGGTCAGCGACAAGCGCCAGTTCGCCAGCCCCCGCCTGATGGATTTCCACGATGCCGAAAAGGCGGCGCAGGCCTATCAGCGTTATTTGCTGCCGCCCCCGCCCAAGACCGGCGCCAATAGCGAAAACGACAGTCTGCTGGATAAATCCAGTTCGCAATCCGGGGGTCAGTAACCCTGTTGTGCGATAGCGGTTTGACATGAGTCTTTTCAGCCCACTCTTGACCATCGGTTTCAGTGCCCAAGGGCTGCAGAGCCTGCCGGCGCTGGCCGACGCCATCGGCTATCCCGACGCGCATGTGGTTCCCGGCGGCTTCGGCCCCGCCATCGCCGCCTTGCAGGCGCGCACGGCGTCGCCCGATTACATCATCATCGATATCGGCGATCATGGCCGTGACTTGTTGCCGGCGCTCGACGATTTTTCCCAACATTGCGAAACCAAGGTACGGGTGGTGGTCATCGGAAAAACCGCCGATGCCGAGTTTTATGAGGCGCTGAGAGAGCGCGGCGTGCTGGAATATTTCATCGCGCCCGCCAACCCGGAAGAGGTGCGCAAGACGCTTATCCTCGGCACGTCTGGCGCCAAAGCGGCGCTTGCCGGGCCGCAGGGCGCGGTGATTTCCTGCATGAGCGCCGCCTCGGGCGACGGCGCCAGCACGCTGGCGATGAATCTCGCTGCCTGCCTGGCCGATATCTCCCGCCAGCCGGTGGTGCTGGTCGATATGGATTACCAGTTCGGGCTCATCAGCAAGAGCCTGGAGCTGGTCACGCCCTTTGGCATACGCGAGCTGTTCGACCATCCCGAGCGCGGCCTGGACCAGATGCTCATCAGCAAGATGCTGGTGGAATACAAGCCCAATCTCAGCATCATCGCCGCGCCCAGCGACCTGCGCCTGCTGCCGGCCATCCGCCCCGACGCCGTCCGCGACCTGATTGGCATCCTGCGCTCGCAGTTCGCCTATGTGATTATCGACGTGCCGCATGTGTGGACCTCGTGGACCGCCTCGACGCTGACCTATTCGACCCACACCATCATGGTGGCGCAGCTGTGGCTGCGCTCGCTCACCCACGCCGCCAGGCTGCTGGCCGCCTGGCATTCGGTCGGCATCGACAGGGAAAGCGTCTCGCTGGTCATCAACCGCAGCGGCGCGAAATTCAAGGAAGCGATCACCACCCAGGATTTCGAGCGCATCTGTCATCACAAGATCAATGCCGCCATCCATAACGACGTCAAGGCGATCACTTACGCCGAAAACAAGGCAAAAACGCTGTTCGAGACCGATCACGACAGCACGGTAAAACATCAGATTTTACAGTTAGCGCAAAGCCTTATGGCGCAATACCCCATCCATTCCACCACCGACGGCGCCTCCCAAAACCCGTCGCTTCGCCCAAGGAAAGGCTTGCTATCGCGCATGATAAAGAAATAATGGATCTCCTGCCTAACTCTACTTTGGCTTCAAATCTGCTTGCGATGGAGCCTCCTCGAAAAAGTCATGTACCGGAGTGTACACTCTTTTTCTCGGTTTCCATCG
>JAGVLW010000001.1 GCA_020054105.1 Alphaproteobacteria bacterium | reverse complement strand
CGAATCGTGCGGCTTTGGTATTCAGCAAATCTCCCGGGAGGCCGCCATACTTTGTTTTAAAAGCGTTGAGGGCAACAGACATGCTTTCCATTTGTGTAATCTGGGCGCGAACACGGGCAATCTCAATCAGGTCGCGTCCGATCAGAATAGATCCCAGAATAAGTCCGATGATGACAATCACCATGGACATTTCCATGAGGGTAAACCCGGTTTTAGAAGAAATCATTTATAAATTATAAATATAAATGGTAAATTTATATTTAATTTTAGTTATTTCATGCGGTTGCTCTAGCAACGCCAGTAGGCATTTATGGTCATATCGTCGTTGATAGGGTCGGAATTATGTGAAGAAAATAAATCTCTAAGTTTTTCAATTGCTTGTATTGCCGGGTTCTGAGGCGATTTTTCCAGCAATTCCATAATTGCAGCGGCAATCTGCTCATCGCCGATGAATTGCCCCGATATGTTCCGGGTTTCGACCAGGCAGTCGCTGAAATAAAGCAATAAGTCTCCGGAGACGAAGGGAACGTATTTGGTATCGTAGGTTGCGCTGGGAATAATGCCGAGCGGAAAGCCCCGCCCTGTCAACATAATCGGTTTCGGCTCTGTTTTGCTGAAGAGAATCGGCGACGGTATGGCGGCGGAGGCATAGAGCAGGCAGTTTGCATCGGTGTCGATGATGCCGTAAAACATAGTGCAGAACTCGTTGCGCTCGAGCAGCGGGTATAAATGACGGTTGAGCGTCGACAGGTAATTGCCCGGTTCGCCGCCCGTGTGGATGAATTCCTGCATGATGGTGTGCAGTCGAAACACGTTCATGGCGGCGGCGATGCCGTGACCGGAAAAATCGAACATCCAGATGGCAAGGCGGTTATCGGATAGCGGGCGCATTCCCCAACTATCGCCGCCGAGATGCGAGGAGGTCTCGAAATAATTCGCGATCTTCATGTTGAACACCCGCTCGCACATCTGTATCTGCTGGGTGGTGGGCATGAGCCGGCATTGCATTTTCTTTGCCGCTTCCAGCTCAAGAGTGATGCGGGCTTTGTAATCGCTTAGATCCTGCATGAGCAGTTTTCTGCTCAGATGCACATAGGTACGGGCGCTGATCTCGCCCGGATCGATGGGCTTGCAGATATAATCGGAAGCGCCCAGTTCAAAGGCCTTCATTTTATCGTTAATCTGCTCGAGCACGGTTTGCACAATGATCGGCATATTGTCGAATGATGGGTCTTGCCTTACCGCCTGACAATAGGCGAACCCATCCATAGTAGGCATCATCAAATCCAAAATCACCAGGTCGGGGCGCAATTCGCGGGTAAGCGTCAGCGCCTGCGACCCGTCATGCGCCACGGTGATATTCCGGTAGCCGTTGGCATTGAGGCTGTGGGTGAGCATTTTCCGGTTCAGCTCGATATCGTCCACCACCAGGATTTTTGCATTTATCAATCGCTCGTCGGTTACCGGGATCATGGGGTTTCCTCTAAAATAAAAATGTCATGCATAGGCTGCGCCTGTCTTCTCCAATCTGCACTTTGTCGGCCAATGACCGTATCAGCATTAATCCGCGGCCATGCGCTTCTTCATTATGCGAATCCGTGGCATTGGCAACAAATCCTTTTCCTTCGTCGGTGACGGTCAGGGTCAGGCAATCGTCATGATACCACGCGCCGATCGTGATGCGCCGGTGGCAATAAGGCGCTTCGGTGAGGCGGTCTTGAATGTTCCGGTAATGCGCCTCGAAGTCCTCGATAGTGTCAAAACGGCTGTCTATTTCCAGGTTTCCGTGAATGATGGCGTTTAAAAGTGCTTCCTGCAAGCAGGTGAGCACCTCCATGCTCTTATGCCGTTGCAGGCCGAACCGCGTATGCAGGTTTTCGGCAACGATCTGGGCGATCTGCTGTTCGTATGCGGTGATATTGGTGACGTTTAGCGCAAAATCCGGCAATTTGGCGAGCAAGCGGAACAGGGAATTCTCCTGCATCAGGTAATTGCCGGTTTCCATGAAAAGCGAATAGGGACGCGACAATATTTCTTCAATGGATTGCTGCTTGGAAAGCGCAAAGAAATGCGGGATGCGCGACGTTTCTCGCATCACCATTTTGCGGGTCATCGGGTCGGGCGATAATAATCCGGAGAATGACGGAAGCGTGGCGAACACCATGTTTTCTCTATTTGTTGATGGTAAAAAGCTGATCGAATTTGGAGATAATGAAAATCTTTTCCACCTGGCCGTGCGGGTTGCTCAGCGCGATGGGAATTTGCTTTTCCTGGCACACGTCGCGCATAAGCAGCAGCATGCCCAGCCCGGCGGAATCGATGAAATCGACATCGGAAAAGTTAAATTCGACGGAGCCGACCTTGTTATTTTCGACCTCCTCGATAATGGTTCTTATTTTACTATTGTCGGCAAAGGTGAATTGCCCTTTTAGAGCGAATTTCATCGCATTATTTTGATTGCTGGCCGTGTATTCCATTGAAACCTCCAGATTGCAGTGTGGGTATGTTCGTATTCCCGGCGAATATATTGCTCGCAAAAACTTTAGTGTGCGAGCTGCAAATGATTTCGCAGCATAGATACTATCTATTAGTGAATAAATAAATAATAAAACCCATTTTAGTTGTATGTGCGGGTGCAACAACAAAGGTGCATGGGTTTTGCGCATTATTTTGCCGATTCGCTAACGGTGCGCAGATAAACGGGTTGGGTAAGCCTGGCATTGCGACCAATGATGCCTCCAATAATTTTGAGTTGTGGTTGCGATAAGGTGATAGGTTTTTTCATCACGCGCCATGCCACGTTTTCGCTGCAAGGCGGGTAGGTGAGTGAGCCATCATAGGCCCAATAGCCATCCGCTTGCGGCATAAGGGCGGATAGATCGAAGGACAGATCGCTTGCCGCCGGCGATTTTTTTGTCGCGAGCGCAAAAATCGGCCCGATAGCGGGATTCTCCGCTCCCAGCTCGGCAAAAACCGCGATGAATAGCCGTTTCCTTTTCCCATTCTCAAACATCAGATGGATTTCGAGAGGATAAAATATATCGCGAATCATATGTTCGCTTGGGCTATGAAAACGAATCGTCTTGAGCGCATACATATCGTCGGCAACTTTTAGCCGATGCGTGCTGGCAAGAACGACCTCGACGGTATGGTCGATGAAATGCACCTTGCCTTCGGCCGTGCCAAGGCCCGGTTTGAGGGGCGGCATGTCCAGCAATCGCGTTTGGCCAATCTGTATGGGCGACTGGCCGGTGCCTTTCTCGCACGCATCAAAGATCGGCGAGATGCTGCCCCAATCTTCCTGGCCGGTATAATCTTCATCGTATGTCCAGATTGCTTTTGCATCGGCGGTCACCGGCATGATCAGGAAAAGGCAACCCAAGAAAAAAATGGCAATTGAGCGCATATTTTAAGATCTATTCGATGGTTCCATACAATTAATGGTAGAATAAAGTATTATTGTTCTATTTAGAGAATAGTCAAATTACATACGATATTCAACCATAAAAACAACCAGTGATAGATAATAAAAATTAATAACAAAACCATCCCAAGGGATTATTCGTTTTTCGGAATGATGTCCTCGCCCCATTCTTCAATGAGCTTTTTTTGAAAACGCTCAAGTGATGCAGCATTATATTCATAGACGGACGACACCACAAAACTTGAGGCAAAGCTGCAAATATACACCAGGCACCAGGCGACCGTAGGGCCGCCTAAAACCACCAGCCAGACATAAGGGTCGACCATCAACGCATAGCTGTCATATTGTTTGAACTGCGCGCCGGCGATGAGTATCGGAACCAGCCAGGGAAGCATGGCCGCAAGATTGCAGGCGGCGATGGTCTTGAAGGTCGCTTTTTCGCTATGACTGTCGAGATAGTAGGCGATCACGCTTGGCAGTAATCCCAATAATAGAAAGATAAAACCAAGCTGTATGGTGACGATCAGGACGATACTTAGCACAATCAGTAAGGGTTTGATGAGTTTTTTCATAAATTCGCCAATACCACGAAATACAAGGTGATACCCAGCCCAAAATAGGCGAGCGTCTTTGCAAAATTGGTGCCCAGCCTGGCGCTGTCACGGTAGATGATGCCGGGAGTGCGTAGGTCGATGATTTTTTGCGTGTTATAGCGGTATTGCGCAGCTGCTTTTTGGTACCCGCCTTTATCTGCATTCGAAAAATTGGTATTGATGATAAGCTCTTCGAGATTGGTTAAGATGCCGGAACCGGCGCGCTGCACCAGCGCATTTTTCATGCGATGACGAAGCGACTTGCTGCGAATAATGTCGAGCGAAGGCAAAATGCGCATCGCCAGCCAGTGGCTCAACCCCGGCAACAGCATGCTGCCCGCTTTGAACTGGGCCAGGGACAGCAATTTGAGGGCGACGATCGAGCGGTTATTGGCAAGCATGGGGATGGCCGACAGTTCGTGCAGACGGATTTCCTGCGTCATCGCCAGCTTATGGGCAATGAAAGCAGCAATGTGACGGTCGATCGGATCTTGCTGGCT
>JAGVLW010000103.1 GCA_020054105.1 Alphaproteobacteria bacterium | reverse complement strand
TGCCGGTGAATGCGAAAACCAGGCAGGCCCTGTCGCGCTATCTGGAGCTGCGGCAGGTGTTTTTGCCCGTGACCAAGAACGGCCAGTCAGGCGTTTCCGTGTATCTTTTTCCCTATGGCCGCGCCGACGGCCACATCACCCGCCAGCAGTTCGGCGTCCTGCTCAAGGAGCTGGCGGCCAAGGCCGGGATCGACCCGCATAAAATCTCGCCGCACACGCTGCGCCATTCCTTCGCCTCGCATCTGCTCGAAGGCGGGGCGGATTTGCGGGTGATCCAGGAACTGCTCGGTCATAGCGACATTTCCACCACGCAGATTTACACCCATGTTGCCGGCGAGCGGCTGAAAAAGCTGGTGCGCGAGCATCATCCACTGGCCAAAAAATCCCCATAAAAAAACCGGCAGGGAAATTCCCTGCCGGTGTGATGGGGCCGATCGCCTTAATTGCGATCGCCGAAGAGATATTTGAAGTAATCCGGCATGGTGAGCGTATTTACCGTGCTGGTGCCGCTATAGCCGCATACCGGTGCGACCGGGGAATTGAAGGGCTGTGGCGGGTTATAGAAATGTGGTGGTGCGGCGTGCCAGAAACCATATTCCTTAATGCCCAGCTCGCGAATCTTATCGACCATCGCCTGCAAATAGGCGGGCGGTGCGCAGCGGTAACGTTCCGCCGAGCCGGTATTGAAATTCTGCATGCTAAGCAGGGGGAACGGTTTTTTGACGCTGCCTCTGACGTTTTCGGGCAGCGTGTTAACATACTCCGTCACCTCCACCAGCGATTCCATCGGGTTGTTGATGTAGCGTTGTATGCCCACCCCGTTGACTTCGCCGTGGCCGTGCGAACCCGTCACAGGGTTCCATACGGCATCGACCGGATCCATGCCATGCGCGACATAGTGGTTGAGGATCAGCAGGTCGGCGCATTTATACATGCCTCTTGCCGCGGCGAGCTTAGCGGCGATAATGCCTTTTGGCTCGACATAGCCGCGGAAGGAGTAGCCGAAAACACCGTAGAAGGCAAGTTTAGCGTTCGGGTAAAAGCGGCGCATTTCGCAGGCAAGCAGGCCGGTCCGGTCGACAATCTTTTTGCCCTGTTCGGTGAAATCGGTACCGGAAGGAGTAAGATAGGCGCTGATTCCCGGCATATAAAACGGCTCTTCAATATCCATCATGAAGACGCCGTCCCAGGTCGCGGCATTGAATGCCTGGCCGTTATTGAATTGCGGATATTTTTCATACATTCTTGGTTGAAAATAAGTATGCCATTGGTTGATGGCGGCGACGAACTGGGCATCGGTCATGTTGAGGAATAAGTTCAGGCTTGCCTGTATATCGGCCCCAAAGAGATAATACGGATTCACTGAAACGGAATTATCGGAAACGCAATGGTTTTCGTATAAATGCGAATTATCCATCCTGGCCTGGAACAGGATATGGATTTTCTCGCCGGGCCGCGTTTTGGTGCACAGGCCGCCGGCAGAGCCGAAGCCGGGGATGTCGATGCGCGGCCCACCTGTAGGTTGGTTGAAAAAGCGTAGACCGCCACCGGTCGTATTGGTAGCGGTGGCGCCAGGGGCCGTTCCTGCAGGTGTGGTAGTTGTGGTTGGCGGGGTAGTGACTGGTGCGGGCACTCTCACATCGTTGGTCGGCGGGGTATCCGTGCGGCGTTGTATGATGATGACGCTCTGCGTGCTGCTGGAGGAGGACGTGCTCGCGCCGCCGGCCGGTTTGATGGATGCCTGGGCCGTGCCGGCTGAAGGCGCCAGCGCCGCACAGGGATTGACCGCCGCTGTCGTTGCAGCCGTCTTATCTTCCGGCTTGAGTGCCTGGGCCGTTTCTTTGGCAGCCGCTGCTTCAGCGGCAGCCATGGCTTCGGCGCAGTTAATAGTGTTGGCTGCCGTTTCAGCAGTCGGCGCTTTGTCTACGATGATGATCGGTTTATAGGAGGCTTCCGCGTTGCCGTCAGTCGGCAGGACACCTGCGCACAGTGCGAGACTGGCGATCGCAATGGACAATTGTTTCTTAAGGATGGTTTTCTTTTTTTCGGGTATTCTTAACGAAATGGTAGTCACGGAGGCATTGCCCTGGCGGCCAGAAATGAATATTTTATGTGTTAACATAATACAATATCCCCCGATAATATACGCGTATTTTTTAAATTATTATTATAATATATTGTTTTTAATAAATTTTATTCAATTCTAATCATAAAGTTGTATTTGTAAATCCTAATCATTTATTTGTCTATGCTTAACATTAAGGTAACATATATTAATTAATAAAGTTTTAAGTAAAATTAAGATAAAAGCTAAAAATTAAGATGAATTAGACTCCAATAAGCGGGAGATTCCGGGATTATTTTTGGCATAATTGGCTTATTTTATATGGGTATGCCGGCTATTGCCCCGGAAGTCGGTGAGAGACTGTCACAAAAGATTCATAATCAATAAGAAGCCTTTGCGGCGTGCATCCGAAGAAAAGGCGAAATAAAGGCGTAGGAAGGCGTGCCAGAAAAACTAGACGAACCAGTATGAGGCGAAAACATCGCCGGCCTATGCGCTCGCTGATTGTGCGGTCGATGCAAAATAATACAAAAGGGCGGGGAAAATTCCCCGCCCTTTTCGTATCAAAATGAACTGGCTGATTATTTTATGAGCAGCCGCTGGTGGAGCCGCACGTATCGCACTTCATGCAAGTGCCGTTGCGCACCAGCGTGAAGTTGGCGCATTCGGTGCAGGCATCGCCTTCATAGCCTTTGGCTTTGGCTTCGCGGATTTTTTCGCGCAGCTTGTCTTGCTCCCTGTGCTGCACGGAAACGCCGACCTGCACGATCATGCCGTCTTGCGCATCCGCTTTCACAAAGGCCTTGGTTTGCACCATCGTGTCATTATCGGCGGCCAGCGCCAACGCACCGTGCGTTACAGGCGAGCTTGTCGCCGGGCTGGTGTTGGAGACGACATAGAGCTTGCCGCGCACGAAGCCGTTGCTGGTGGCTTTGTTGAAAAGCTGCGGCAGTTCCGGCTGGTCGCTTTCGCTCGGGCGTGTGGAGTCGCCTTCGCCGCGGCCGATCGAATCCGAGCTTAGATCGCCCAGATCGACATGCGCCAAATCGTTGCGGCCGAGATAGGAGATCGCCAGCTCGCGGAAAATATAATCGAGGATCGAGGTCGACATCTTGATCGCCTCGTTGCCTTCGACCATCCCCGACGGCTCGAAACGCGTGAAGGTGAAGGCATCGACGAATTCCTCCAGCGGCACGCCGTATTGCAGGCCGATGGAAACAGCGATGGCGAAATTATTCATCAGAGAGCGGAAAGCGGCGCCTTCCTTATGCATGTCGACGAAGATCTCGCCCAGCTTGCCGTCCTCGTATTCGCCGGTGCGCAGATAGACCTTGTGGCCGCCGACGGCGGCTTTTTGTGTGTAGCCCTTGCGGCGCTCGGGCAGCTTGTGGCGCTCGCTTTCATGGATGATGCGCTCGACGATGCGCTCGGCGATGACCTGCGGCTGGCGCAGGTTGCGCTGTTGCGTCTGCCGGTCGTCATCGTCCTCGACATCGGCCAGCTCGGCGGCGATGGCGGCATTGAGCGGCTGCGACAATTTCGAACCGTCGCGATACAGCGCGTTGGCCTTGAGGCATAGTTTCCATGACAGCAGATAGGCCTCCTTGCATTCCTCGACCGTCGCCGAATTTGGCATGTTGATGGTTTTGGAGATGGCGCCGGAGATGTAGGACTGCACGGCCGCCATCATGCGGATATGGCTTTGCGCGGACAGGAACCGCTTGCCTTTTCTGCCGCACGGATTGGCGCAGTCGAAGATCGGCAGGTGCTCATCTTTAAGATGCGGTGCGCCTTCGACCGTCATCGTGCCGCAGACATATTCGTTGGCGACTTCGATTTCGTCCTTGGAAAAGCCGAGCGCCTGCAACATGTCGAACGAGAAATCGCCCAGCTGCGCGTCGGTGAGGCCGAGTTTTTCCTTGCAGAACGCTTCGCCCAGCGACCATTTATTGAAGGCGAATTTCAGCTCGAAGGCCGAGGCGAGCGACGCTTCGATCTTGGCGAGCGCCTCGTCGTCGAAACCCTTGGCGCGCAAGGACTCGTGGCTGATGGCGTTGCCGCCCTTAAGCGTACCGCGGCCCACCGCGTAATGGGTGATGTCGGTGATCTGCTTTTGCGTATAGCCCAGCACTTTGAGCGCTTCCGGCACCTGCTGGTTGATGATCTTGAAATAGCCGCCGCCGGCGAGTTTCTTGAACTTGACCATCGCAAAGTCCGGCTCGATGCCGGTCGTGTCGCAATCCATGACCAAACCGATCGTGCCGGTCGGCGCGATGCAGGTGGCCTGGGCGTTGCGGAAGCCGTATTTCTCGCCGAGCATGATGGCGGTGTCCCACGCCTTCTTGGCGGCTTTCACCAGGCCTTTATCGTAGCAATGCACGATGTCGAGCGGCACCGGCAGGATCGACAGCTCTTCGTAGCCGTCGGTCTCGCCGAGCGCGGCGCGGCGGTGGTTGCGCATGACGCGCATCATATGCTGCTTGTTGATCTCGTAGCCGTCGAACGCGCCGAGCTCCTTGGCCATCTCGGCCGAGGTGGCGTAGGACACGCCGGTCAAAATCGCCGAGATCGCCGCCGAGGTGGCGCGGCCTTCGTCGGAATCGTAGGCGACGCCGGTGGCCATCAGCAGCCCGCCGATATTGGCATAGCCCAGGCCGAGCGTGCGGAATTCATAAGACAGCTTGGCGATTTCCTTGGAGGGGAACTGCGCCATCGCCACTGAGATTTCAAGCACGATCGTCCACAGGCGCGTGGCGTATTCGAACGATTTGATGTCGAACGTGCCGTTGCTGTTTTTGAACTTGAGCAAATTGATCGAGGCGAGATTGCACGCCGTGTCGTCTAGGAACATATATTCCGAGCACGGGTTGGAAGCGCGGATGCGGCCCGATTCCGGGCAAGTGTGCCATTCGTTGACGGTGGTGTCGTACTGAATTCCGGGATCGGCGCAGGCCCAGGCGGCATAGCCGATGCTTTCCCACAGCTCGCGCGCCGGCATGGATTTGGCGACCTTGCCGTCCTTGCGCTGCAGCAGGTGCCACGGCTTGTCCTGCTCGACCGCTTCTAAAAACTCGTTGGTCACGCGCACGGAATTATTGGAATTCTGGCCGGAGACCGTTATGTAGGCTTCCGAGTCCCAATCGGTGTCATATTCAGGGAAATTAAGCTCGGTATAGCCCTGGCGCGCGAATTCGATCACGCGCAGAATGTAGTTTTCCGGCACCAGCGCTTTTTTGGCCTCGCGCATCGCTTTTTTGAGCGTCGGATTGTCGGAGGGGTTGAAGCGGTTGTCGGACTCGCCTTGCTGGCAGGCCGCCATGATCGCGCCTAAATGCTTGCGGCAGATTTTCGAGCCGGTGACGAGCGCGGCGACTTTTTGTTCTTCGAGCACCTTCCAGTTGATGAATTCCTCGATGTCCGGATGGTCGACGTCGACCACCACCATCTTGGCGGCGCGGCGCGTGGTGCCGCCCGATTTGATGGCGCCGGCGGCGCGATCGCCGATTTTCAGGAAGCTCATGAGGCCCGACGATTTGCCGCCGCCGGAGAGTTTTTCGCCGCCGCCGCGCAGGTCGGAGAAATTCGATCCGGTACCGGAACCATATTTGAACAGGCGCGCCTCGCGTTCCCAGAGGTTCATGATGCCGCCCTCGTTGACGAGGTCGTCCTTCACGCTCTGGATGAAGCAGGCATGCGGCTGTGGGCGCTCATAGGCGCTTTTCGACTTGGTGAGTTTCCTGGTGTCGGCGTCGACATAGAAATGCCCCTGGCTCGGGCCGTCGATGCCGTAGGCCCAATGCAGGCCGGTATTGAACCATTGCGGCGAATTAGGCGCCGCCATCTGCGAGGCGAGCATGAAGCGCAGCTCGTCGAAAAACGCGCGCGCATCTTCTTCCGTATCGAAATAGCCGCCCTTCCAGCCCCAATAGGTCCAAGCGCCCGCCAGGCGGTCGAACACTTGCTTGGAAGATTTCTCCCCGACATTGCGGTCGCCTTCGGGCAGTTTTTCAATCGCCGCCTCGTCGGGCACGCTGCGCCACAGCCAGCTCGGCACCGTTTCTTCCTCGACCTTGCGCAACACCGCCGCCACGCCGGCCTTGCGGAAATATTTCTGGGCGATCACGTCGCACGCCACCTGCGACCAGGCTTCCGGCACGTCGATGCCGCGCGCCTCGAACACCGCTGAGCCATCGGGGTTTTTCATCACCACGTCGATTTTCTTGAACGCGATGCCGTCATAGGCGGCGTCGTGGGAATGCTGGCTCAGCTTGGTGAAGTGTCTTTCGATGCGCATGTAATATCCCCCAGTGGTTCAGTGTAGCGTATGGTTTTTTACTGTTACAGTATTATGTAGTGTATTTTTTTAGCATATCCACCGGCCGCTATTTTTTTAGCGACGACGCCCCACCCACTATTTTTCAAGAGTTTTGGAGCGCTTTCGGAGGGTTTGATGATTCAGTTCGCAAAACCTAACATTACAAATTTGTAATGACAACTACATATTGTGCTTGACACGTATTTTCCCACTAGATGCTGTGGATATGTTGCAAATTGGCACTATGTGGAAGCTGGGGATAAGTATTGACAGCCTAAGGCAGCCATGCCTATCCGACCCAAAAGATCTGTGGATAAGATAGGAATAACCTTACGGCGACACTCATTATTTGACATTGTTTATGGGCCATTCAAAATAGCTTAAAATTTTTTAATCAAATATTAATGACATACCTATAAAATGCTTTTACGACCCCTACATTCGGGTAGAATTTTTAGTCACCTTTTGGAGAGTGTATCTATGAAAAAGCATTTTATGTTGTCGTTGCTCTGTATGGCTTCTGTGGCGGCCTATGCCGCCGGGGCGCAAGCAAAGCCGGCTGCCACGCCGCGCGATAATGTTGCCGCATTGTTCGGAGAGAATAGCTTGCAGCCCGTATCTTCCGTAGGCAACACCATTTGTACCGCGGAAGTAGTCGTTATACAAACCCCCAGCCATTATATCATCGAAGATACCGTGTTTGTAGGCACCCATCGCCTTACCGGAACCGTGAACAACATCACGGATCTCGGCACGGTCAGAGATCGCGCCATCGAGAAGTTCGTGGACATGTATAGTGGTCCTTTCGGGCAGCTGGTCGAGCAATGCGATGAAATTCACGCCGCGCACAGCACCACTATCTGGCTGTCTATTACCGACGGCGTCGCGCTTACCGACAATCACTTCGGAGCGCCTGCCGTGATTAACCATCCTTAATAAGGGCGTTTTACACTATGAAAGGCCGGGAAAGCGCATTTCCCGGCCTTTTTTTAATTTGGCCAGTACGTCCAAAGATGCGGCTTGCGCAAATATTAACATAAATAGATAAAGTGCCTTTACTATAGAAATTTTGGCGCTATAAATTGCGCAAGTACCTCAGTCTAACGCATCGCTTCAGGAGTATATGCCATGAAAAAGAATGTAATGTTACCGTTATTGCTTTTATTCGCCGCCGCCGGCTCTTTTGAGGCGCAGGCAAGAACTATCTCTATGGATGCAACGGCCGTGCCCGGAGTGGAAGAGTTTGCTCCGCCGGAACAGCCCGGCACCTGTCCCGGCCAGGTCGTCATTCTAAAATTTCCCGACGGCCCTTACTATATCAGCCATCACAAAATCGAGGCCACCGTGCTTATCGGCACCCATCGCCTGACATCGACGGAGACCGTCAACGATCTCGGTAACGTAAGAAACGAAATCATCAACAAGTTTTCCTCCATGTATACAACCGGGATTTTCTGGTCGCTGCTCAACCCCTGCATGGTGGTTCGGGTTGAATTCAGCACGACGCCCTGGCTGCATTTGACGGGCGGCGAGGTTGTAACCCAAAATCTCTTCGGGGATATGTACGACGTCGTCCGGCCCTGATCGGTAGCATTTACCGGGCGCAAAAGCGGCACTGCTTGCCTTCACTATATAATGTGTCCTGCCTGTCCTTTTCCGTCAGCGCATGGCCGCAGGCTTTGCACATGCCGGCGGTAGCGGAGGGGGCGAGGCCGTGGCCGACGGCGACGCGCTCGTCGAACACGAAACATTCGCCCTGCCATAGGCTTTCGCTTTCGGGGATTTCTTCCAGATATTTGAGGATGCCGCCTCTCAGGTGATACACGTTTTCAAAGCCCTGGCCTTTCAGCCAGGCGGTGAATTTCTCGCAGCGTATGCCGCCGGTGCAGTAGGCGGCAATTTTTTGCCGCTTGGCATGGCCTAAATTTTTTCGCACGAAGGCGGGCAGCTCCTTGAAATTTTTGGTCTTGGGATCGACGGCGCGCGCGAACATGCCCAGATGGGTTTCATAGGCGTTACGCGTATCGAGCACGAGCGTGTCGGGGTCGGCGATCAGCGCATTCCAGTCGCGTGGCTCGACATAGTCGCCGACCGACCCCCTCCCTAACTCTCCCCCCTTCGGGGAGAGGGAACAAGAAATCCCCTCTCCCGCAGAGCGGGGGAGGGTTAGGGAGGGGGTCTTTTCTCCCAACGAAATCAGCTCTTTTTTCAGCCGTACCTTGGCTTTGCCGAAAGGCTGCACATCATGGAAACTCTCTTTATACTCAAATGCGCCGCCCAGTGTTTGCAGATAGGCGAGCGCGGCGTCGATTGCGTCGCGCCTGCCGGAAACCGTGCCGTTGAAGCCCTCGGCGGCGATGAGGATCGAGCCTTTGATCTGTTGCGCCTGCAAAAGCGCGAGCAACTCCGCCCGCCGGCTCGCATAATCGGGAAAGTCAAAAAAATGGTAGAAACTGGCGACGACAAAAGTCATAATGGCGGCATTCTCTTATTATATAGGTTGCAGCCATGCCCATCGATGTCAATCCCAATAGCGTCAATCTTGCCTCTACCTATATCGGCAAGTCCGCCGAGCGCCCGCGCCCGCAGGAGCAGCAGTTTGACATCCCCGCCCGCAAAGCGGCCTCCGATCCTGCCAATTTAAACATCATCCCTTCCAACGACGCGCTGCGCACGCAGATCAGCAATGCCTTGTCCGACGCGCGCAAAGGCATATTCGCCGATCGCGGGTCGATCCTGAACCTGCTGGTATGACCCATGCCGCTTAACTGGCAAGACCCGTTTCTCCTCGAAGACGAGCTGACCGAAGAAGAGCGCATGGTGCGCGACTCGGCGCGTTCCTACGCGCGCGGCAAGCTCATGCCGCGCATCATCGAAGCCAACCGCCACGAAAAATTCGATGTCGAGATCATGCGCGAGATGGGCGCGGTCGGGCTGTTCGGCTCCACCATCAAAGGCTATGGCTGCGCCGGCGTCAGCCACGTGGCGTACGGACTTGCCTGCCGCGAAATCGAATGGGTGGATTCGAGCTACCGTTCGGCGCTGTCGGTGCAATCGTCGCTGGTCATGCACCCGATCTATACCTGGGGCACCGAGGAGCAGAAAAACAAATACCTTCCCAAGCTTGCCACCGGCGAGTGGATCGGCTGTTTCGGCCTGACCGAGCCCGACCACGGCTCCGACCCCGGCAGCATGATTACGCGCGCGACCAAAACCAAGGGCGGCTATCTTTTAGGCGGCGCCAAGAACTGGATCACCAACTCGCCGATCGCCGACGTGTTCGTCGTGTGGGGAAAACTCGACGGCGAGATTCGTGGATTCATCCTGGAAAAAGGCATGAAGGGGCTCTCCGCACCCAAGATCGAAGGCAAGATGAGCCTGCGCGCTTCGATTACCGGCATGATCTCGATGCAAGACGTGTTCGTGCCCGAGGAAAATATTTTCCCCGAAGTCAAAGGCCTCAAAGGCCCGTTCTCCTGCCTCAACAAGGCGCGCTACGGCATCGGCTGGGGCGCGCTCGGTGCGGCGGAATTTTGTTTCGAGGCGGCGCGCAGCTACGTTCTGGAGCGCCAACAATTCCAAAAACCGCTTGCCGCCAACCAGCTCATCCAGAAAAAGCTCGCCGACATGATGGTCGATATCGGCCTCGGGCTGCAGGCGTGCCTGCGCGTTGGCCGCCTGATCGACGCCGATAAATGGCATCCCGACATGATTTCCATCATCAAGCGCAACTCTGCCGGCAAGGCGCTCGACATTGCGCGCATCGCGCGCGACATGCATGGCGGCAACGGCGTTTCCGACGAATACCACGTCATCCGCCACGTCATGAATTTGGAAAGCGTCAACACCTATGAAGGCACGCACGATATCCATGCGCTGATTCTCGGGCGCGCCATTACCGGCATCCAGGCATTTAAATCGGAGTGAGGTTATGAAGCTACCGGCCATCATCGTTGCGCTACTGCTTGCCATTGGCCTTCCCGCTTATTTTATTTTCTTCTCGCCGTCGGCGACGCTCAAGCGCGCGACCAACAAGTCACTGCAGCAATTTGCTCAGGCGGTGGTCAGCCAGGACCGCGGCAAAGTCGGCGCGTCGCTGCGCGAGCTTCTTACCGATAACGCCAAAATCCATCTGACGGTGCAGCTGCTTTCCATCACCCAGCCGGTGCCGCCGATGGCGCAGGAGATGAATAAGGAACAGTTCATCGGCTTTCTGGACAATGTCTTATACACGCTGACCGACTACCATTATGAGGTGAAGCTCGAGGAATTCGTTTTGGCCGATGACCGCAAGACCGCCGCCGTGAAATTCTCCTCGAAGGAATGGGCCGACGGCAGCGGGCTGTACGGCGCCAATTCCGTCCAGATGCGCTTCAGCGGAAGCACGCTGTGCGAAGGGCAGGCGGCATTTGAAGGCAAGCTGGCGCGGCTTTCGCAGGCGAGCTGCAAGGAAGAATACCGCGCCGTGCCCAAGCCCGGCGAGTTTAACAAGGTCAAGGAAGAGCTCAAAGAGCAGATCAAGCAGTTCAAGACTCCTTAGGCCTTATTATCCTCCCCCTCTTAGGAGGAAGGAATTGCCTGCTCATGCGGCGTGCGTCGCTTTGAGTTTGAGGCTTTCGAGCCAGTCGGTGGCGGCCTGGACGCCGAGATCGTGCAAGTAAATGATGAAATCCCAATCCGCCTTGAGCTTGCTGGCGCGTCCCAGGCTTGCCAGCATGTCCTGCGCGTCGATGCGGTGGACGATAACCGGTTTTTGATCGGGCTGGGTTTTCGCCAGCAGCGCGTTATGCAGCTCGAGGTTTTTGAGTTCCTGCGTCAGCAGCGCATTGAAGCCGATTTCCATAGCGCGGTCGAGAATGTCGGTGGCGGTGGTGGGCACATCTTCGGTAGCTCCGGGATGGACGATGGCAAGCACGATGTCGCGCGGGCAATCATTGCCGATCAGCGGCGCCAGCGGCGGGCAGCCGGAGAAGCTGCCGTCCCAATAGGGTTCGCCGTCAATGTCGGCGGCTTTGAAAATAAACGGCAGGCAGCTTGCCGCCATGACGACGTCGAGCGATAATTCTTTATGGGTAAACACCCGGCTCTTGCCGGTTTTGGCGTGAGTGGCGTTGATGAACAGGGCAAGCGGGCTTTGGCGATTGATTGTCTTGAAATCGACCATCTCCTCGACGATGCCGCGCAGCGGGTTGATGTCGAACAGGTTGAACTGGTAGGGCGAGAACATGCGCGAGATATAATCGAGCGCGATGGTTGAAGGCGACAAGTCGATGCCGACATGGCTCAGCATCGTGTCGACCACGTTCATGCGCATCGGCAGCATTTCGGTCGCCAGGTTGACCTTGCGCCAGAATTGCAGCAGCGCATCGCGCCCGCCGTCGCGCCCGCCGTCGCTCATGCCCTGCGCCAGCACCGCCGCCAGCATGGCGCCGCCGCTGGTGGCGCTGATGGCTTCGATTTGCACGCGCCCGTCGAGCAACAGCTGGTCGATGACGCCCCAGCTGAAGGCGCTATGGCTGCCGCCGCCTTGCAGCGCCAGCGAGATGGGTAGTGGGTGTTTGGATTTCATGGGCATAGAACCTACATGCTACCACGAATCTATTCGCCGTTAAATAACGGCTTTCGTTTTTCATTGAAAGCGCGGATGCCTTCATGGCGGTCGTTGGTTGGTAATAAGGCGTTATACTGCTTTAATTCCAGGGCGAATGCGTCCGCCGGCGGCAGCGCCATTCCCCGGTCGACCGATTGCTTGATCGCCCGAACTGCCAGCGGCGCATTGGCGGCGATGGCTTGGGCGCAGGCAATTGCCTCATCGAGCAACGATGCCGGCGCGCAAAGTTTGTTGACCATGCCCCAATCGCAGGCCTCCCGGGCGGAGAATATCTTGCCTGAATAGAGCAGCTCCTTGGCGCGGCTTGCGCCTAGGACGCGCGGCAAAAGCTGCGTGCCGCCCATGCCGGGCATGATGCCGAGCGTGGCCTCGGTCAGGGCGAAACGGGCCGTATCGGCGGCATAGATAAAGTCGCAGGCGAGCGCCAGCTCCAGCCCGCCGCCGAACGCCGCGCCATTTACTGCCGCGATGACGGGCAAGGGGCAATGTATGATGGCGTCGCGGGCGGCGCGGAAGGCGGCATGCTGCGTTTTCCACGTCGTTTCCGCCATGCCGTCGCGTTCCTTGAGGTCGGCCCCGGCGCAGAAATGCTTGCCGGCGCCGGTAAGGATGATAGCGCGGATATCCAAACCGGAATTGGAAAAAAACTCCTTTAATTCCAAAGCCATTGCCGTCGTCAGCGCATTGGCCGCATCGGGACGGTTCAGGGAAACCACCGCCAGCTGCGGCTCAGGAAAAACCAGGGTCAGATTGGCAAATGACGTCATGGGCGCAAAAATACTTGATTCCTGTGGAAAAACCACTAAATAAGACAGCCTCACCCAAAAAGGATAATCGCATGACGTTGCCCCTGATGCCGAAAGCAACCGCCGTCTGGCTGGTGGAAAATACCGCGCTGACCTTCGAGCAGGTCGCCGCCTTTACCGGCATGCACCCGCTGGAAATTCAGGGCATTGCCGATGGCGACGTGTCGGGCGGCATCCGCGGGCTCGACCCCACCGCAGGCGGCCAGCTCACGCTCGAGGAAATCGCCCGCTGCGAAAAAGATCCCGATGCGCGCCTGGAAATCCTCCAGACCGCCAAGCAATATATTTCCAAGAAAACCAAAGGCAGCCGCTACACGCCGGTGGCCCGCCGCCAGGACAAGCCGGATGCCATCGCCTGGCTCATCAAGAATTACCCGACCATGACCGACGGGCAGATCGCCAAGCTGGTCGGCACCACCAAAAACACCATCATGGCGGTGCGTGGCAAAACGCACTGGAATTCGAACAACATCAAGCCGCGTGACCCGGTGCTGCTGGGCCTTTGCACCCAGACCCATCTCGATGCGGCCGTGGCCACCATCAAGCCGGATGTGAGCAAGGAAGCGGTGTAGCCTAGCCAACCTGTCACCCCGCACTTGTTGCGGGGTCTCCTAATGATTGATGGAGATGCCGCAACAAGTGCGGCATGACAAATAAAACCCTCCTCAAATCGGCAGTATTATAACATAATCACTGCTCAAAAACACCCATCTCATTTCGAGAAGAAAAAGGCAATATTTTCCGGCGATTTACTCGCGGGTGTTGTTCAATATGTCACAGTCTGGTAATCCTTTTTTAACCTTCGGCTGGTAGCGTCAGCCCATCAGTGTGCATTTCGTCGATCGACGGCAATGAGTAGCGAATTGTGACAGATCTGTGTCAATGTAACCAATTGCCGAGCGTCCGCGACGATGCAAGCAAATGATTGTACTATCAACCACTAGGAGACAACTATGCAAATAACCCAAACAAAGAAACACGGTTTCACGCTGATCGACCAAAGCGCGAAGCGCGGCTTTACCTTGATAGAATTATCGATCGTGCTCGTGATTATCGGTCTGATCGTCGGCGGCGTGCTCGTCGGCCAGGATTTGATTAAAGCCGCGCAGATCCGTGCGACGGTCGGCCAGATTGAAAAATACGACGCTGCGGTAAACACCTTCCGCGGCAAATATAACGGCCTGCCGGGCGATTTGGTGAATTGCACGAACTTTTTCGCTGCTGTTTCCTGCACCAGCGACACGTCGCCGGTTGCTGGTAATTCGCTCCTGGAAGATACTGCCGGGACCTATGTATTGCTTTCGGGTGAGCAAGTCATGTTTTTCCACCATCTCTACATAGCGAACTTGATTTCGGAAACGGCTATTATCGATGGGTCGGGCACGGGTATCGATGCGGTGGGTCAGGTTCCGATCTCCACCACCTATCCTGCAGCTAAAATCGGCAGCGGCAGCATGCTGTATGCCTATTCGGTTGCGAGCACTATCAGCTTCTTCCCGGGCATGGCCGGCCAGAACATATACCGTATTGGCGGCTTGACTTCGGATGCATCGTCCGTACCGACCGATTCCGATACGCTTAGCCCGATCGAAGCCTTCCAGATCGATTCGAAGAAGGACGATGGCGTTCCGCAAACCGGTGGCGTTCAGGCCGTGGACGTCGATACGGAAACGGCGTTCAATGCCACGGTAGCAGCTCCGGGCGCCTATTTGAATACAACCTGTTTGTCGAGTGCGACCCTGTACAATACAACGTCGCAGGCCAATGCCCGCTTGTGCCAGCTGATGCTGCGCACCAGCTTCTAATTTAAAAACTCTCTACCAAACTCAAAGCCGCCCTTCGGGGCGGCTTTTTTCTTTGTCATTTTTCTCTTCTCCCATCGAGGGTGAGGGGAAGAAAAAAATGGGCAAGTATAGGTTTGGTCTGCTATAAAACATCCTCAAGCATTCAATAAGGAACAACCCATGACCCAGACCGCCCGCGCCGCCGATGCCGCACTTACTTTCACCCAGCCTTTGTCGGCGGAGTTTGCCAAACTATGCACGCCGGAAGCCGCTTCGTTCATTGCCGGGCTTTCGCGGCAGTTCGGCGCGCGGCGCATGGCGCTGCTTGCCAAGCGGGTAGAGCGGCAGAAACGTCTCGATGGCGGCGAGCTGCCGGATTTCCTGCCGCAGACGAAATCCATCCGCGAGTCCGACTGGAAAGTCGCGCCCATCCCGGCGCCGCTGCTCGACCGCCGCGTCGAGATTACCGGCCCGGCCGAGCGCAAGATGATTATCAACGCGCTCAACTGCGGCGCCAAAATCTTCATGGCCGATTTCGAGGATTCGCTGTCGCCGACCTGGGAAGCGGTGATGCAAGGCCAGGTGAACCTCAATGATTACGCCAAGGGCACGATTTCCTACACCAGCCCGGAAGGCAAGCATTACGCCTTGAATAAGGACATCGCCACGCTCATCGTGCGCCCGCGCGGCTGGCATCTCGACGAAAAACATGCGCTCGTTGACGGCAAGCCGGTCGCCGGCGCACTGCTCGATTTCGGACTTTATTTCCATGCCAATGCCCAAGCGTTGCTTAAGCGCGGGCTCGGGCCGTATTTTTATTTGCCCAAGCTCGAAAGCCACGAAGAGGCGCAGCTCTGGGCCGATATTTTCGCTTTTTCCGAAGAGGCGCTCGGCCTCGCTAAGGGCACGATCAAAGCCACCGTGCTGATCGAGACGATCCTGGCCACGTTCGAGATGGACGAGATTCTGCATGCGCTGCGCGATTATTGCGTCGGGCTCAATTGCGGTCGCTGGGATTATATTTTCAGCTTCATCAAGAAATTCTCCCGGCGCGACGATTTCGTGCTGCCCGAGCGTGCGCAAGTAACGATGACCACCCATTTCCTGCGCAGCTATTCGCTGCTGCTGATCAGAACCTGCCATCGCCGCGGCGCCTTTGCGATGGGCGGGATGAGCGCGTTCATCCCGGTCAAAAACGACGAGGCCGCCAACGAAAAAGCCTTCGCGGCCGTGCGCGCCGACAAGGAGCGCGAAGCCGGCGACGGCCATGACGGCACTTGGGTTGCACATCCGGCGCTGGTGCCGGTGGCGATGGACGTGTTCAACCGCCTCATGCCGGGCAAGAACCAACTCGAGCGGCTGCGCGACGACGTGGGCGCGATCGCCGCTAAAGATTTATTGGCAGTTCCTACTGGCACCATCACCGAGGCAGGGCTGCGCAACAATAT
Organism: Alphaproteobacteria bacterium; assembly: GCA_020054105.1. Lineage (GTDB taxonomy): Bacteria > Pseudomonadota > Alphaproteobacteria > Rickettsiales > SXRF01 > JAGVLW01. The sequence continues at coordinate 5,330 of JAGVLW010000103.1, read as the reverse complement.
CAGCGTCAGCGCGCAATATCTGGCCAACTGGCTGACCGGCAATGGCTGCGTGCCGATTTTCAATCTGATGGAAGACGCCGCCACCGCCGAGATCGCCCGCTCGCAGATCTGGCAGTGGATCCACCATGCGCCAGGCATACTCGCCGACGGCCGCAAGGTGACGCTGGAGTTATATAAACAGCTGCTGGCCGAAGAGCTCGCCAAGCTGCCGCAAAGCGCGCTGCCCTACGATAAAGCCGCCGAACTGCTGACAACGCTGGTATCGCCCAAGGAATTTACCGAGTTCCTGACGCTGCCGGGGTATAAACAGATTGCTTGATGTTACCCTATAAATATCCCCCTCTCCCCTTGTGGGAGAGGGCTTTATTTCTTAGGTTTGCGTAAGCAAGCCTTAGAAATAAGGGAGAGGGGGATTCTTTCTCTCAACACATTCCGGCTGTCACCCCCTCCCGGATTTGCTAAGCTCGCGTTGCTCGCTAATCAAATCCGCCCTCACCCATCAAGGGTGAGGGAAATAAATGGGTTTTACCAGCGCACCAGCGTGCCGGTCGGCATGGCGTAATTGATCAGCAACGTTTCCGCGCCGGGGTTTTTGTCGCCCAGGCTGGCGTTGGAGATGTGGTTGAAGGCGATGCCCAGCCGGTCTTCGCTCGGGAACTGGTAGGCAAGCTCGATGCCGGAGCGGAATTCAAGCCCGTGGCCCAGATCCTTGCCGTCGCCTTGCGAATAGCCGCCGATCATGAAGTTGGGGATCAGGTAAAGCTGTTTTTCGATCAGCGGTATGTCCCAGTTAAGGCCGCCATAGCCATAGACCGAGCCGTCGGTGGTGACGTTGACGCCGATGGTCGGGCGCAAGCCGTAATTATAAGGCGTGAGGCGGTATTCGGCGCCGAACTGCAACGCCTCGTCGTCGCCGTCGATCATGTCGAAGCTGCCGACATAGCCCACCAGGTAATCCTGCGCCTGGGCGGCGCTCGATAGGGCCAGGGCGGAAATGGCCGCAAGCAGCGTATGTCTGAGATGCATAATTCTATCCTTTTAATGAGAAGACGGCGCCCATCATAGCAGGCAGCCGGCAGATTTCACCAGAATTTGTACCGGAGTTGGATTAAAATTTTATTAAGTGAAGACGGTAATGGGTAATTGCACGAGCCCTCCTTCGCTTTCGCTACGCTCAAGCTTCGTAGCGCACTCCCACGCCTAAGATCGTCTTCGGATGGCGTAAGCCACCCGAAGCCGAAGGCGTAGGGTGGAGCGGGTGAAGGGAATCGAACCCTCGTATGCAGCTTGGGAAGCTGCCGTTCTACCATTGAACTACACCCGCAATGCTGCCTGTCTAGCATTCGTGCGGATTTTTTCAATGATTCTATAGGGGTTACTGCCGGCGCAACTTCTGGTCCAGCTGCTGCTGATCGCGCGGGATGTCGGATAGGTGGATTTCCTTCTCGTTTTCATTCTGGTCGTGCGCCGCCGAGAAGAGCAGTTTGAGGATGAAATAAGGGATTGTCAGTCCCAGGGCGATCAACATAAACGTATATACGATCTGGCTAGGCATATTGTCGCCTTCCAGAGCGAAAAGAAAATTCAGCCCATACATAATGCCGGCGCCGGCGATTGCGAGTGCGCCGATCATGCCTACTTTCAATAAAATGCTGACGCCATTATTCATACTAGCATGATGCGGCTCTTGCGCATAAAAGCGCAACGCGGCTTTGTCTACTCGGCGTAAAGGCGGCATAAATCAGCGCGGCAGCTTAATTTTCTCCAAAGTGCGCAGGCCGCCCAGCCCCAGCATGCCCATGAGCACGGTAAACAGCGCATCCATGTCGAAGGCGGGAAGCCTGGCTTCGCCGCCGGCATTATTGATGGCAAAGGCAAGCAGCGGTTGCACGATGAAATGATAGGCGAACGCCACACCACACACCCAGCCGATGAACGGCCGCCAGCCGGCGATGAAAATCTCGCTGCTGGCCGCCTCGGTCTTGTTGATCTCGGCCTGCGCCTGGTCGGCCGAAAGCGCCAGCCGCAGCGTCTCCAGGTCGCTTTCGTGCTCGGCCTTGAGCAGCTCGAGCTTGGCATTTTCGCGCGCCAGCGGGTCGGGAATCAGCTTATCGAGCAATGCGGAAATAGCGGGAATGAGGGCGATAAACGACATAATAACCACGATAATCACGCCTTTGCCTGTCCCGGAAGGGGCTAAACGCTGCCTGGGAAATGAATTTATTAACTTTTTTCTGATAATCATCGGTCAAAAGCGGGGGAAGGCATGAAAGTAGTCAAAAGAGTTCCGGTGACCGAAAGCAAGCTTGCCATGTGGCGGTCGGCCATTGCGCTGGCGCATTCCGATCATCATTTGTCCAATTCCGAAGTCGATCTGATCAACGAGTACTGGCAGAATTACGATTTTTCGGACGCGCACGAAAAGCAGCTCGCACGCGATATGCAAAACGGCGTGAAACTGGAAGATGTTTTTCCGGCGATTACCGAGAAACGCGACCGCGCCCATCTTATCAATTTTGCGCGCGTGCTCTTTCATATCGATGGCGAGTTCAGCGAGTTGGAAGAAAAAATCTGGCAGGCGATCTACGATCAGCACATGCTTACGGTCGATTTAAAAGCGGCATTGCTGGCGGCGCGTACTGTGGCCGAGGAATTCAAGGAGCAGGAGCGCCTGCGCATAGCCAAGGAGAAGAGCAAAGGCAGGCTTCAGGGCGCGTTTTATTACCTCAGCAATGTTGAGGATGATATAGCAAATTAGGTTCTTAACCTCATTTGCTATGGAAACAAAGGCCGAGAGCCTTTGTTTTCCGCGCCGGAGGTAGCGTCAAAATGCGTCAGCATTTTGTTAGTTTATTATATTTTAATTACCTGTTCTCCCGCGTTTTCAAAAATTCGATGTCGGGGAAATCCTTGGCGATGCGCTCCAGGTGCCAGGCATTGGGCGCGAGATAGGCAAACTGGCCGCTGGCGTCCTGCGCGGTATTGTATTTATTCTTATCGCAAAATGCGTCGAGCGATTTTTTGTCCTTCGCCTTGAGCCAGCGCGCCGCCGTATAGGGCACGGCTTCGAAATTGCCTTTGACGCCGTATTCGGCGGCAAGCCGTGAGGCGATAACGTCGAATTGCAGCGAGCCGACGACGCCGATGATCCAGTTGCTGCCGTCGAGCGGCTTGAAAATCTGCGAGGCGCCTTCCTCGCAAAGCTGCTCCAGCGCCGCTTTCAGCTGCTTGGATTTGAGCGGGTCTTCCAGACGCACGCGCTGGAACAGCTCCGGCGCGAAGCTCGGGATGCCGGTGAAATAAAGCTGCTCGCCTTCGGTCAGCGCGTCGCCGATATGCAAATGGCCGTGGCCGGGAATGCCCAGTATGTCGCCCGGCCAGGCAACTTCCGCCAGCTCGCGCTCGCGCGCCAGAAACAGCACCGGGTTGTTGAGCGAGAGCGTTTTGCCGGAGCGCACATGCAGCACTTTCATGCCGCGCGTATATTTGCCCGAGCAGATGCGCACGAAGGCGATGCGGTCGCGGTGGTTCTTGTCCATATTGGCCTGGATCTTGAACACGAAGCCGGTGAATTTCGGCTCTTCGGGCGCGATGCTGCGCGGTTCGGCCGCCTGGATGCGCGGGGCGGGGGCCATGTCGCACAAGGCTTCAAGCAATTCGCGCACGCCGAAATTATTGATGGCGCTGCCGAAAAACACCGGCGTCAGATGTCCTTCGAGGTAATGCTCGCGGTTAAACGGCGGATAGACCGCCTTGACCATCTCCACCTCTTCGCGGAATTTTATTAATTCCGCCTGCGGAATATGTTCGTCGAGCGCCGGGTCGTTCGCGCCTTCGAATTTCATGCTCTCGGCTATGCGCGAGCCCTGGCCGTCATCGAACAGATACAGCGTGTCGGTGGCGATGTTGAAGCAGCCGCGGAAACGCTCGCCCATGCCGATCGGCCAGGTGATCGGGCAGACGGAAAGCTGCAGCCGCTGCTCGATCTCGTCGAGCAATTCGAACGGCTCGCGCGTCTCGCGGTCCATTTTGTTGATGAAGGTGAGTATCGGCGTATCGCGCAGGCGGCAGACCTCGAAGAGTTTGAGCGTCTGCTCCTCGATGCCCTTGGCGCCGTCGAGCACCATCACCGCCGAGTCGACGGCGGTGAGCGTCCGGTAGGTATCCTCGGAGAAATCCTTGTGGCCGGGCGTGTCGAGCAGGTTGATGGTCTTGCCGTCATACTCGAACGTCATCACCGAGGCGGTGACCGAAATGCCGCGCTGCTGCTCGATGGCCATCCAGTCGGAGGTGGCGGACTTGCCGCCTTTCTTGGCCTTGACCGCGCCGGCCAAATGAATCGCGCCGCCGAACAGCAAAAGCTTTTCGGTCAGCGTCGTCTTACCGGCGTCGGGATGCGAGATGATGGCAAAAGTACGGCGGAGCGAGACGGGGGAGGTCATAGATGCTTATTCGCCTAATTGGCGAGGGGCATCGTTTTTTGCCGCTCTTGCCGTGTGATCGCCAAGAATTGGTTTTTGGGACTTATTCGCCAGCATTTTGATGCTGACGTCATGAAGAACGGATTCTACCGTATCGCGCTCCGTAATTTCATGGGCGGCGCCGGTAATGCTTAAGGCAATAGTTTTCTCGCCAAACGTAAAATCTTTCTGCTTAATTGCCGTTTGCACGCGGTTAATATAATCGCGAGCCTGGTCTGCGTTGGCGTTATGCAAAATCACAAAAAATTCATCGGCGGCGGCCGAATTACGGGCAACGATATTCGGATCTTCATCGAAACTGCGCGCGACCAAATCGCCTTTAGGGGTTTGTTCTCTGAGTATGTTTGCGATATGTTTCAGCGCCTCGTCTGCGCCTTTATGACCGAGTACCGAATTGATGGATTTGAAACTATCCACGTCGAACATCACTACGGTTGCCGGAGGGTAGGGCTGTTGAGTACGGCCACGGCTTTTAATGATAGCGTCAGGCAGTTTGCGTCGCACGATGGTGCGTCCTAGGGATTCCTCAAACATCGTTTTTGCCGATAGTCCGGTAAGCGGGTCTATAGCTAATTTATTATTTAATTTGGTGTTTTGACGCAGTAAAAGCTCAAAAGCGTCCTGCGCGGATTTGAGCTCAAAGGCGGTATCCATCAACGCTTGTCTCCCCGCCTCGGATAAGTCCTTTTCTTCCGGCATTGGAATTTTATTAGCCTGCAGAATTTCTTGCGTTTGCTTCCAGGTGAATTTTAGGCGTTTATCGAAGGACGGGGTTAAAACACTTCCGGTCTGGGGTCCATACATATCCAAATGCAGGTGGATCATGGCGCGGGTGGAGAGTTCTGAATG
>JAGVLW010000069.1 GCA_020054105.1 Alphaproteobacteria bacterium | reverse complement strand
TCGCCATGGCGTTATCGACCCAATCCTCAAGCGCGGTGAACGGCCGCGGCGCGGCTTTTACCCGCATCAGCGCGCTTTGCCAGTCTTGCATGCCGCGGGTAAGATCAATGTTAAGGATGACCGCGCCGTCGCGCGGGCTTTTCCATTTGGCGAAAGGCTCCAGTGTTGGATTGTAAAAATAGGCTGAACTGAAAACATATTTGGCCTTGCGGCCATCAAATTGCATCACGATCGTCTTCGCAGGCGATGCGCGGTAAATTTCATTGAATATGCCGGTAAAACCGAAGGGTTTGAATGCGTTCATATTATGAGAAGCATGCTGACCGGCCGGAATGCCGATGGCGCAAAATATGCCGATGACGGCCAAAAGCAGCGCGGCCCTCCGGTCCGATTTCCATAGCAGAATCGCGATGCATGCCAGCCCCGGCGGCAACGCAACCAGCCGCGTAAAACTGGCGCATATCCAAAATAATACCGCCCAGACCGCGCTTGCCAGCGTCCGCTTGCGCAAGGCGCGCAAGGTCAGCCAGCTCGCCGCCGCCATCAGCGGCAGCAGCAGGGTTTCGGTCATGCAAAAGCTGTAAATATGCAATGTCGAGGGGATGAGCGCGATGGCGATAGCGCCGATATAGGCGGGATTCCTTGGCAGCACTTCCCGCAAGGCGCGGTACCAGCACCATACCATCGCCAGACTCAACCCTCCGAATGAAGCGGCGACCAGCCAGCGGTTATCCTGAGAGAACGCGCGCACCAGCCATACCCAGAACTGGTACAAAAATTGATCCATGCTGCCCATGATGGTCGGATTCCAAAAATGCGCGCCGGCATGCCAATGCCTGCCCGGATCGGAAAACAGCTTATTCATCGGATGGTCGAAGAACGGATAATTCAGGCGCAGCGACAGGCAAACGATGAATAACGCGAAAATCAGGCGGCTATAATGCTCGTGACGAAGATGGAAGCCGGAAAGAAATGGATTTTTGAGTGCCATGACTAATAACTAAGTAATTACCGACTGCACATCAACACTTTCTTTACCAATCTCTGCGAGGCTGGCTTGGTTAACAATAACCAATTTTTAGGGAGAGTCCCATGTCCGCCGCTGAAAAAATCATCGCGCCTGCGCCTTCGAAAAAAGCCGCCACCTTGTCCGTTGACGGCAAAACCGTCAGCTTCCCCATTTACGACGCGGTCGAAGGCCAAAGCGTTATGGATATCAGCAAGCTCTACGCCGAAACCGGCATGTTCACTTACGATCCCGGCTTCGTCTCCACCGCCTCGTGCGAATCGAAAATCACCTTCATTGACGGCGACAAGGGCATATTGCGCTATCGCGGCTACGACATCGACCAGCTTGCCGAAAAATGCGACTTCCTGGAAGTGGCGCATTTGCTGCTCAACGGCGAATTGCCCAATAAAAAGCAAAAGGCCGAGTTCGACCGCGCCATCACATTGCATACCATGGTGCACGAGCAGGCGCATTTCCTGTTCCGCGGCTTCCCGCGCGCCTCGCACCCGATGGCGATCATGGTGGGCGCGACCGCCTCGCTGTCCGCTTTCTATCACGACTCGCTCGACATCAACGTCGCCGACCAGCGCGAGCTCGCCGCTTACCGGCTGATCGCCAAGATGCCGACACTGGCGGCGATGGCTTATAAATATTCGATCGGCCAGCCGTTCATCTATCCGCAAAATGATCTAGGCTTCACCGAAAACTTCCTGAACATGATGTTTTCGACGCCGTGCGAAAAATACAAGGTCAACCCGACGCTGGCGCGCGCGATGGATAAAATCCTCATCCTGCACGCCGATCACGAGCAGAACGCCTCGACCTCGACCGTGCGTCTCGCCGGCTCGTCGGGCGCCAATCCTTTCGCCTGCCTCGGCGCCGGCATCGCCTCGCTGTGGGGCCCCGCGCATGGCGGCGCCAACGAAGCGGTCATCGACATGCTGCAGGAAATCGGCGATGTGAAAAACATCCCCGACTTCATCAAGAAGGTGAAAGACAAGCAATCGGGCGTCAAGCTGATGGGCTTCGGCCACCGCGTCTATAAAAACTACGACCCGCGCGCCAAAGTGCTGCATTCGACCTGCTCGGAAGTGCTGAAGGAACTGGGCAAGATCGACGAGCCGCTGCTCAAGATCGCCGTCGAGCTGGAGCGCATCGCGCTTTCGGATGAATATTTCGTCGAGCGCAAGCTCTACCCGAACGTCGATTTCTATTCCGGCATCATCTACCGCGCGATGGGCATCCCGTCGAAGATGTTCACGGTGCTGTTCGCCGTGGCGCGCACCGTCGGCTGGGTGGCGCAGTGGAAAGAAATGATGGAAGACCCGAAAACCAAAATCGGCCGCCCGCGCCAGCTATTCACCGGCGCCAGCCCGCGCGGTTTCGTGCCTATGGAGAAACGCTAAGCAGGATAGAATTATCCGCCATTAAATTCATGCCACTCAATTTACATGTTTTTTTTGGCGGGCTGTGTTATATTACGCGACAAGATTATGATGCCATGTATAAATCCGAAACAAAAAAACAGGGAGCATAGTTATGACTAACAAGCACGATAACCACGGACACGCAGGCGGTACAGGCGACATCTTCTGGTGGGCGAAACTGGTAGTGGCCGTTCTCGCCATTCCATCGCTGGGCGCCGTCATCGCCACCATGGCCCCGCTGCAAGGTTTGGGGCAAATGATAGTGTTCGTTCTCGCTTGCTGGGCGTGTACGTTCCTCGGCATGAAACTCATGCAAAACGCTCCGGACTAACCAGTCGCGTCATTCTCGGGCTCGCCGAAGGCGAGAGCCGGGAATCCATCTTGTTTTGGAATAGATCCCCGGACGGCACTACGTGCCGCCGAGGATGACGGTGTTTACCCGATCAGCTTGAGCAATGCCGGGCTGAGGCGGTTGCCTTGCGCCTGGATTGCCAGCGCGGCTTCGCGCAGGATGCGCGCCTGCGAGGCTTCCGAGGCCGCCGCGGCAAAATCCGTGTCCGACAATTCCGAGACGGCCGCCTGCTGGTTGGCGACGATGGTGTCGACATTGGCGGCAGCGAAGTTGGCTACCTGCTGGAACGAACCGATATCGGCGCGCGCCGTGCTTACTTTACTGAGCGCTTCGTCGATGACCGCGCTCGCTTGCAGCGCGCCGCTGGCAGAGAGAATGTCGAGCGATTGCCCGCTAAACAAACTGCCGGTGGACAGGCTGGGAATGGACAGCGCCTCGTCGTCATTAGACGGCGCATCTTCGGCCGCAACCGTTTGGTTGACCGAGATGGCGTTATCGCCGCTTATGCTGCCATCGAGCAATTTCTTGCCGTTGAAGCTGGTATTTTCGCTGATGCGGTCGATCTCGGCTTTCAGCTGCTGGAACTGCTGGTTGAGCGCCTTGCGGTTATCTTCACTAACAATCGGCGCATTCGCCTGCTGGGCAAGGTCTTTGAGTTTTTGCAAGGCATCTTGTATTTGCGCAGCGCCACCGTCGGCCACCTGCGAAAGGCTGGCGACCTGGGCAAGGTTGGACGATACCTGCCGCAGCGCCGCCGTTTCCGATTGCAGCTTGCTGGCGATGGAAAGCGCCGCCACGTCGTCGGACGCACGGTTGAGCTTCGTGCCGCTGACCAGGCTGGCAAGCGCCGCCTGCAGACGGTTGTTGCTTCGCTGCAGGCCTGACTGCGCCGCGGTGGCAATATTACTGGAAATAGGATCAATGGCCATAGCATCCTCCTGACACAATTTAACGGCACACTACCTGTGCCGCACGAGTAGAATTCGGTTTAACGCCCTATTATATTATACCATAAAGATTACAAAACCATTAATCAAGCCGGTATTATTTGGCATTCAGCATATTTTCAGCAAAATCAGCTGGTTGAAAGGTGTTTAAATCCTCTATCGCCTCGCCGACGCCGATGGCGTGGATGGGCAGTTTGAACTGCCGGGCCAGCGCCACGATAATGCCGCCTTTGGCGGTGCCGTCGAGCTTAGTGACAATCAGTCCGCTGACTTGCACCATTTCCTTGAAGGCCTGAAGCTGCGAAATAGCATTCTGGCCGGTGGTAGCATCGAGCACCAGCACGACATGGTGCGGCGCCGCTGCATCGATTTTCTTCAGTACCTTGCTGATCTTCTGCAATTCCAGCATTAAATTGGCTTTATTATGCAACCGTCCGGCCGTATCGATCAGCAGCACATCCGTTTTTTGCGCCTTCGCTCTTTCGTAAGCGCTAAAAGCAACGCTCGCCGGGTCCGATTGCGGCTCGCCGGTGACCACGTCAACCCCTGCCCGCTTGCCCCATTCCTGTAATTGCTCAACCGCCGCCGCACGAAACGTATCCGCGGCTGCCAGCATAATAGTCAGTCCGCTAGCTTTGTATTGATAGGCAAGTTTCCCGACCGTAGTCGTCTTGCCGTTGCCGTTGACGCCGACGACCATAATCACCGTCGGTTTGTGATTGTCGATTGTGAGCGGCACGGCGAACGGCTGGAGGATATTGGTAATCTCCGTAGCCAGAAATTGCCTGACCTCTTCCGGCGCGATGTCTTTTTCAAAACGCTGCTTGGAAAGCGCGGCGGTTAATTCGGCCGCCACCGCTGCCCCCATATCGGCTTCGATCAGCAGCTCTTCCAGCTCTTCGATCGACGTCGCATCGAGTTTGCGCTTGCTGAAAATATCGCCGATGCCGCCGCCAAGTTTGCCGGAGGTTTTCGCCAGGCCGGATTTGAGGCGGAAGAGGAAGTTCATGCCGCAAGCCCCGCCGCATGGCGGGATATGCTAACCAGACCTCGCAATGATGTCGAGGAGGCACCCACAATCTCCACCGCCACCACACTCCCCGGCTCTAAGTCCCGATCCAGCGCGACCATCGCGAAATGCTCGCTGCGGCCGATGCGCGCTTTCTCGACCACCACCGAGGCGGTTGTTCCCACCTGGCTTTGCAAGTAGCTTTGCAACTGCTTATCGCCCAGCGCGCGCAGCCGCGCCGCGCGTTCCTTGCGGACGGGCTTTGCCACTTGCGGCATTTTCGCCGCCGGCGTGCCCTCGCGGGCGCTGTAGGGAAAAATATGCAAATAGGTCAGCCCCGCCTCCTCCACCAGGTTCAGCGTGTTTTGAAACATCGCCTCGGTCTCGGTAGGAAAGCCGGCGATGATGTCGGCGCCGAACACCATGTCGGGGCGAAGCTTGCGCACGCGCTCGCAAAACGCCAGCGCGTCGGCGCGTAGGTGGCGGCGCTTCATGCGCTTGAGCACCATGTCGTCGCCCGCCTGCAGGCTGATATGCAGATGCGGCATCAATCGCGGCTCGTCGGCAAACAAACGGTAAAGATCGTCATCGACCTCCACCGCATCGATGGAAGACAGGCGCAGGCGCGGCAGCTCGGGAACCAATGCCAGCAACCGGCGGACCATTTGGCCCAGCGTCGGCGCGCCGGGCAGGTCTTTGCCGTAATCGGAAATATCGACGCCGGTCAGCACGATTTCGTTATAGCCGCCAGCCACCAGCGTGCGCACTTGCGCCACGATGTCGCCGATGGCGGCCGAGCGGCTATTGCCGCGGCCGAACGGGATGATGCAAAACGTGCAGCGATGGTCGCAGCCGTTTTGCACCTGCACGAAGGCGCGCGCGCGGCCGTCGAACGAGGCAACCATGTGCGAGGCGGTTTCGCGCACCGACATGATGTCGTTGACCAGGGCTTTTTCCTCGCCCTGCAAAATGAACCGGTAGCCTGCCGGCGTGAGTTTTTCCTCGTTGCCGATGACCTTGTCGACTTCGGCCATCGCCGCGTACATGTCGGGATGCACCTGCGCCGAGCAGCCGGTGACGATGATTTTCGCCTGCGGATGTTCCTTGCGCGCCTTGCGGATCGACTGGCGCACCTGGCGCTCGGCCTCGGAAGTCACCGCGCAGCTATTGAAGATGATGGCGCCGGCAAGCCCGGCGGCTAGCGCCTGCTGCTTGATGATCTCGCCTTCGTAGCTGTTGAGGCGGCAGCCGAAGTTCACCACGTGAATCGTGGTTCGTGAATCGTGATTCGTGGATTCCTTTTCCTCTCCACGAGGCACTAGGCCCGAGGCACGATTCACAACACTATTCATACCACTTCCCGCTAAACACCAGCGCCACCGCACCGGTCATGGTAATGTGGTTGCTTTTCATATCCCATTTCACGTCGAGCACGCCGCCGGGCAGCCAGACATTTGCCTGCGTTCCCACCAGCCCGCGGCGATGCAATGCCACCAGCGCCGCACAGGCCGCCGTGCCGCAGGCCAGCGTTTCGCCGGCGCCGCGCTCCCATACGCGCAGCTTGATGCTGTCGTGCGATACCGCCTGCGCGAAGCTGATATTGGCGCGCTCGGGAAAAAGCGGGTGATGCTCGAGCTTAGGGCCAAGGGCGGCCACCGCGATGTCGTCGGCGCTGGGCACGACAAACACCATGTGCGGATTGCCCATGCCCACGGCCACCGGCCGCGACAAATCGCCCACCTTGATGTCCAGATGCAGCGTATCGCAGGGCTGGCTGAGCGGGATCTGGCTCCATTCAAAGCGCGGCTGGCCCATGTCGGCACGGATGCGCTGGCCGTCGACGCGCTCGCATACCAGCCGCTCGGCGTTGGTCTTGAGCACGGCGCGGTCCTTGCCGGTTTCCTCCATGAGGATCCAGGCGACGCAGCGCGTGGCGTTGCCGCAGCTGTCGATCTCGCCGCCGTCGGGATTGTAGATGCGCATGAACGCCTCGGCCTCGCTCGAAGGCTCGATCACGATCACCTGGTCGCAGCCGACGCCGAAGCGCCGGTCGGCGATCAGGCGCAATTGCTCACGCGTGAAGGCGATCGGGGTCTTGCGGCCGTCGAAAATGACAAAATCATTGCCAAGCCCGTGCATCTTGATGAATAGCTGCGACATAATATCCCAGGGTTTGAAAGGCGCGGATTATAGCGAGTTACGGCGTAAATACAATTGCTATGGCTCCCGTCCCTGTCCATTGGAGAAAGGACGGCGCCTGCCTGACTCATGCCTGACTGTGAAGCCATCTTCCGTCGGCAGGTGCGGAAAGCTGCTATGAGGATCGCGCTGACCGAGTACGGGCATGGCCTGCTGTGCCACCAGCTGGCCGCCCATACCAAGCGCCGCCGATGCCACGGCCACCGCCAGCATCCTGGGAATATCGCCGGAGGGCAAGGCTTGGGGTGGCGAGACGCCGGAAAGCTCTGCCTTCGCCGCCACCGGCTCCAGCATGTCGTAATGCGCGAGCACCACCTCATTGCTGTCGGCGTGGCGCTCATCGCCATCGTGCCACCGCAAATAGGCATCGGTCATTTTTGCCAGCAGCTTGGCATCGGCGGATAAATCCTCCGCCACATGGTTCCAGTGCGAAACCCGCTCGTTTTCTCCGATGATGCCCGCCGCCAGCGCCACCTCGGTCGATTGACCGGCATGCCAGACAATGGCGTCGCGCTCATAGTCCGAGAGCCTGGCCGCACGCTGGCGCATGGTTTCGGGGAATAGGGGATCTTGAGGGTTTGTCATGCTTCCAGTCTAAACAAAATCCACTGAAAAACTAAATGAAGATTTGGTTACAAAAATATATCATTATTTATCAGTGTATTACATATAGTTTTGTGCGTTGCAGCATAACTATTGTGCGATGCAGCAATTTATGGTAGGATGTATCTATGGGTTAAGAAGGAAAAACAAAGAGATTTAACCCATTAACAGGAGGAGGTTTTAGAACCATATGTTTCACAAAGTAGCAACGTTTCTGGTCATACTGGGCGCAGCCAATATCGGTTTTGCGTCGTGGTTGCATCTTGACCTGATCGCGATGTTTGGCGCACTCAGTGCCACCATCAATGTGCTGGTGGGCGTATCGGGCATCTATATGTTAGTTTCGACATATACGACGCTCTTGAAAAAAGCGTAAGCCCTATCAGATAACTAAACCTCCCCGTTCATCGCAAGGTGAACGGGGTTTTGTTTGGGGGAAACCGGCGTTACGCCTTGCCGACGCCAGCCGCCGACGGCCCAAGCCCAGCAGGCCTTGTCATTTCATTGGCAAGCTCGCGCGATAGGGCTTTAAAAATAGGATCCATAACTTCATTTGCATTGCGCGTGGGCCTTACTTCCATCCCGGAATCGGTCAAAAACCTGTCCCCGTTCGTTGCAAATTTGATGAGGATTTCCGCCGTGCCGCTATCGTTTACCCACAAGGTCGGGATATAGCTGACTCCATAGCGGTTGTTTCTATTCACCACGCTGAGCACGGCCGCGGATAAAGTTTTTAACGCCTGCTGATGGTCGGCCTCTATAAACTTGAAATCCCCTCCCTCTTTAAGTATGGAAGCGATGTCCTGTTTATCCTGCGGCGCCGGTATTCTTGACGCAACGGGGTATCGGGTGACGACTTTGATAGCTGGGTTCGCCATGCCAATATTGGCCACGATTTCTAACTTCAATGCGTCTAAAGCACGGTTTTGTATAGTCATGATGGTGATTGTATCTCCCCTACCTGCGCTTCCGCAAACGAATATTTAGGTAAATACCCCCCTGAAAGCCTGCTACAGCCAGCCTTTTTTG